>JBAZOE010000001.1:0-34214 GCA_041648875.1 Candidatus Omnitrophota bacterium
GAATTTCTGAAAAAGATTGGTTCGAACTGTATTTTAAAAGAGCGCCGCCTCAATTTTTCGACGGAAGGTACCTTCCGTCCTGTCCTTGAAGCAGCCCCCTATCACTCTTGGTGGAGCTGAGGAGGATTGAACTCCTGACCCCTTGCATGCCATGCAAGTGCTCTCCCAGCTGAGCTACAGCCCCAAAAAATATAAACTTTAGTTTATTAAAATTAATCTATTGACCTTTGCTATTTTAGAATATAAAATAGACGACGTCAACCTAAAAATTCCTGCCGAAGTGGTGGAATGGCATACACGTCGGTCTCAAAAACCGATGAGGGCAACCTCGTAAGGGTTCAACTCCCTTCTTCGGCATAATAATTATTTAGAACCTGCCTCTGCCCAGGAGTAATACTATTAAGACAGAAAAATTTATAGCCGCGATTATGAAACAACTCCAGGCTATCCCAAGGACAGGAATCAAGAATATCCCGCTCAATAACGCCCCGAGGCAAGAACCTGACAAATCAATCCCATAGGTTAATCCGGCAGCCTTGCCTGTCTCCTCTTGCTTATTAGCCGAATATATTTTATTCACGATAGGAAATTGTGCGCCTGCAAGCAAGCCTGCGGTAACCGACAATAACGGAAAGATAATTCCTGATCCTGCCTGGGATACAATTTCTTTACCGGAAGCTGATAACCAAAAAAATAAAGCGGGAAGCCCTAACAAAAAGATACAAAACAGGGAATTAAGCCTTATTAAATTATCGAATGGTTTATTAAACTTCCCCACCGAGACTATCATCCAAAAACTACCCGCGGCTAAACCTGCCATAAAAATTGTAAGCAGGATTCCGATCTTATAAAAAACATACCCGTAAATAATCTGAAAGGCCAGTAATATTATTATTTGGATAGCCATCGCGGAAAAGCCCGAGCACATAAGAGCCATAAGACTAGCCTGTTTACAAAAATCTTTGTTTTTGCGTATCCCGGCTAGGCCCGCCAAAATAATCAAGATACAAATACCGGATACGGCGGTAATGACCTTGTTGAAACTGGCTGCTTTAAGCATCTTCTTAAAAACCTGCCCTCCAAGGCGCTTGGCCCAAAAAGTCATATTGTAATAATAAGTGCTCGGCCGGAAATCGTAATTCAGCTTCACCTGGCCTCTTTGCAGGAGCGCCTTTTCAGTATAAGCAAGAAGCTGCGGGGATAATTTAGAGGATAGATAATATTCGCGCACGTATTTTAAATCCAAGTTCCTTTCTTTTGCCCTATCCATCAAAATATTATAATTAGAAGTTAAGATGCCTGCTTTATCAGAAGCCAAGAAATACGCGGTGTCTCCGGGTATAACTAATACATCTCTAAACACTTTTCTTAGCCCGAAGTAAACAGAACTTAAATATTCTCCCAGTTCAGGGCTGATGTAGCTTTCCGAAGAACTTAAGGCGAAGGAAAAGATCCCGCCTTCATTTAAAACATTCTTTACTTCTTTAAAAAATTCAACGGTATAAAATCTGTTTAGCTGAGCAGTATAAGGATCCCCAAGGTGCGTAATTACACAATCATATTTTTTTTGCGTGCTTTTAACAAAAAACCTGCCATCCAGATTATAAATCGATACTTTTGAGCTCCTTAAAGGCTCATACTCCTTTACGGGAAGGTATTTTTCAGCCATTTCTATAATTACAGGATCAAGCTCGAGGTAATCAACGCTCTTTATCGGATACTGAAGCATTTCTCCTATCAAGCCCCCCACGCCGCCTCCTACCAAAAGTAAATCCCGGGGGTTATTGTGTTCAAGCATCACAAAATGCACAGCCTGCTCGCAAGCCATCTTATCCGGAACACTGTAAAGATGCAGTCCGTTATCAAAAAAAGAATACTGGTTATCCCTTTTTGTTATCATGATATTGCCATAAATTGAATTCTTATCTTCCAGGATATCATACCCCTGCCACTGTCTTTTACGCGAATATTCATCAAGGCTTCCCCATCTTCCAGAAACCCATAAGACACAATCCGCAATCAAAATAAACAACGCTATCCCCGCCAACAGCGCACTTGTTTTCCTTGTTTTTGCCTTCCACTGTAAACATAAGGCTGCGAAAACATTCAACCAGCCAAGAATGACAACAGTAACAATTGCATTCAAAAAACGCATAAGGACAAAACTTAACAGCGCCCCGCCAAGCAGGGCGCCGGCAGACTCCCAGGCATAAACCAGGCCGATGTTTCTGGCTGTCTCAGCGGGCTTGGCTTGATATATCCGGCAGCCCAAAGAAAACATAAACCCCAGAAGCATGCAGATTGGCGCAAGGATAATAAAACTGGATATAATCATCGGCATGAACCCGGAAATCTCTCCGGGCGCAAGACTGAAATATAATTTTATTGACCTGACTGCCAAGATACTTAATACCAAAAAACAGCTTAAAACAAGCTGGCTGACCGAGAATAAAACCAGTTTTGATTTAGCTTTATCGGCAAGCCTGGCTAAAGACCAGCTTCCCAGTGCTCCCCACATAAACCAGCTGCCAAAGATAAAACCAATGGATATTTCGCTGCCGTAAAAAACAATCAGGAATTCGCGCATGATAACAATTTGCGCTGACATAGCGGTAAAACCGATTAAAAAAATAGAAAATAAAACTGCCATTTTAAAACATCCTTAGAATATAAGATCCAAACCCAATAAAATTAAAAGCAACGCGCAGGAAATGCGGAAAATCAACAAGCTTAGATTTGATTTTAGAATTTTTCCCGGCAGCCGGCTGATTATTCCCGATAACCCGGCGATAATCACGAAACCCGAAATAAATGTGCCTAAGCCGAACGAAAGGACGCAAATCAGACTTTCAAGCGCGGTCTTGGAAATAATTGTAATTTCAAAAAGCAGCGCCAAAAGCGGTGCGCACGGGGATATTCCGATTGTAAAACCCAGGATAAACAGGCTGCCTAAAGTTAACGCTTTATTCGCCGAGAGCTTACACCCGCAATAACCCGGATCCCTGTTAAACATGATGAAGATCCCCAGGAAAATGATAATTACTCCTCCCAAGGGCTTTAAAAATGAAGTAAAATTGGAGTTTCCGAATTGCTTAAGCAGGGTTGCCGAAACTCCGGCAATGAATCCTAAAACAAGGTAGGCGAATAACCTGGCGGAAAGAAATATTAATGCTTCTATTAATCCTTGGCCCCATTTAAGTTTTCTTCCTGCAAGATATGTGATAAAAACAGGCGTGCAGGATAAGAAACACGGCCCTGAAAAACCAAAACTTAAACCAATGCCAAAAAGCTGAAGATAAGTTAGAAATCCCATCTGCCGGATATTTTTTTACCGCAGAAAACACATTTTCCGTTTTTAATGTTATTCTCTAAAATCTCATATCCTATTCTTTTTACGGCAATTTTTCCGCATTCCGTACAATATGTGCTTTCCGCCGGATGGCCGGGGACATTGCCTATATAAACATATTTTAACCCTGCGTTTTTGGCGATTTTATATGCTTCTTCGAGTTTTTCAAGAGGAGTAGGGGGAAGATTCATCAATCGAAAAGCCGGCATAAAGCGGCTGAAATGAACCGGCACATCAGCCCCCAGGTTTTCCTTTATCCACACACACATTTCCTTAATCTTAGCAGTTTCGTCATTTAAACCCGGAATGATCAGGCAGGTTATTTCAAGCCAAACCCCTGAGTTTTTGATTGTTTTAAGGGTTTCCAAAACCGGCTCCAGCTGCGCCATCTCGCCGATTTTAGCGTAAATCTCACCGGAGAAGCCTTTAAGGTCCACATTAACCGCATCCATATATTTAAGCAGCTCCTTTAACGGTTCCTGGTTTATATAGCCGCAGGTATGCATTGTGTTTTTTAACCCTCTGGCGCAAGCCAGTTTTGCGATATCAAGCATATATTCATAAAATACAGTCGGCTCGGTATATGTATAAGCGATAAAACGGCAATTGTTTTCTATAGTCTGATTAACCGCTTCAAAAGGAAGGAGGTTGTAACTTTGGGCTTCATCCGGCCTGGACTGGGATATCTGCCAATTTTGACAGAATACGCAACGCATATTGCATCCGGCTACGGCAAGGGAATAGACTGAAGAACCGGGAGAAACATGAAAAAAAGGTTTCTTTTCAATAGGATCAATATGGATAGCTACCGGGTTAGCGTATCCAAGACTATAAAGCTTGCCTTCCTTGTTTATACGCACGGTGCAGACACCGCGCTGACCGGGAGCAAGAATACATTTACGCGGACACAAAAGACACTGTAAGGTAGCCTCTTTTATAACCTGCCAATAACTGGCGGGGTGTAATAGCGGCTTGGAAGATTCTTTCGCCTGCGCGTCTACAAGAAACACACCCAGGCAAAACAGAACTACCATTATAATTTTATTTTTTTTAAAATGTGGAAATTTATCGCGCATTTAACTCGGTTTAATTTTATATATGAAAAAAGGCGTCCCGCTTATTAAAGCTCTTAAATATCCGGCTGCCAATGTTCTTTTCTTATGCTGCGCAAAAACTATTTTCAATATATGGTTATACTCATCCAGCGCTAAGCGGGATGTTCCCGGGGGAAAAATATGGGAACTGTATTTGGCTTCTTCATATTGTTGCGCAAATCTCAAGAACAAATTATCCTTTATGGCATATTTTCCATCAGCCAAACTGGCTAAAAACAATGGCGGCATATAAAACCTATGCTGTATACCAAAAATGGAGACTATTTTGCTAAGGTTCATGTAAAGAGCGATAGTTAAATCTCTAGGGCTGGAATATAAGCTAAGAATATCCCGCTTAGATTTTTCAGTCAATATATAAAAATAAGAATAAGACAAAAACACGGCTAATAATAAAAAAAGCAGTATTTTTAAAATAAGCTTAAATAACCAATGCTTCTCATGCACCACCTCTGCTTCCACCGGAAGGCTGCGCATTCCTAAATATTCAGCAAATATCTTTGTCCGGCCAACCCCTGCGGGCCAAACTTTGTTTTTATCCATCTTCACTATGTCTGAATCAGCGCATACCCAGCTGACTAAAGAGGTAATATCCCTATGTGAAGAGTCGCCAAAATGCCCTTCCGCTTCCAAACATAAATGTTCCCCCTTAGCTATCATCAATTTAGCCGGAGAAACTGCCATAGAAATCAATCTTGCTTCTCTTACGATAACCGGGATGCATTGGTTTTCTATGTTTTTATATTTGACGCATACTTTTGTATCTCCCGGTGCAATCGCGTTAATTAACCCATTCTTTACATCAGCAAATTTACCATCAATAATCTTCCAGTTGGCCAATATAGTTATATCTTCTTCTAAATTATCCTGCCGCAGGCCGAAAGCGGAAAACTGCTTTTGAGCCCCTGCCGGAATATCGCAATAGTCTGGAGATATTCTTATGTTCTTAAACTTTTTTTCTTCGGTAAATTTACGGGTTAAATCTTTTATATTGACTTTAATATCATCAAACGAATCCTCAAAATAATTTTTTTGTTTTTCTGCTTTTTCTACCCAGGCCTTAATAACGGGGGAATCCGAAACAGCCACTTTAACGGGTAAGCTGCGTAAATTATCCAACACGCCCTGCAGTTCGGTTATCCCGACAAATTTAGCGGCAAAAACATTATCTGACACTCTTTCTAAGATTTCCGTATCTTTAATAACCCAACCTATTCTTTTAGAGACCTCTTCTACCCTGTTGTCCCCATAAGTAGCAAAAGCATAAAAAGATATACTGCTCTGGTTGGTTACGAAGACATCGGCAGGAACAATAGAAATTTGCTTTAAAGAACGACTAAGCTGGACAGGGATCTTAGCTACCTCAATATCCTGAGAGATACCCTGTAATCCTTTATGCCTGCAAAATACTTTATACTTTCCAGGGAATCGTAATACGACTTTTGAATCTTTAATTTTCAGGGCCTGGCCGTTTTGTTCACTAAACCATTCTGCCTGCCGGGTTATCTCTCTTACCGTATAACGACCTTTAAAAACAAATGTCCCAAAAGCCTGAAAATAAACTGTGGTATTTTGATCCACATAAGGCTTATATGGGAAAATATCTATGTTAATTAACCTCTCTTCTGTACCAGGATCTTCTTCTGCCTCGGCTACAGAGATAAAACTTGCATTGCTATAACAGCCTTTATATTTGGCTATAATTTGATAGTCGCCGGGTTTTTTAGGTACCAAAACTCCTTGCCCGGATATAGTAAAATTGCCAGGGTTACTTAAAAGCAGCTCAACCTTAGACGTTACATCGGTTATTTCTTGCGGGCCCGCCAACACCTTTAACTCCAAAGGGAAATCTACATATCCCTTAATGAAACGAGGATAAAGGTATACTTCAAGCGGTTCATCCAAATAAATATATAATTTTCTTAAACCATTATAACACCATATATTCCCTTTTATAGATGCGGGTAATCCGTATTTATTAAGCGCTTCTTCCTCCCTCATGCCAAATATAATTTTCCCCTGCGGGATTGTCTTTTCTTGGTATGTTTGTTCCGCATAAACAAACTTACAGTAAGGAAGGCTGATTAAAAAAATCAATAAAAAGAGTTTCTTTATTTTCATCAATTTGGCTATATTCCTAATTCACTTTTGATAAAGGCAAACTCCCGCTCGGGGATTGTTGCAACTACCGTGACTTTGCATCTCCTGCTTACCAGACCCCCGTACCGACAAGTTATCTCAGCTTCGCCTATGCCTCTGGCATAAACCAAGCCAAACTGATTGACAGAAGCTATGGAAGAATCTGAAGAAGACCATTCCAGTTCAGGAGAAATTTCTTTAACAAAATTATCGTAAACTGCTACGCTTTTTAAAGAAATCCTTGATTGTAGAGGTAAAATAACGTAACCGGGCAACAGGTCGATTTTCATCCGCCCTAGCTGCCTGCTACGGTCGGACATCTCTGAAAATTCATCTGATTCAAATTCTTTTTCAAACTGCTTTGATTCGGATAATTCTTTAAGCGCGCTTGCGTTCTTTAATAATTCTTGCTCGGTCTTACTCCCCCTTAGTTTATTTAATCTACTTTCTAATAAAGCTGCTTGTTGCGGCAATCCGCTCTTTAAGACTTCAATCTCTTTGCGTAAATTACAACTCTCTTTTTCCAGTATAAACATCTTTCTCTCTTCAACTGCCTGTTGTACGAACTTTTTTATTCTTTCGCTGTCTCTGGCTTCGCCTTTTCTAGCCAATGCATCTATTTCTTCATTAATAACCTCAGACACATCTCCGGCTTGAGATATTGTTTGCGCATCCCCCAGCTTATCCACCAACTTTTTTATCCGTTCTTTCTGTTCATCCCCTGAAGATAAGTTCTGCAAAAATTTAGCTGCCTTTTCCTTGTAATCCAAGGGGATATCCTTATTCAGAGCCCTTTTTTGCCTACCCATATTTGCCAATTCTGAACTTACGGTAAAAAACTCCTCTATTTTTTTAGTTTCTCCTACTAAATTATCCACGGTCTCTTTAGTAATGCTGCCTTGCTTGTAAAATACCTCTAATGCTTTCTGCATCTTCGCGGAAAGAACAGTTATCTTATCTTTTGTCCGTTCAGAGTCCATGGCTTTTAAGTCTTCTAACAGGTTTTCACCGGAATCCGCAAGGCCACTCTCCTGAATTTTATTCTTCAAGGCATCTGCCGCTTCTCTGGCTAAGCTTTCTATCTTTGCCTGCAATATATCTCTTGCTCCCCGGGGGATCTGAAAGTAACTTTCCTGACGCATGCGTTCTGTAAGCTTGGATATTTTTCTCAAAATCTCCCGGGGATCCCCGGATTCCTCAGCGGCATTAAGCGCTTCCTCAAGTTCAGGCGGCTTATCAATCGATTGCCCGGAATCTTCTAATTCCCTACGCAGTTGGCTGACTTCTTTTAAAGCGATCATAACCTTCTTTAATTTAAGTAAATCCTCTGCCTTATCAATAAGTTTCTCGTCTTCTAAAAACGATCCCTGGCTCATCTTTTCAATCAACTTATCCACCTTGGCAGAATCAGGAACCGTATTTACATCACGGATTTGCTGGGCTAGTTTATTAAAACCTGATTTTCTGTCTTCATCCAAATTATTAATTTCTTTTTGAAAAGAATCGAGCTTTCTGGAATAAACCTGGTAAGCCTTCCACTCTCTAAGCTGTTTATCAAGCTGTTTTAACTTCTTCCTTGCTTCATCAGAAATCAAATCCTCATTAACTGCGCTACGCAACTGCTCGCTATTTTTGTTGATTTCCTCCAAAGAATTGCTATATTCTAGTTTATTGGCTGAACTTAATAGAGAAAACCTTTGCCGTAAACCAATATGGTTATCGTCAATAATCTTGCTTATAGAATCCTTTATCCGAGTTAAATTATTTAATATCTTTTCCCCCATATACGCTTTAATTGAATCGCTTAATTCTTTCACTTTCACCGCCTCCTGGGCTAAAGCGGGATTACTAAATATCTCCGCAATATCTCCTCGGGCTTTATCAACTTCAAGCGCAAACGGTTTTTCTTTAACCAATAAATCCTGGATTGCCGCCAGCACCCGGTACATTTCATCGGTGGAATAAAGTCGGAATGTCAAGCTAGTCAATTCCTTCTGAATCTGTTCGCCTGTCAAAGAAACGCCTTTTCCTTTTGCCTGCCCTTCTGTCGAATTTAAACCTTCCTCCTTTAGATACCCCAATATTTCAATTTTTCCCAGAGGCAAATTAATAAAGAATACCCATGCTGATAGTATCGATAAAACAAGTACGATAATGAAAAAAATATTTATCCCTTGATATTTTTCCCGTGCTTTTTCCGGATTATCAAAAAGAGCGTGCAGCCTTATCCTGGCCAGTGCCAATAAATTAAAAGTAAACAATGAGGTAAGGAACAGGGAAAAATTATTATATCCCCTGATCAACGCGCATAAGCAGAGAAATAATAGAATACTAAAAATCTGCATGGAATTTAAGCAGCCCTGCAGGCATGAACCAAAACTATGGACCACTATTAAAAGCGACAGGCTTTTGATACAGATAACAATTACCTCTCTATAAAGAAAGGCGGATTTAAATACAAAATAAACTGTCGCTGTCAAAATCAATATGCTAGCCGCCAAGATCACAAATTTCTTAAAAAGATAAAGCTGGTTGCGGCTGATATAAGCAACACTAGAGCCTAAAATTATGCCACCAACGAAAAAAACACGTAGAGCTGTTGCTTCTTGGGGAAATAATAGCAATAGCGGCAGAAAAAGCAAAAACGTCAGAAAATACTCTAGATGAAAATAGGGATCTTTGTTTTCCATAACCTAGACTAAAATTTCTCCTCTAAATTATCTTTACAGGCGATATAAATAGGATTAAGGTTTATATTCTCAGATATGCCAATAGCATAATCTTTAACCTCTTTATGCCCGGAATGAGTTTTAATAAATGTCGAAGATTTAAGAATTATGGGCACCAGAGATACGTTTCTGACCCCTAAAGAAAGCATCGCGGGTAAAAATGACTTATTTTTATCCGTCATTACAACAATCAAGCTTGAATCTTCTAAAATATTGCGCTGAAAGTTAGCAAAGAGCTCAAATAATGTCACCCTGCTCTCTGCTTGCGCGACAGTCAAAAACTTAAGGATTTCCTCAAGATGGCCCTCCCCTTTATTAAAAGGAATATGCACCACCTCTCCTGCATGAGAAATAATCTCAATGGATACGCCTAAATTAATAAGGTATTTGGCAACTGAAGCTACAATTCTTATGGTGTATTCCGCGACGGATTCTTTGCCTTCCCCAAGATTATCTTCTTTTTCCAGATTAAACATTATGGTTGCTCTAAAGAAATCTTGGCGTTGGAATTCTTTTACAATCAGCTGATTTTTACGTGCAGAAACCATCCAATGTATTTTCTTTAACGGATCCCCTCTTTTATATTCCCGCACCCCAAAAAATTCGTCATCATCGCCGCTCACGCGCGATGTTTCGACACCAAGCCATGGAGAGATGCCTTTGTTTAAAGCTGGAAACTTGCGGATATGAAAAATCCGGGGATAAACATATGCTTCCGAATACAGCGGATACGTTTTTTTAAAATAAAACAAACCCAAGGGATCAAAAAAATAAACAACCAATGGGCCTATTTCATATCTGCCTCTCCGGGGGCAAAAACAACGGTAGGTAAACTTAACAGCTGACTTAGGCATTAAAAAGCTCAGCATAATAAACTTCTGCTTTTCTTGCGCATACGCGCAACTTAAATGATCTTTCAATATGGCATCGGAAACAGGAAGAAAACCTCTATTCTCTATTTCCAGAATAACCTCCAAAGCATCATCCTCTTCTATTTTCAGTGTTATTTTACGTTCCAGATGCAACCTCTGGAAAAAATAGATTAAAACCAGCCATAGAGAACTTATTGTCAAAATAGACAGGAGGATCCAGAAGAAAAAATAGAAGATAATAAAGGGGGTCTTCAGGCTCATAAAAAGGCTGAAACCCAGAAGAACCAAGAATAGAATCCACTTTCCCAGGAATTTCTTATACATGCTTAATTCAAGAAATTGGGATTTTTTTTAATATATTGTCGATGACCAGATCGGGGGTCATTCCGGAAATCGTTGCCTTCGGATGTAATATTATCCTGTGTTTCAAAACATGGGGCAAAAGCTTAATAATATCATCGGGTATAACATAATCCCTGCCCTCAATGAATGCCCAGGCACAGCTAGCTTTCATGATGGCGATTGATGCGCGCGGACTGGCGCCATGTTTTATTACATCGGAGTTACGGGTTGAGGATACCAATTTAACGATATACTCCAACACCTCGGGAGAAACTTGAACTCTTTTTACCTTTTCCTGCAGCTTCAAAACATCCTCAAGAGCCATAACCGGCATAACGCTTTCCACAGGATGCTTAATCTTTTGTTCAGAGATAACCCTTATCTCTTCAGCCAACGATGGATACCCTATGTTGATCTTCATCAGGAACCGGTCTATCTGCGCTTCAGGCAAAACATACGTCCCTTGGTATTCAATGGGGTTTTGCGTAGCAATAGTCATAAAAGGAGCCGGCAATGGATATGTCAAGCCCTCAACGGTAACCTTATATTCCTGCATGCATTCCAGGAGCGCAGATTGCGTGCGCGGGGTAGTCCTGTTAATTTCATCCACCAGCAGGATATGCGCGAACACCGGCCCCTTTTTAAAATCGAATTCTCCGGTCTTAGGGCTATAAACAAACCCACCGGTAATATCCGTAGGCAACAGATCCGGAGTAGCCTGAATCCTTTTAAAATCTCCGTTTATAGATTTGGCTAACGTCAAAGCCAGCATTGTCTTTCCCACGCCGGGGATATCTTCAATCAAAATGTGGCCGTTAGTCAATAACCCTATAACCAGCATTTTTACTGTTTCAGTTTTACCCACAATAACTTTCTCAATGTTGGCAACTAATTTATAGATATCCTCATTAGCCATTATCGTCCTCCTGATTTAACCGCTTTATGCGGACAAACAAATGGAGCCCCTAAGATTAAGGTATCATTTGTATTATATAACAGTTTTTACGCAACTCCAAACCAAAATAGCATATCAATAATATAAAGTTTATTATAATAATCTTAGAAAGGGAATAATTAGCGGATAGCAAAATTAAGCAGGGTCCCGGTAACCAAGGCAACCAAGCACATAATCAAAGCGGCCTTGAGCAAATCCTTTAAACCCAGCTCTTTGAAAAATACGAAAAAAGTGGCAGCGCAAGGAAAAGATACGGCCAAAAGCACGGCAGCTATAAATAGTTGTTTGACGCTTAAAGCCAGAGGCATAAGCATGCCCACTGCCACATCCTTCCTGAATAAACCCATAACTAAAGCAACCACCGATTCTTTGGGTAAACCAAAAATCCCGTTTACTACCGGGGCGAATAAGCCCGTGAACAAATCAAACAATTTAAAATATAAAAGCACGTTGATTACTAAAACCCCTAATAAAACCAGCGGTGCGGCTTCAATTATAAACCCCTTAATACGCAGGAATAACTTTTTACCCAAAGTCGACAATGCGGGAAGCCGGTACGGAGGGATCTCGACCAAAAGCTCCGGGCTGTATCCTTTAACCGTATGGTTAAGGATTACCCCTAAAACCACCCAGACAACCAACAGGACCAAATATACCCCGGAAACATAAAAACCGGAAAACTTACCCAGCAAACCAAAGATCATCGCCTGCAAGGCTACACAGGGCACGCCAATAGAAATCAGTGTTGCGGCAATAAACCGTTCTCGCCTGGATTCTAAATTACGCGTAGCTAGGATACCTGGAACATTACAACCCAAACCCAAAAGCACCGGGATAATCGCAAAACCATGCAAACCGATATGATGCAAAAGATTATCTAAAAGCATTGCCAGACGCGGGAGGATACCGATATCTTCCAGCAGGCCTAAAACAAAATAAAAAGCAATGATGTAAGGCAGAACCATGGCAAATTCGATATAGGGAGCGGTAGTCAATAAACCCAGAGACTGCTTAAAATCAATTCTACTATTAATCAAATCCCCGATTAATAAATGATGGAGAAAGCTCTCCTCCCCCAGAATCGAACTTAATTTAACTAAGAGCGGCTGATAAAAATTAAGAAATATGGGATCGGCTATCCTGCTGATTAAACCTTCGCCGATAAAACGCACAATTTGAAAAGAAGCCAGCATCAGGCCAATGGCAATGAGCGCCCCGCTAAACGGCCTCACCGAAGCATCCTCTAAAACCTCCCGTAAACTGTGGTGCCGATGCGTTAAGCGCTGCGCCTGCTCTATGATTAAGCCGATCGCCTGCCAACGGTCCCTGTGGCTTGGTTTCTCCCTGGGCTTGCTTTTTACATCCTTTATTTTCTCAACCAGGGTCTTTATTCCTGAACCGGTTATGGCGCAAGTCGGCACAACCGCAACCCCGAGAAGTTTCTCCAATTTGTCTATTTCAATACTTACGCCATGATGCTTTGCTTCGTCGCACATATTCAGGCAAACGATTACCGGAAGGCCTGCCTCAAGAAGCTGCAAAGTAAGGTAAAGATTGCGCTCCAGGTTAGTAGAATCGACTATGTTGATTACCGCTATTTCTTCCTTGGCAGGCTCGTTTAACAATGACACCACAACCTCTTCTGCTTTAGAGGACGGCTCAAGCGAATAGGTACCCGGGAGGTCTATGACTTCAATCTCCTGGTCCCCAAGCTTGAGGGCCCCGCGCATAATCTCAACAGTAGTGCCGGCGTAGTTAGAAGAGATAACCTGCACTCCCGTAAGGCGGGAAAAAACTACGCTCTTACCGACATTAGGATTACCTACCAAGAAAACCTTCTTAATCATGGATTTCAATCACTATTTTATTAGCTACACCATGGCCCAATACTAGAACGCTTCTGCCTACTTTAATCGCTACCGGCCCCCTTAGGCCAATATGGCTAATTTTTGTAATTTCCCTGCCCTTATAAATGCCCATACTCATAAACTTATTCTGTAAACCAAGCCCGCCGGATATCTCCAGGATAATTCCTTTTTGATTTCCTTTCATTTGATTTAAGCTTATTTTCTTCATTTTAAAGAAAACCCCTATTTAATATACCTGGATATTGCCTTATGAACCCGGCTGGCTATAATCTTATACCCTCGCGCGTTAGGATGGAAAAAATCGCTCTTCATCGCCGGGTTGGTAATAATCTTATGCAAAACTACCGGGATAAATATCGCTTGCTTTTCATCGCAGAGTTTCTTAAAAGCCGTTCTATACTCCCTGAAAAACATACCCGCGCTTATATCCACCAAGGCCACCATTATTCCCTTAGCCTGGATACGGTCAATAATTTCGCTTAAATTATTTACCGTTGTCTCTTTTGGTATCTTTTTCAGGAAATCATTCCCGCAGAATTCCACAATAACTAGCCGGGGATTTTTGCTTAAAACATCCTGCCTCAGGCGTTCTAAGGCGGCAAAGCTAGTATCCCCGTCTACGCCCGCATTAATTACCGGAATCTTAACCATGCTGCCTAAGACCGCAGGATAATCCTCTCCAGGATTTACCCCATACCCAAAAGTAATACTGTCTCCAAAACAAATGATGCCGCTGCCTTTTGCGTCAAGATTCTTGATTTCCTGCTTTAGGCACCCGGATAAAACAATACCCAGAACAATTACTAAAAATCCCAGATTAATCCTGTTCATATTTTAACCTCAATTGCCCGCAGGCGGCATTTATATCCCGGCCGCGCTCTTTTCTTAATGTAACATTAAGTCCGGCTTTAAACAAATAGTCCTTAAACGAGAGCACCTCTGTTTCAGAGGGCGGAATAATTTTAGATTTGGGGGTTGGATTAACCGGGATCAGGTTAACCTTAGCTAACCTTAAATTCTTTAAAAGCGCGGCCAGTTTTTGCGCAGAAGACAAATCAGAATTCAGGTCCCTGGCTAAAATATACTCAAAGGTAATCTGGCGGTTTGTCTTCTCAATATACTCCTGGCAGCATTTAATTAAATCCCCTAAAGGATACTTCCGGTTAACCGGCATTATTCTTGAACGCAGCTTATCATCGGCAGTATGCAAAGATATGGAAAGCTCCACCTGCAGATCTTCCTCCTGCAGCCTTTTTATGCCCGGGATAACCCCGCAGGTAGAGATGGTAATGCGCCTGGCGCCGATATTAAAAGCATCGGCAGAATTAATTATCCTGATAGCCTTTAAAAGGTTATCGTAATTATCCAGCGGTTCGCCTGTGCCCATAAATACAATATGGTTAAGCTGGGCATCCCTCAGGTTATTCTTTAAATAAAGCACCTCATCCAAAATCTCGCCGCTGGTCAAATTGCGTTTAAATCCTTTAAATCCGCTTGCGCAAAACTCACAGCCAAATTTACATCCTGCCTGCGAGGAGATGCATCCGGTAACTGCGCAACGGCGCGCAACGGCCTCTCCGCTAAGGCCGGGTGCCCGCCTGGCCATAGGGATATTCACCGCCTCAATCAAGTTGCCGTCATTTAACTCAAACAGGAATTTAACTGTACCATCAACAGATTCTTTTAGATCCGCCAGGCTTAAGCCCAAAACATAGAATTCATCCGCCAGGATTTGCCTTAAGGCCGCCGGTAAATCGCTCATACTGTTAAATTCATATGAACCCTTCTGATAAATCCAGGCGAATATCTGTCTGGCATGATATTTAGGTTTCCCTAAGGAAAGCAATTTTTCTTCCAGTCCCCTTAAACTTAATTCTTTAATGTCTTGCATGATGGTATTTCAGGAGCGGATTCTAAGCTTTTCTTTATCAATCTTACCGGTGCGGTTCTTGGGAAGCTCTGCGCAAAATTCAAAATAATGCGGGATCTTAAAATGCGCCAGGTGTTGGCGTAAGAAAAATCGCAAATCCTCCTCCGGGATACCCCTGCCTTCTTTAGCCACTAAAAAAGCCTTTGGTAACTCTCCCCGCAGTTTATCAGATACCCCTACTACCGCGGCTTCTGCAATATCCGGATGCCTCAATAAAACCGACTCTACCTCCGGCTCAAAAACAATCTCACCGCCAACCTTAATCATCTCTTTCTTCCTGCCGACAATATAAAGAAAACCTTCCGCGTCAAACCTGCCCAGGTCTCCTGTATAAAACCAGCCATTACGGATAGTCTGACGAGTCAATCCTTCGTCTTTAAAATAACCGTCGGTAACCACCCAGCTTTTTACCACAACCTCGCCGACTTGTCCTATAGGCAATTCTTTCTCGGCATCATTTCCGCCGCAGGCGGATCCGCCTTCGGCGGAAAAAACTTTTACTTCAATCCAGGGAGCCGGCCTGCCTACGCTCTCTATGTTCTTAGAGCCCATAGGCAAAACTACTGTCGGAGCATTTGTCTCGGTTAAACCCCAGCCGTTTAAAAGATTGGCCTTAGGGCAAAACTGATGGAACCTGCGCAGGGCATCCGGAGAACTCGATGCCCCAAAAGTAACAATCCAACGCAAGCTGGATAAATCAAAGGTTTCAAACTCCTTTAGTTGCAGCAGCGCGTAATACATCGAGGGCACAATCCAGAAAAAATTAATTTTATAATTCTGCACATTCCTTAAGAAATCCAGGGGCATAAAACGTTCCATCAACACGAGGCTTAGCCCAAAAGTAATTGCATTCTGGATATAGATTAAGCCGCCTAAGTGAGAAAAGGGCAGGGCGCAAAGAGCGGTATCTTTGAAACTTAAATCAGCATTCACAAAAAAAGCCATTGATTTTGGAGGAGCATCCAGCTGGAGATAATTAATTAAAACGCCTTTTGGTTTACCGGTTGTACCGGAGGTATAAAAGATTATGGCGTAATCTTTTTCCCTGACCGCTGAATCAGGAGCACTGATTGAGCTCTCTGCCAATAACTCTTCAAAGTTTAAGGCCTCCTTCTCTTTTAAACGACAAGAGATAATATGCTTTAATGAAGGCAAACTTTGCTTAAGAAGGGAAAGCGAAATGTTGGCTTTGTGTTTAGTGATAAGAATCTTGGCTTCGCAATGGCTAAGACAAGAAACTATCTCGTCTTCGGTAAGCATAAAATCCAAAGGTACGCCGCAGGCGCCGATGGACCAGACAGCCAGATAGCTGTAAACATATTCCGGCCAATTAGGAAGATAAATAGCAACCTTATCCCCGCGTTTTACTCCAAGCTTAAGCAGGCCCTGGGCAAGAGAAAAGACTTTATCTTTGAGCCCGGCAAAAGAAACCTGCTCTTGGCCAAAAATAAGTGCCGGCTTTTGCGCATATTCTTTTGCGCGCTTCTTTAAAATATCAACTATATCCATTAGAATCCATACCAGTAATTGACCAGCGGCTTGCCTTCGTTTGATTGATCTAATATTACATTTTTCAGCCGGCTATACTCCAGAAACCCCTCCCTGCCTAATTCTTTACCAAAGCCGCTCTGCTTAAACCCTCCGTAAGGAAGCTGGTTATAAAACATGCCGTAAGTATTAATCCAGACAATACCGGCATTTATTTTTTTAGCTAATTCCTGCGCCAGGGATAAATCTTTGCTCCAGATACAGGCAGCCAAACCAAAATCTACGCTATTGGCTAAAATTACAGCCTCATCAGAACCTGAAAATTTATTAATTAAAACTACCGGGCCAAACACCTCTTCTTTAAATATATGCGAGTGCGCATTCACATCAACTAAAACCGTGGGCTCAAAGAAATAACCATTTTTTAAATCCGCGCCTTCCGGAATCCTGCCGCCGCAGACAAGTTTAGCGCCTTCGGCTTTTGCTTTTTCGATATAGGCTATCACCTTTTTGCGCTGCGCGTCATTGATCAATGGCCCCATCTGGGTTTCAAAATCATCCGCTAAGCCCAGCTTTATACGCTTTGCCTTTTCTACAAAATCAGCGAGAAACTTATCGTAAATACTTTCCTGCACGAAAATCCGGGACATAGCCGTGCACATCTGCCCCTGATTCAGGAAAATGGAGGCCAAAGAGCTGTTCACCGCCACCCCCACATCAACATCATCAAATACAAGGCTGGCAGATTTGCCCCCCAATTCCATAATCACCTTCTTCACGTTCCTTGAAGAATATTGCAGGATCTGTTTACCCGTCTCATTGCTGCCGGTAAAAGAAATCATATCCACGCGCTTATCCACGCAAAGCTCTTCCCCTATTTTTGAACCGCTGCCGTTAACAATGTTCACTACTCCGGCAGGAAGGCCGGCGGCATGGATAATCTTGCCCAGCTCTAAAGCAGTAACCGGAGTCATACTGGAAGGTTTTAGAATAACCGTGTTGCCGCAAGCTAAAGCCGAAGCAAGTTTCCAGCAGGTAATTAAAAGCGGATAATTCCAGGGTACGATTAATACTACCACGCCCATGGGCTCACGGATTAAACGCGACTTCGCATCCTCGGAAACACTTAACTCTTCATTCGTCAAATAACTCATAAAATTATTAGCCGCAAACTCAAAAGTCTTGGCACTGGAGGGGATATCCATAAAAGTAGTTTCTTTAATGGGCTTACCTGTATTTTGTGTTTCTAACTGCGCTAAAGCGGCGGCGTTATCCAGGATGCCCTGGGCAATCTTAAAAATAAAATCTTTCCGTTGCAGCAGGGAAAATTGCGTCCAGGGCCCGGAATCAAAGGCCTGTCTTGCTCCTGCCAAAGCCAGGCCCGTTTCTTTTAACGAGGCCAGCGATGCTTCGGCAATTACCTTACCCGTGGAAGGATTGATAATATTCTGCTTTTCCGAAGTCTCAATAAACTGGCCATTTATATAGAGCAGATATTTTAAACTCATTTTACCTTTACTGCTTTAAATAAAGCGAACAAACGCGTAAAAGGGACGTACCACTTGGAAAGCTGGCCTAATTGGCCGCTTAACTTCATTTTACCCTGTGTAACTGCCACAAAACAATCCAACTTCCCTAAAAACACCTGCTCCCAAACAGGAGCCGGCGCCGATATTACAAACGGCGCATCAGCGTCAAAATCCAATTTTACGATTCTCCCTTTTTCAAAATTAAATTTAAAAACCTCGGCACGCTCATCCATCCGGATAGCCAGTTTCAAAGTCAAATCCAACTCTTTCCCCTTTTGGCCGATAAATTCATCACGATTAACCAAATCCACGATTGCTTGGATATGCTCCCGGCTAAACATATTATAAGCTGGCTCGTTGCGTTTCAAATCCTCCCTTAAGGCAACATCTAAGCTATCAAGAATATCTTTATCGAACAAACGGGCGCATGCGGCGCTCTTAACCGCTTCTTCCAAAGCCTCAGTAATGCTTAAGGCATCTTCAAACTTATCCGCAACCGCTATTGTGCCGTGGTTTTTTAAAACCACCAGGTTGTTTATCTTTAAGGCGGCGATAACCGGCTCAGGCAAAGTTACCGTCGGAGTCTCCTGGGGGATTACGGGGATATCTCCAAGATAAAACTTAGTTTCAAAGCTCATCGCTTTTAGTGTTTTGGCAACCGCAAAATACCCATTAATTAACGGCGGGTGACAATGAATAACTACTTTGGCGGGAAAGTATTTATAGACCAGGCTATGCAAAGACAACTCCGAACTTGGTTTAACTCCAGCGCTAAACTTTGCGCTGGCTAAACTTACCTTAACAATATCCTCTTCTTTAATCTGGCCCAGGAATGTACCGCTGGCGGTAATCAGGATATTTTCTTCATCGAGCCTGGCGCTCAAATTACCGGATTTAGCTACTGCCAGGCCGGCGGAATAAACGCGCCTGCCGGTTTCAATAATCTCAAGTTTCAAATCTTTCTCGGACATGCTCAGACTCCCAAATAAATATGCCTGGTAATTAAATTTGCCGGCGTAACATCAAAAGCCGGATAATACGCCTTGACCTCTTTCGGGGCAAGTAATAAACCCTGATAGGTCTTAAGCTCGCTATCCGGGCGTATCTCGATCTTGATTTCTTTACCGCTTTTTAATTTTGACGCAGGAGGACATAAAACATAGAAAGGAACCTTAAAATATCTTGCCACCACCGCGATCTGATAGGTCCCGATCTTATTGGCAATATCCCCGTTTTGGGTTAAATGGTCTGCGCCTACAATTACCTTAGTCACCTTCTTTAAAGATAACAAATAAGCCACCATATTATCGGTAATAATCGTTACCGGGATTTTCGCACGCATAAGCTCCCAGGCGGTTAAACGCGAACCCTGTAGATATGGCCGGGTCTCGGTAACATAGAAACTTATCTTTTTCCCCTGCTGTTTAGCGAATTCGGCGATCAATGGCATTGACCCGCTGACATTGCAATGCGTAAGAATTACATCCCCGTCTTTTAACAGCTTAGCCATATCCTTAGCCTGTTTTAGGCGGGCAGTTTTAAGCGCCTCCAGGAAACCTAAAATACTTTTTTCTAACGGTGCCTTTCCTTTATCCCAACTCAGAACCATATCTGTTAAGACTTTGAACGCCAGTGTCGGACGCGTGGCATTAATGGCTTTGGCCACCTTAATTAAATTAACATTCTGCCGCTTACTTAAAATAAAAGTATACATCACCAAAAGTACCTGGCCCACAGCGCGGGTTTTCATCTCCTTGATGGCCTTAGCTGCCTCCAGGTAATTTCTC
The DNA here is from genome assembly GCA_041648875.1 of Candidatus Omnitrophota bacterium. Taxonomy (GTDB): domain Bacteria; phylum Omnitrophota; class Gorgyraeia; order Gygaellales; family Profunditerraquicolaceae; genus UBA6249. Next base: position 20,101 of record JBAZOE010000001.1, read on the forward strand.
GCCTTTATACAAACTTCCTTTTGCGGCAGCTTAGTTTCATCAAGGATGTAAATAACGTTGCCTTTTAACTGAATCGACCAAAAAAGCGGCGAAAATCTCATCATAGATTATTTGCCTTCCATTTTCTTGACCGCCTCCAGGGCAATCTTAATCAGGTTGCTTTCCGCCATATAATAAAGCGGGTTCATAAAACCCATCTCTCCTGTGACCACATTATCGCTGACCGCAAGTATTGAACCAGCCTTGATCTTATATGTTTGACAAATAGTTAGCAGGGTTGAGGAAACCATATCTACCGCCCGAGCCCCCTCCTTACGTTTAGTTTCCACAATCTGGCGAGTTTCACGCAATAATGCGTCAGTTGTCCAGGCCTTTCCGCGATGGACATTTAAGCCCATACCCTTAGCAATCTCAAATAACAAATCAGATATGCCCTTATTGCTGAGAGTCTTAAAATCCTTATCCACATAATAAGGAGTAACCCCGTCCCCGCGGATAACCTCATCCACTATGAACAAATCCCCCACCTTAATATTCTCATCAAGTGAGCCGCAAGTGCCTACACGGATGATGTTCGGAATCCCGGCATTGCACATCACCTCTGTGGTAATAGAGGTATCCGTAGAAAATCTGCCTCCGTTTATCGCGGTTACCTTAATCCCCTCAAAGGTGCCGGTATACATGGTATATTCCATGAACGAGAAATTCTTTACGGGATTTTCGATCTTCTTCATCAATGCTTCCAGGCGATCCCTTGGCCCGGGAACAATGGCATATTTACCCACATCCTGCGGCCTAAGCTGCACCATATCCGTTAAATCTTTACCTGTTAAATGAACATCCTTCTGCATCTGCATATTAATTATCTCCTATTTTACTTTAAGCCCGGTACATAATCACGTTTGCTTTCTCAAGGGTAATCAACCCCTCTTTAACCATGGCATCGAGTTGCGGAATAAACTGATTAATCTTTTCTTCGCTATCCACAATTTCAATAACAATCGGCAAATCCTCCGATAACCTCAATAGTTTAGCGGTATGCATATGGCTTTTACAGCCAAACCCCATAAAACCCTTTATTGCGGTAGCTCCGGCCATTCCGCTTTTCTTGGCCAAAAGGACAATCTCTTCATAAAGCGGTTTTCCATTCCATTTATCCGCCTCGCCGATAAAAATCCTTAAAAGCTTGCCATCTGCGGGAATTTTCATATTAGCTCTCCTATAAAAGTACCTGCCCTAAATAAAACAAAACCCAATATTACGCTGGCAAAAATATTAACAGAAGCCCGTATTGCCTGGCCACTCCTGACTAAATTATCAGTCTCGAATATCAAAGTTGAGAATGTAGTAAATGCCCCGCAAAAACCGATCATCAACAACAGGCGCGCATCCGGGCTAAACATGAATTTCTTATCCGATAAAGAAACCAAAAATCCCAGGATAAAACAACCGCTGATATTTACGATCAGCGTTCCATATGGAAAACTTGTTCCCATTATCCGGTAAACTGCCCCGGCCAGAAAATACCTGGCAATCGTCCCTGCCGCGCCTCCAATAATCAAATTAATTAATTTTATCATAGCCAAATTCTACGGCGAAATTGCTCCCTGCCCCGATAGATAAGAGATCACAAAAAAACTCGCTATTCTCGCCCAACAAAAAAGGCTTAACAATAAAAAAAATATCTTCGGGAACCCTTCAAAAGCAAAAATACAGGCCGCGGTCCCAATAGCGAATATTACCGTAAAGACTGTGAAGAGCACGCTGTTAAGCCCCGGCGGGTTAAGAAACCGCAAAACGGAATATAGAATCGAATCTTCATTCTTTAAATTTACCCACCCGTCAAAGTCTACCGCGAAGACAAAACCTGAGCTGAATAAAAAGATGATTAAAAACAACACCAAAGTTTTATTCCACATATTTTTTCTCTTCCTTCGCGCGGCTCAATGCGTTTCGCCAAGATTTAAAGGGCAAAAATGTTTTTTAAACTCACACCCAGGATATTTTCCTTATCCTGCTGGGATATATCAAGATTATTGACGGCTTTAATACCTGCGGCAACATCTTTCTTTGCCGGCCAGTCGCTGCCCCACAAAATATGTTTCGGCCCCATAAGCTCAAGAGCCAGCATAAAGTTAGCTTTGGTGGCATCCCCGCTTGTATCCACGTAAATATTCTTAAAATACTCCGAAGGATTGGCCTGCAGGTCCTTGACGAAGTTTATTGAGCGCAACATGGCATAGGTTGCGTCAAAACGCTGCTTAAGATAGCAGACCGCCCCGCCAAAATAGGCAAAGATAAATTTTACCTTAGGGTACTGCCTAAGGATATCTGACATTAAAAGCTTACCTGCTGAAATCGTGGTATCAAAAACATACTCTACCACCGGAGTAAGCAAGGGGTCTTTTACCCGCTCAAAACCTATTGGGTTAACGATCTGGGAATGCACAAAAACCGGTATATCCTTCTCTTGCGCTTCCTTATATATAGGTAAGAACATCTTATCATCCAGATAGATGCCATTATAACTTGAGGCAAGAGAGATTCCCTTAAACCCCAACTCATTGGTTGACCGCTTTAACTCTTCAAGCATATCAATAGAATTATCTACGGGCAAAACCGCAGCCCCGATAAATCTTTCGGGATAACGCTTCAGTATTTTTGCGACATTATCGTTATAAATATGGGCGACCTCGCTGATACTGCCTAATTTCAAATGCGCATCTGATGTAGGATAACTTAAAACAGCTGCGGTAATGCCTGCCTCATCCATCATCTTCAGCTGGGCTTCAATATCACCCCACCCCTTATGAAAAAAATGGGCATTTGTGATAATCTCTTCCGGCAGCCAGTGGCTGTGCGCATCTATCAACATTAATGCTCCGTGCTTTTTAAAATACGCCCGGTCATTTCTTTTTCATAAAGAGACCTGATTTCTTCCAATCCCCTTCTGCCCAATTCCTTAACAATCACCTTTTCAACGGCGTCCAGTTTTATCTCCGAGAAAATAAACTCCGGGTTTGTCTTTTTCCCCTGGTCCCTTAATTCCGAACAGGCCCTCTCTTTATCTTCGATATATCTTTGAAAATCGTTAATATATTTCTGCAGGGCGTCTTTTTCATGAGGAAGATACACGCCCAAGAGTTCTTTTTCCATTTCAGCCAGGATATCATTATCAATATCCACCTGGGTAAACTTGCGCTCGTATTTATCAAAAGTTTCCTTGGCTGTTTTATAGAGCCAAATAAAATAACGTTTCTTTAAATTCTTCTCATCCTGTTTATTCATCAGCGCACCGCCTTTATTGTTTTACTAATTCTACCGTATCAAAATATAATGTGCCCTTGGACTCAGAAAGCGGCTCAAACTGAAAGATCTTGATCGGAAAATCAAGCTGGAGGTTTTTATCGGCGCTCTCCGGCTGCCAGTCATCGCGTACCACAAATTTGTCAAAATTGCAGACCACCCTTTTCCAGCCCTTAAAATCATCCTCTGTTACAAAACGCCAAATCTCGCCGCCATTATCTTTAATATCAAAAGCGATTCTGGCCTTAGAATCTGTCCCGTAAACATAGAAAGATATAGCATTATACTCTTCCCATTTTATGTCCGATGGGTTAATGTTCCAATTGGCATTCTTAGCATCAAGGCCGGTACCGCGCGACACATAAATATACCCTCCTCCAACAGCATCATAAACTACCTTCATTGCTTTATTACCGCTGTTTTTGATGTCAGTAGACTCAATTACCTCAACGCTTGAACCGTTGCCTGCGCCAAAATCAACCGTGCCATCAGGACCTCCGGTAATTGCGATCTCAAAATCATCAACCAATAGATTATTCCCTTCTGCCAAAACAATCCCCTCGGCGGATAAAACCGCCAGTACCGCCAAAAAAAACACTTTTTTCATTTTTCCTCCATTACTTTCCCGGGTGCTGCGCAGAAGCGCGCACCGTCCATTCCGATCAAGACGGGTGCTGCTGTTTAAACGGTATTACCGGAGCAGTCCAGGGAGTTTGTTGATTAATTACCGCTATCTCTAAGGGACAAACATTAGCCGGTACAGTCAAGGCAAAACGTACGGCATTCTCAATGGCCTCAGTAGTCATCAGTCGCGAGGTATCATTAGTAATCTCCTGTAATTTACCGGTTAAATCCGTGTCTGTAACTCCGGGCAATATAGAAGTTACCTTGATCCCGTGATCGCGCAGCTCCCAAAATAATCCTTTGGAAAATGCCCTTAAGCCGACTTTAAGCGAGCTATAAACAATAAAGTTCCTGGGCAGCGGGTCGCATAAAGTTGAACCGGAAACCATATTGATGATCGCCCCGCTCTTATTTTTGATCATATCATTAATTACCAGCCGGATTAGCCGGACATACCCCAGGTAATTGGTGTGGGCTAACCTTTCAAAATCCTCAATTGGCTGCTCCTGAAAAGGATATTGGCTGGATACTCCGGCATTATTAATCAATATATCAACTTTACCGAACTCATCCTTTGCGCTTTTAACCAGGTTTTCCAGATCCTCTAATTTTGTCACATCACAAGCTACCGGCAAAACCTCAACTTTAAATTTACCGGATATTTCTTCCGCGGTTTCCTTTAAAGGACCGAAGTTGCGGGCGCCAATAACTAAATTTATCCCTAAACCCGCAGCGGTACAGGCAAGGGCCTTACCAATACCGCGGCTGGCTCCGGTAACAATCGCTGTCTTTCCTTTTAGCTCCAAACTCATAGTTCTCCTCCTTACCCACAAAGGGGGTACACGACGCAGAGGCGTCGCACTTGTTTCTCAAATAAAACAATGTGCCGGCCACTACCTTTAAGTCCGGGTACTGTTGCCACTTGCCAAACGGCTTACATATAATAAAATTAATAACCCCAAACCAAAAACCAAAAAACCCAGGACAAAACTCTTTTGCATAATTAAACCACCAAGACATACACCAATGCCTCCGGAGATAAAACGCACCCCGCTGTTTAAGCTGGCTGCCTCATTTAAAAATTTCTCCGGCAAATCCGTAAGTATCGTAGACAAACCCACATGATTAAATGCCCAGCCTAAACCCCAAATAACCATTACCAAAACAAGTAAGCCTAAGGGTAGTTTTACCAAAAGCAAAAAAACACCTAATACCATAAAGGCGATACCTAAATTCACCACTTTTAAACGACCTATTGAATCCGCAAGACGCCCTCCCCAAACCTCTCCGAATATACCACTTAAACTAGTCAGAGTGATCAACATGCTAATAGTGAATTGGCCTAAGTTTAACTGGGTTGAGAAAAAAACTCCCAGCCACTGCTGCACCGCATGATAAATTAAACTAATAAAAAAGATATAACTGAATATCTTTACAACTTTCTTGTTTCTAAAAGCCTCTAAATAACCCAAGCGGAAATTCTCCGTTTTTTCTTTAAAACTGGGAAGATGAATATACATAAACACCCAGAGTATAAAACCGCTTGCCGCCGGGATAATAAACATCAACCTCCAGTTAATTATCCCGCTAAGGAATAGCCCCAATAGAGATGCTACAAATGTAGAGCCAAAAAATAAACCTATATAACGGCCGCGCCTTGTTTCATCCAGGTGTCTGGCGATTAAAATAAGGCCAAGCGGGATAACCGATGCGCCAAATAACCCCATCATAAACCTAGCAACAAAAAGCGTAGAAATATTCTGTGATATGCCTGCTTGAAGATTAGACAGGGAAAACAAAAATATGCAGAATAGTTCAACCTTGCGGGCATCAAAGGCGCGCACCAATGGGCCATAGAAAAATGCCGCCACCCCATATGGAATCATATAGAACCAGATTATTTTGCCTACTACAAATTGAGAAAGAACAAAGTCAGTTGCGATAGACGGTATTAACGCCGCGGATGCGGCTACATTAAAAGATAAAACCGCCCCCTCTAAACAAAGAATAACAAATGTGGCTGTATTCACCTGGCCGCTTCTTTTTCAATAATCTCTTTAAAGATTTTCAGGTTATGCTGCGAGCCTTCGTTGATAAAACCTTCAACCTGTTCATCATTAAACTTGGCCTTATCATCCATATGGAAATGCTGAATCCAGGTCAACTCGACACCTTCGGGCTTAGGCGTATAAAGCCAGATAATCTTCATATATTCAAAGGGGAACATTGGTTCCTGGCGCTGGGCATAAGCAAAATAATTATCTTTAAAAAGTAGCCTCCAGGACTGCCACGACTTATCATCTTCATCCGTCAGGCGGAATATAATTTTATTGGCCTCTTTTTTAACCACTTCTGCTTTTTTATATTCCTGGCCGAATAATTCTGTCCAGCGCGGGATATTATTGGATATATCGAATACTAAATCATAAGGCGCATTAATAATTATTGAATTGCAAGTATGCCCCATCTATTCCTCCTTATTAATCTAATATAGCCACTACCCTGGCCCAAGCTGCCCCGGTATTCTTTATCCGGACCGGAAAACAAATAACTTTAAACCCAAAATCAGGAAGCTTCTCCAAATTAGCTAATCTCTCTATATGGATGAATTCTTTCTTGCGGCCGTAAAAATGCGCCGGGTAAAATGTTTTAGGGTCTTTTGTCTTTAAAAATTCTCCCAACATAAATCTATAAGGCCGGTCAATACCCATGGTATCTACCCCGAAAATCTTTACTCCGCAAGCCAGCAGATAATCTATGGCCGAGACGTCAACACCCGGATAATCTGAAAAATATCTGGGGCCGCCATAAAGCTTATCCGCGCCGGTCTGCAATAATACAATATCCAACGGCTTAAGCCGGTAATTTATTTTATCAAGCGCTGATTTTATATCGTGCGCATTAATTGTTTCATCGGGTTTCTTATGTACCAGATTCAACTTTACGCCGTTTTGATAACAACATTCCAGGGGGATCTCATCCGCTGTTTTTGAAGAACGGCCCTCTGACCTTGAACCGTAATGAAAGGAGTAATCCAGATGTGTTCCTATGTGTACCGGGGCATGCACAATCTCCAAAGACAAGAATTCTTCGTCAGGCAGCTGCTCCTTTTTTATAATACGCATGCCCAAAGCGTATTTTATTTTGCCCAAGACCGTCTTCCCCATGATTACACGGTTAAACTTGGCAACCCCGGCCTTATGAGATATGCGCTCGATATCCACCTTGTGCACTTCAAAGGCCTTTTCGTCAATAGGCAAACTTAAATCAATAATTTTCATTTCACTAATTTTGACTGGATATTGTTTGCGATATCGCTTATTGTTGAATTCTTGGTTATTTCTTTAACGTTAAGCTTTACGCCGAATGATTTCTCCAGGGCAATCACTGATTCCACCATTTCAGTGGAATCAACCCCGATGCTGTTTTGTAAAGAAACATCATCTTTCAACTCTTCGATCTTTACCTTCAATAAATTCGACAATACCTCTTTAACTTTATCCTTCATCTATCCCTCCTGCATTCTATATACTATATTATACCTACTGCCTTTATATCTGCACTTCACCCTTTGTCGCGGCCGCTTCCCATTTATTAATACCATTCATGACATCCTGGAAACAAAGCTTTGCAAGCGGGTCAAAATTACTCTCCATAATACGGTTAATTCTGCCGGGCTTTGAAAAAAACTCACGCATACACCATGAACCCAGCCTACCCAGATCTTCCGTAGAGAGATGATCGGTAGGGATTACCGGATGTAAGAAATCCCATTGGCTAAAATCCACCTCTTTGGGATCCATCCAGTGTTTTTTTAATGCAATCCTCCACATAGGTGAATTCGGGGCAGGGGTAACATAACCTACCCACAGGACATCCGGATCCACCTGATCAGTGAACTCAAAACGCTGTTTGATAATTTCTTCGGTATCATAATCAAAACCCATCATGATATCGGCAACGATAGCGATATCATTCTTACGGAACATCTCAATGGTCTTTTTGATCTGATCAATAGTAATGCCCTTGGCAATTCTCTTAAGCTCCGACTGCGTGGTAACCTCAATGCCGAAAACACCCATAAACAAACCGTTTTCTTTCATAAAGGGGAGGATTGATTCACAATTGACCCAATCAATAGCGCGGCCTAAAGATACCCATTTAATCGGATTATTGGATGCCTTTTTAAGTTCGCAGAATTTCTGCACTCTTTTAGGGTCTACATTAAAATTATCATCCTGGATAACTACAACCTTAACCCCATATTTTCTATGCAGAAGGTTCAATTCTTCCATTACCCTTTCCGGAGACTTTGCCCGCCATTTCAAAAAATCCGATGGTGAGCGTGGGTCAAATTGGTCCCATTCATAACAAAAGGTACACGCTGAAGGGCAACCGCGGGATGTAACCATATCTACAAACGGCTTCCAATAAGTATGCCCTACATATTTATCCATCGGGAATAAATCATACGCCGGCAAAGGCAGTTTATCCAGATCTTCCATAAGAGGCTTATGCGGCCCCATAACAATTGCGCCATCAATGCGGGAAGTGACCCCGCCTACATCCTTAAGCGGTTTGTTCTTATCTATTGCCTCAACTAAATCCCCGAAAGACTCCTCTTCACCCATAACTACAAAATCAACTGCGGGATTCTCCTCCAGTGTAGGCACAGGCATCGCCGAATACCATAATCCACCGAGGATTATTTTTGTCTTAGGCAAAGCTTTCTTAATCCCGATAGCCGCCTCTTTAAAATGACGTAAAACTCCATAGCCGCCGTAACCATGCAGTTGCTCACCCATGACCACGATATCAGGATTTTTAAGCTTAACTTGTTCGATCAACTGCTCCATAGGTATTTGATCGGCCTTGCCGTCGATAACAGCTACATCTTCATAGCCTCTTTCGCGTACATACGCTGCCCAATGCGCGTAAAGCTGGTTTGGAGATCTATGTATTCCATGAGTTGCCCAGGCTCCGACTTTCGGCATAACAAACAATATCCTCATTTCCTCTCCTTTTTTAACCACTTAACTAGATTTTATTTTCCCTGTATTCTATATACTATCTACTGTTTTTTATGGTTTTTCAACTACCAAAGCTGAATTAATACCACCACGTCCGCGTGAGATAATCAAAGCTTTATTTACTTTACATTCCCTGGCCTGCTTAGCCACATAATTTATATCATTTAAAACCGGAGTATCCAGATTTAATGTAGGTGGAATCAGGCTATGCTCCATAGACAAAAGCGCGATAATCATATCCAGCGCGCCGCTTGCCCCCAACAGGTTACCGAACATGGATTTCGGGCAGCTTGCCGGAATATTTTTCAGGGCATCTCCAAAAACCAGCTTTAAGGCCTTAATTTCAGAGTCGTCCCAAAGATCAACCGCAAGCCCATCCAGGCTGATGTAACCGATTTCTTCAGGCTTGGCTTTAGCGTCATTAAAAGCCATATTTATAGCCCGGGCCAATTCCTTGCCGTCGGCAGCAGGATTAATCCTATCCACTCCGTCGCAACTTGTGCCGTATCCGCTGACATAGCCTAAAATGTTTGCCCCCCTATCCTTAGCCCTCTGAATGTTCTCCAACACCACAATACCTGAACCCTCGCCAATAACAAAACCACTGCGGCCTTTGTCAAATGGCCTATATGCAGCCTGAGGGTCTTCATTGCGCGTAGAAAGCGCCCCGTATGTATTGCAGCATAATAATGCATAAGGAGTAACCGGCGCCTCCATCCCTCCGGCTAAGATCATATTCAATTTGTTTTTATATAAAACTTTCCTGGCATACCCTAATGCCATAAGCGAACTTGCCCGGTCGCTGACCACGGTTTTACTAAAACCTTTTATACCGTAATAGATAGATACCTGGCCCTGAGGGGCAGCGGGAAACCAGGCAGAAGCCATATAAGGGGAAACACCCTCCCTGCCTTCTAAATACAAGTCCCTTAACTCTGTTTCGGCATAAAGCCAGCCGCCAATGGCATTACCCAAGAAAATACCGACGAGGTTCGGATCTTCATTTTTTATATCTATGCCCGCATCCTGCAAGGCAAGCTCTGAAGCAACCAGCGCCATATGCGAAAAGGCGTCAATTTTCTTGAGCAGTCTTTCGGATATGTGGCTGTATTTTTCCAGGTCGTCAATCTGCCCTGCTATATGCGCAGGGTATTTTGAAGCATCAAAGCGCGTGATCTTTTTAATAAATGAACGACCGCTTTTAATATTTGCCCAAAACTGCCGTTTACCGATGCCTGACGGGCTGACTACCCCTATCCCTGTAACTGCTATCTTTTCCATTATCCACCGAACCTTTTTAAAATTAGCGAGGAGTGTATCCCGGAGAAACCGCTGCTGGTTTTAATAATCATATTCACTTTTTTCTCGATTGCCTGATTGGGAATATAATACAAGTCGCACTGCGGATCTTTTTCCTCCTGGTTTATTGTAGGAGGAAGGATATTTTTTTCAAAGATCATGCTGGCGATGGTCATCTCAATAGCGTTTGCCGCAGCCAAAGGATGGCCGATCATGGATTTAAATGAACTGATGGGCAGCTTATAAGCGTACTCCCCAAAAATCGCCTTATAAGCATTGCTCTCAAAAATATCATTCATACGCGTGCTTGAACCATGGGCATTGATATAATCAATATCCGCCGGTTTGACATTAGCATCTTTTAATGCCAGGCCGATACAGGTTTCCATGGCTTGTCCGTCGGAGGGAAGATCAGTCATATGAAAGGCATTGCAGCTGGTGCCAAAGCCTAAGACCTCGCAATAAATCGGCGCGTTACGTTTTAAGGCATGATTTAATTCTTCCAAAACCAAGATGCCCGCCCCCTCCCCCAATACAAACCCATCCCGCTTATTGTCAAATGGCCGGGATGCTTTTTGCGGCTCATCATTATGCACAGATAAAACATTCACCACATCAAAAGCGCCAAAGGTAATCGGAGTAAGCGGCGCCTCCGCCGCACCGCAAATCATTACATCCTGTTCGCCGTCCTGGATAGTCTCCAGGCCAAACCCCAGGGAATCCGTGCCGGCAGTGCATCCCGTAGAAATAGTATTGCAAATTCCTTTTAAACCGAAACGCGCGCTGATTTCTATTGAAGGAGTATTAAACATCGCCGCGTCATAAAGATCAGGCCGCACCAGTGACGGGTCAATTGGTTTCTTGCCGTCTTCAGTAACTAAGGCAAACTCTTCCTCCATATATTTAGTACCACAGATAGCGTTTGCCAGGCAAACCCCCAAGCGCTCAGGGTCTTCTTTTGATAAATTCAACTTGCTGTCTTCAATTGCCATTTTGCCGGCGGCTACCCCAAACTGAACATAACGGTCCATGCGCATAGCTTCTTTATGGTTCAAGCCCAGTTTAAAAGGGTCAAAATCACTGACCTGAGAGGCAATCTTGGTGTTAAAAACCGACACATCAAAACCTTCAACTAAGCGTACTCCGGATTTTCCGCCTGAAAACCCCTCCCAAGCGTTTTTTTTACCTATGCCGTTAGGAGAGATTACCCCTATGCCGGTAATAACCACTCTGCGTTTAGACATGAATTATTTATTCTCCTCTATTCTTCTAACCTTGAAAATAATATTCCCGCCGTCAGGACAGGTAACCGTATCAATAGAATCAGGATTGTCCATGAAGAAAAATTTCGCCCCGAAGTTCAGGGCAAATAATGCCGGGAATGCCGTATGGAATGCCGCCCCGCAAAAACCAGGGATGCATTTTAAACCTTGAGTCTCCCATTTATCGCCAACCTTATACCCGAAGCTGCATTTACCGGATGCCCCGACTACCTCAATAATCATCTTTTTAGGATTCGGGCCTTTATGTTCCGGGTCGCGGGGGACAACATCCAGCTTTCCTGTCTTATCCAAGATCTCAGCTTTAAACTCCAGTTTACCTCCGTCAGGGCAAGTAACTAAAAGCGAACGCTGGTTGTCGCGGAACCCGAATTGCGCCCCAAAACTCAAGGCATATATGACCGGGAAAAGCGCGTGCGCCAATCCTAAGCAAAAATACTGAGGCGCGTGGGTAAAATCCTCGAGATAAATTTCATCTCCAATCTTATACCCATGGTAACATTCACCAAAAACCTGCGTAACCGTAAGTTTTAGTTTTGGAAATGGAGTATTTACCTTGCTATTTTGGCTCATTTTAACTGGACAACTTCTTGGATTTTCTCAAACATTTCAAGTTTGCTATAAAACCTGTTATTCTTCTCAACCTGGTGCACTAAATCAACCAAAGCGCTATTTAACGGCGCGCAAACATTGTTCTTTTCGGCAAGGCGCATGAATTCACCGTTAATATAATCAATCTCGGAGCTGCGGCCGCGCATAATGCTTTGCAGGACAGAGCCGTAAAGCGGCTCCTTGCTTAGGTTTTTCATGGTTTGCGAGAAAATAGCAGCTGCTTGAGCGGCTGGCAAAGAAACTAATTTGGTAATGTTTTCCAAGGGAAAACCCGGCAAAGAAACTAATTTTATACCTGCCTTATCAATAACCTCAAGAGCTTCTTTCCAGATAGCAATGCTTATCCGGCTTATATCCAGATCGCTAAAAACCTCCTGCATGCTTTTGCCCAATATCGCCGGCAGACAGTTATTGGCATTAGCGAATATTTTTAAAAACTTCATACCGGTAATATTCTCGGCAACTACAACAGGGAATGCCTTGCCTAAAACATGGCTTAGGCTTAATAATTTCTCCGGCCCTTGCTTATCAAAAGGCCAGCCTATTATCCAGGACCCCTCAAAATTATGCACTAACTTGGCCGGCTCTAAATAAGTAGAGCCGAACATAACAATACTAGATACTATGTTTTCCCTGGGCAGGTATTTAGCAACAATATGATCCGCCTGCACGCCATTTTGGATAGTTAAGATTACCGCGTTGCGAACCAAACTGATATTATCTTTTATGGCATATTCGATATCCTGGGTTTTAGTGGCCAGGATAACTAATTCCGGGAAATAATTAAGCTGCTCGGAAATCTTAATTTCAACCTTAAAGCTACCCCGGGCCCCCGTTATTTGCAGCCCTTTTTCCCGGATCGCCTTTACCGAATCCGTCCGGCCGACCAAAGATACATCCTGACCCTCTAATTTAAGATAGGCTGCCACAAGGCAGCCAATCGCCCCTGATCCAATAACCCCTATACGCATAGTTAACTCTGATTTTTCGGAAAACCGTATTTCTTGTAATCAAAGCCGCTTTGCTCCAAAAGACGGACCATCATGCCGTAAAAAGGCGAAGGTACGTCGGAAAAAAAAGCGGCAATTACATCCTGCTCTTCAACCTGGGTGGATTTACGTAAAAGCGCGTTATTTTGCGCCTGTTGCACAACCACTGATTCGGTAATCCGGCGGTGAAATACAGGAATCCTGGATATCAACGCCTTAAACTTCTCTTCGGTTTTAGTTTCCCAGATCATTAGCTAACCTCATTAATAATAGAAAGCTGAATTTAAAACATAAACCCTAATATAGTAAAATTTTACTATATTTTGTTTTATTATTTTATTATTTAAGAATGCCCTTGTCAAGTAAGAAATCAAGCACCTTATAGCTTTTATCCAGCGCAGTCCTTGATCGAGCGATAGCGAGATCGAGGATAAAGGATTTAAATTTCCTTAAGCAACGTACTAAGAAACTCCGACTCTGCCTGAAGCAGGCAAAGATTGTGCTCAAGTATTCGCAATAAAGAGATTGAATTCTTAAGCTTCTTGGCTTTAAGCGTCTCTTCTATGCTAGAGGATATCTTCTTTAATATTGTAAGCCTGGCAGCCAGTCTGCGCCGGCTTAAGGCGGGCTTTAAATAATCAAGGAAATAGAGGCTTAAGTCTAAGCTGAATTGCGGACGCTTAAAATTAAGCAGGCTTTTATTCAACAGCTCGTCAAAACGGGCCTTACCTTTTTTAGTAAGGCTGTAGACAAACCGCTCCGGCCTCTTTCCTTCTTTGCCGACATACTTGTCAAGCAAGCCTTTTTTTTCTAAAACTTTTAAGGGATAATATATTGATTTTAAATCAACGCCGGCAAAAAGTGAGAGGATCTGCCGTATCCTGATTTTAATTTCATAACCGTGTTTGGGGCTTTGGCGCAATAAACCTAATAACAAAAACTCCTGTTCAATCATCCGGTAATACCTATGTCTC
>JBAZOE010000002.1:0-30238 GCA_041648875.1 Candidatus Omnitrophota bacterium
ATGCTTCTGCATGGCCTCCATGCTGAAGGTGTTCTCGCCAAAATAGGTGGATACCTTCCTGGGAGAATCCAGCTTATCTAAATCTATGCTTTTGATCTTGAAGAGAACTTTTTGCCTGATGCTCATACCTTCCCCCTTTTACGGATTATAAGCAATACCGCTTAATCTTTCCCGGCTTTTATATCTTTTGCCAAAATAATAGCCTCTGCTACTTCGCGCATAGACTTACGCATATTCATACTCTGCTTCTGAATTAAGCGGTATGCTTCTGAAGGCAGGATACCGGCGTCCTGAGATAGGATATCTTTTGCCCGCTCAACCAGTTTACGCGTAGTCAAAGCCTCCTCGGCAGAACGCGCACGCAGGTCCAGCTCCGCATTTTCAATGGCAATAGCTGCCTGGTTAGCCAAAGCAGCTAAAAGATCTAATTCATGTTTAGAAAATTTATGCTTCTTGGAGGTATAACAATTAAGCACTCCAATTACTCTACCCTTTACTGCCAGTGGGACACAAGCCAAAGAACATAATTCTTCTTTTTTAGCCACATCCTGATTTAAATAGCGCTCATCCCCTTTGACATCCAGGACGCAAATCGGCTTATTATCCCTGGCAACCATACCGGCTATACCTTCACCTAACGGGATATTCGGCTTCTTATTGTACGCCTCCGAGATCGACTGGGTGGCTTTAACCATCAGTTCTTTTTTATCAGGATCAAGCAGCATCAAAGAAGAAATCTTGGAATTCATAACTTCAGCGGTTACCTGAACTATCAGACGAAGCAATTCTTCCAAATACATCCCGGAGGTAATCAAATTGGCAACTTTAGAGATTGCCTCAATCTGTTTTACATAAACCTGGAAATTATCTTTTTTCTTAGTTGGCATTATCTTGTCTACAAAGACAACACCCGCGTTATTCCTATTAAACGCGGGGTGTCCTCTTTTCCAAAAATCTTTTAATCCTGACTAAAGCTTCTTTTAAGTTTTCCAAACTAGAAGCATAAGATATCCTGATATAACCTTCACAACAAGAACCAAAAGCTGTTCCCGGAACAACTGCCACCTTCTCTTCTTCTAATAATTTACGCGAGAAATCCATAGAAGACAAACCTGCGCTTTTTATTGAAGGGAAGAGATAAAAAGCCCCCTGCGGAAGAGAACATTTTAACCCCAAAGAATTCAATTCTGCAGCCATAAACCGGCGCCTGCGGTCATATTCGCGCTTCATCTGCTCCACCGATCTTTTTCCGCTGACCAAAGCCTCTGCGGCAGCCATCTGACTGGTAATCGGCACACACATAATTGTATATTGATGGATCTTGGTCATTGCCGCGATGATCTCTTTCGGGCCGCAGGCGTAACCTACGCGCCAACCGGTCATAGCAAAAGACTTGGAAAATCCGTTAAAATAAACCGTCTGCTTCTTTGCGCCCGGCAGCGTAGGAAAAGCAGTATGGCTGAAATCATAGGTTAAGTCCCCGTAAACTTCATCGCTGATACAAAGTATTTTATGCTTTAATAAGACCTTGTTTAACTCCTGAAGCTCCTTGCCCCGGTAAGAAACACCTGTGGGATTAGTCGGATAATTAAGCACAATCCCCTTAACTTTCTTATCAATATGTCTTTTTAAAAGTTCAGGCGTAATTTTAAAGCCGTTTTTAGAGGTATCAATATAAACCGGTATGCCGCCGGCAAGCTCGGTAACCGGACCGTATGAAACATAACTCGGGACAGGAATTAATATCTTATCACCGGGATTAATAATTGCCCGTAACAGAAGGTCAAGCCCTTCGCTTACCCCTACGGTAACCAATATCTCCTCTTCAGGACAATACTCCAGGCCAAACTTATTCTTTAAATAACGATGAATACCCAGGCGTAATTTATAAAGCCCCTTGTTTGAGGTATAGCTGGTAAAGCCCTGCTCCAGGGAATAGATTCCCGCTTCACGGATCTGCCAGGGGGTGACAAAATCCGGCTCCCCTACGCCTAAAGATATAACCTCCTTCATTCCCAGCACCAAATCAAAAAATGCCCGGATCCCGGATGGTTGAATTTTTTCTACTAACCTGGATATTTCCATTTTACTTTAATATGATATCGCTATTCTCTTATTCTCATCCGGCTTGTGTTTTAAAATCACTCCGTCTTCCTTATATTTCTTCAATAAGAAATGCGTAGCCGTGCCGCGCACATGTTCCATGCAGGAAAGCTTTTCCGCTACAAAGTTAGAAACCGTATGCAAATTTCTTCCTTCCACGACTACCAATAAATCATATGTCCCGCTGATTAAATAACAGCTGGTTACCTCGGGAAATGAATAGATGCGTTCGGCAATCTTGTCAAACCCCAAATCCTTCTGCGGGACGATATTTACCTCAATCAAAGCCCTGACCTCGGATTCACTGTCTTTAATTAAATCCTTATTGATCACTGCCTTGTATTTTAGGATTGAGCCGTCTTTTTCATACTTCTTAATCGCTTTTTTTACCTCATCCGGATTCTTACGGATCATTTTTGCGATATCTTCTATGCTTGCCCGGCCGTTTTTTTCCAAAATCTCCAATATTTCATCCATTTTCCCCGCTCCCCTCTTAGTGAATACGGCAAATCTCCGCGCCTTTTCTCTTATGCTCTGAATTATTGTACATTTTCTTTATTTTATTAACCTTACTGCTGCCGGCATCCTGCTTCTTATTATTACAAAGTTTATCTAAAATATCATCCAGTTCGTTATAAGTTATCCCCATCTCTTCTTCGTCGGTCTGGCCCTGCCAAAGCCCGGCAGTAGGAGGTTTATCAATAATACCCTGGGGTATCTTTAATTCCTGCGCCAGTTTACGCACCTGTCGTTTGAATAAATCCGCGATCGGCAGGATATCTACCCCGCCATCCCCGTATTTCGTAAAATAACCCACCATCAGTTCTGATTTATTCCCTGTGCCGCAAACCAGATAATTCAGCTTATTGGCAAAATAATAAAGCGTGCTCATGCGCAGGCGCGGCTTAAGATTACCCCGCGCAAGCCCTAAGGCAGGCGGCAGAATCCTCAAGAAATCATTATATACACTGGAAAGATCAACCAGTTTTGACCTGATCTTAAGTTTTGCAGCAACCAGTTTGGCGTCTTTTAAATCCTGCGGGTTGCTATTACAAGGCATAAAAAGAACAAGTAAATTACCCCTGCCTACCGCTTCCCTGCATAAGGCGCTAACCACTGCAGAATCTATGCCTCCGGAAAGCCCCATAACTATACCCTTAGCTCTGGCATCTTTAACCTGTGTTTTAATCCAGGAGACAATTCGATTCTTCATAACCAAACTCCATAATTATTTGTTTTTACTAAATTCAGGGGGTAATTAAAGAATTATATACCACTAAATTCAGGGGGTCAAGGAGATATATTGGCTGTCTATCTTAACTCTTCAGGATGATGTTTGACTACTTTGGCCTCTACCATATAAATCACGTCTTCGGCAATATTGGTAGTATGGTCACAGATGCGCTCCAGATACCTGGCGATAAGCAGCAACGCCACAGCCCGCTCTGCGGTCTTGGGATCGCGCGCCAAATATTCATTGACCAGCTCATCCTGCACCAGATTACGCAATCTGTCTGCTTCGTTATCCGCCAATACTACCTTTCTGGCAAGATGGGCATCTTTTTTTATGAATGCGTCAATAGCATCACGTACCATATCCTGGGAGACCTGGGAAAGTTTGGGGATATCAACTAATGGTTTAAGCAATGGTTTGTCCATCAGCTCAAGCGACCTTTGCGAGATATCCACGGCAATATCGGCAATACGCTCCAATTCCGCGTTAATCTTCATGCCGGTGGCGATATACCTTAAATCTCCTGCCATCGGCTGATAACGGGCGATGAGATCAATACATTTCTCATCTATTGTCAACTCCAGCTCATCGATCTTGTTGTCGGTATTAATAACATCCTGGGCCAGGTATTTATCGCGGTTCTTCAACGATTCAATGGATTTAAATATCGACTCTTGAGCGAAAACCGCCATTTTCAAAATATCCTTATGCAGCTCCTTTAATTCTTCATCTAAATGCCTCAACATTTTGAGCACCTCCTGTTTTTATTAACCATATCTTCCGGTAATATAATCTTCTGTCCTTTTATCTTTTGGGCTGGTAAAAATATCCTGCGTTTTGCCAAACTCAACCAACTCCCCTAAAAGCATAAAACCTGTTTCATCGGATACGCGGGCTGCCTGCTGCATATTATGCGTAACAATTATAATTGTATAATTATTCTTTAACTCGCGCATTAATTCCTCGATGCGGCTGGTTGCCTGCGGATCAAGCGTAGAACACGGCTCATCCATAAGCAGAATATCAGGCTTAACCGCGATAAGCCTGGCAATGCAAAGCCTCTGCTTCTGCTCCAGTGATAATGTCAGCGCGGATTTCTTAAGCTTATCTTTTAACTCATCCCACAAAAGAACGCTCCTCAAGCTATCCTCGACTATTTCATCAAGTTTAATCCTGCTCAAGCCTTCGGCATGCACCTTCTGGCCAAAAGCAATATTTTCATAAATAGACAGCGGGAATGGATTGGGACGCTGAAAAACCATCCCCACTTTTTTACGCAATTGCACTAAATCTGTTTGATCGGAAATAATATTCTCGGCGTCAATAATCACTTCTCCTGTAACACGCACACCCTCGATAAGGTCATTCATACGGTTAAAGACCCTAAGCAGCGTAGACTTACCGCATCCTGAAGGGCCAATCATGGCAGCAATCTTCCTTTGGCCAAAATGCGCCTTTACATTAATAAGCGCCTGAAAATCACCATACCATAAATTTAAATTATTTACCTTAATATCTGCCATTATCCAAACTTCCCTCTAATGTAACCATCTGTGCGCTGATCAACAGGCGCAGTAAATATTTTCTCTGTTTTGTCTAACTCCACAAGCTCACCTGATAAGAAAAAGGCTGTGCGATCCCCCACCCTGGCTGCCTGTTTTACGTTGTTGGTCACCAGGACTATAGTGTAATCTTTTTTTAATTTAAGCATCGCCTCTTCAACTTTGGCCGTTGAGATCGGGTCAAGCCCGGAGCACGGCTCGTCGAACAAAATTACCTCCGGCTCAACTGCCAGGGTCCTGGCAATACAAAGCCTCTGCTGCTGGCCTCCTGATAATTTAAAAGCTGAAAACTCAAGCCTGTCTTTGACCTCATCCCAAAGATAGGCCTGTTTAAGTGAATGCTCAACAATTGATGAAATCTTCTGGCGGTTTCTTTCTCCATGCATTTTTACGCCATATGCTATATTATCGAAAATAGACAGGGGCAACGGCAAAGGTAAAGCAAAAACCATACCTACCCTCTTACGCAAAGACTCAATATCTATTTTTCTTATATCTTCTTTATCAAACTCCAGCCAACCGCTCATTTTAAAACTTGGGTTTAAATCATTCAGGCGGTTAAGCATACGCAAAAAAGAAGTCTTTCCGCTATTAGAGGGGCCGATTATGCTTAAGATTTCATTGGCCTCAATTTCAATGTTCACGCTTCTCAGGGCTTGAATCTGCCCGAACCAAATATTTAGGTTTTTCGCGTTAAATATTACCATTTCTTTTTCTTCCTAAAATTATAGCGGATAATTATAGCCATCAGGTTCATAAACAAGACTAAAGATAAAAGCACCAAAGCCGTCCCATAACGCACTTTTTCATCAACATTGGGCACTTGAGTTGAAATTACATAGAGATGATACGGAAGCGCCATTGCCTGGTCAAAAATAGACTTAGGCAGTCTCGGCAGGTAAAAAGCCGCCACCGTAAAGAGTATGGGGGCAGTCTCCCCTGCCGCCCTTCCAAGCCCAAGGATTGTACCGGTTAAAATTCCGGGGATAGCATTAGGCAAAACTATATGCCTTATGGTTTGCCATTTGCTTGCCCCAAGCGAAAGGCTCACCTCGCGGAATGACTGCGGCACACTTTCCAGGGCCTCGCGCGAAGTAGTGATAATTATCGGCAGTATCATTATCCCTAAAGTAAGCGAACCGGACAAAATTGAAGCGCCGAATTTAAAAAAAACAACAAATAGCGCCAGCCCAAACAAACCATATACAACCGAAGGGACTCCGGCAAGATTAACAATAGCTAACTTAATTATACGATTAAGCAGATTATCTTTAGCGTATTCACTTAAATAAATTGCCGCTAGCAATCCTATGGGTAAAGCAAAAACTATCGCCCCAAGGACTAAATAGAAGGTTCCGACAATCGCCGGGAAAATTCCGCCGGCACGCATTCCCTGGCGCGGGATATCCGACAAAAACTGCCAATTAACCGCTGGAATCCCCTTCTGAATAATAATTACTACGATTAAACCTACCGGTACAACAATTAAAAGCGTGGCTAAGAACAGAAAAAAGAAAGCTATATTTTGCGACCTTTTGGTATTACGCATTAATGCCTCTTATGTAAAAATAAATCCGCGGTGACATTAATAATAAAACTCATAATAAATAAAACAATACCAATGGCAAAAAGCGCGAAATAATGCTCGCTGCCTACTACCGCCTCCCCCATTTCAGCGGCAATAGTAGCGGTTAAAGTTCGCACCGGCACAAGAATACTCTGTGGGATAACCGCGGCATTACCGGTAATCATCATTACCGCCATAGTCTCACCGATAACCCTGCCTATGCCAAGCATTACCGCGGCGACAATCCCCGAAGAGGCAGCCGGAAGCAAAACCCGGTAAATCGTCTGCCAATGCGTAGCCCCCAGCGCAAACGCTCCTTCTTTATAGCTTTTGGGCACAGAATAAAGCGCGTCTTCAGCAATTGAAACTATCGTGGGCATTGCCATAAAAGCCAGGATTATAGAGCCCGATAAAGCGGTTAAGCCCGTAGGTAAATGAAATACGGTCTTTACCCAGGGCACAAGAGTGACCATCCCTATAAACCCAAGGACTACGCTGGGGATAGCGGCTAATAATTCTATGCCGGCTTTTAAAACCTCTTTAATTCTTGAAGGGGCAATTTCAGCGATATAAACTGCGCAGGCTATTCCTATAGGTATAGAAATTACTGCCGCTCCGAGAGTAACTATAAGCGAACCAAATATCAGCGGCAATATTCCCAGTTGCGCAGGCTCAGAAATAGGATACCAACTCTTACCCGCCAGGAAGTCAACCGGGTTGACATATTTAAATACGGCTAAGCCTTCCTTGGCTAAAAACAAGAAAATTAAAACTACAAAAAAAATAGAAGCTAGCCCGCAAATAAAGATTAGGTTTTCTATGAGGAATTCTTTAAACTTTCGCATAAATTAGGCTTATTTTATTGCGGGGACAAAATCAGTCTTAACCACAATCTCCTGACCTTCCTTGGACAGAGCATAATCTACGAATTTCTTAACCAGCCCCTGGGGCTCTCCGTTGGTATAGAGAAAGAGCGGTCTGGATATAGGGTATTTTCCGCTTAAAACATTATCTATGGTCGGGTTTATATATTCGGATTGGCTGTCTTTAGCCACAGCAATGGCCTTTTGCTTACCGGAAATATAACCCATGCCGTAATAACCTATTGCCGAAGGGTTACCCGCAATTTCATCCGCGATTGCCTGCGAAGAGGACAAAAGCAGCGCTTGCGGGGAAAATTCCTCCCGGCTGTCGGGGTTATTTTTCCTTAAAACATGCTCCTTAAAATAGACATGCGTGCCGGAATTAACCTCACGGGAGAGAATGACTATTTTCTGATCTTTGCCTCCAGCCTCCTTCCAATTGGAAATCTTGCCGGTGAATATGCCTGCCATCTGATCAAGGGTAAGCCTGCTCACCGGGTTCTGCGGGTTAACCACTACAGCCAGGCCGTCAAGGGCTACTTTTATTTCATAAGGGTTAATCCCCTTCTGTTTTGCCAGGGAGATCTCTTTATCCTTGATGTTTCTTGAACTGGCGGCAATATCGCAGGTCCCGCTGATTAAACTGGATAACCCGGTTCCTGAGCCGCCGCCGGTTACCGCAATAAAAGCTCCCGGATTCTTTTCCATATATTTCTCCGCCCAGCTTTGAGTCAGATTAACCATAGTATCCGAACCTTTGATCTGGATAGAATGTTCATCTGTTCCGGCAAATGCCGAAACTGTAAATATAACCAGCGCTAAAATAAATAACCCTTTCTTAATCATGTTACCTCCTTATTTATTATATTATACTATACTTCAACATTACATATGTTAAATCTGTGTAAAATTAAATATGCCGGGGACTTAACAGAAGCTTATCCGTTAATTACAGATTAAACCTCTCTAATCAACGACTCTACTTTTTCTTTAATCAGGTCTCGTGTTTTTCTAAAGAATTTTTCATCCTTGCCCTTAGGGTCTTCGATATTCCAATCAATATGCTCTTTAGCCGGGACAAGCGGGCATATATCTTTGCATCCCATTGTAACGACATAATCGAATTCTTTTGCCGGCAGATCATTAAACCCTTTCGATTTTGCAGTTGAAATATCTATACCTATTTCCCGCATAACCTTAACTGCATCAGGGCTTACTTTTCCTCCCGGTTTAGAACCTGCGCTATAAACCTCAAGTTTAAGGCCGCCCAATGCTTTTGCAAACCCTTCGGCAATCTGGCTGCGGCATGAATTTTCCACGCAAACGAAAAGTATTTTCTTCATCTTAACCAAACCTCCCTGTAATATAGGCTTCGGTTCTTTTATCCCTCGGGGCGGTAAATATATCCTGTGTTTTACCGAACTCCACTAATTCTCCTAGAAGAAAAAACCCGGTGCAATCGGATACGCGCGCTGCCTGCTGCATGTTGTGCGTAACAATAACAATGGAGTAATCTTTTTTCAACTCCAGGATAAGCTCCTCTATCTTGGCGGTTGATATCGGATCAAGGCTGGCGCAGGGCTCATCAAACAGTATCACCTCTGTCTCTACTGCCAGGCACCGGGCAATACACAAACGCTGCTGCTGGCCTCCGGATAATTTCAAAGCGCTGTCATTAAGCCTGCATTTCACCTCACCCCAGATAACTGCTTTCTTCAGGGAATCTTCAACCTTATGCTCAATATACGCCCTGTCCTTAATCCCATTTACCTTTAAGCCGTAACTGATATTATCAAATATGCTCTTGGGAAACGGATTGGGTTTTTGAAAAACCATCCCCACCCTCCTCCTGATATCCACCGGATCAACCAACGGGCTGTTAATCTCCAGATCATCAAGAAATATCTTACCACAAAGAGTGGTATGCGGCAGAAGTTCATTCATCCGGTTGAATAATCGTATAAAAGTGGATTTGCCGCAACCTGATGGCCCGATCATTGCCGTAACCTGGTTAGCATAAACATCAAGGCTGACATTTTTTAACGCCTGGTTTTTGCCATAGAAGAAATCCACGTTTTTTGCCTGCATCTTTATCTTGTTATCCATAAGAACTCCTCTGTCTTTGACGCAAAACAATAGCAAATCCTGAAATAAATAAAACCAGCAATAAAAGCACAAGGCTGCATCCATAAGCAATCGCCCTTTGCTTATCCGGATGCGCGCCTTCAGTCATAAGCGCGTATATATGGTAAGGTAAAACCATTACCTCGCTAAAGATACTCTTCGGATATCCTCGTTTGTAAAAAGCAGCGGCAGTAAATAGGACCGGCGCGGTTTCGCCGGCCACTCTTCCCACGCTTAATATAACCCCGGTAAGTATGCCCGGTAAAGCGGTTGGCAGGACAATTCTTTTGATTGTATCCCAATGGCTTGCTCCCAAAGAAAGCGAGGCCTCGCGTATTGAATGCGGGACCGCCATCAAGGCCTCCTGAGAAGATGAAATAATTAAAGGCAGGGCAAGTATTCCAAGGGTAAGGCTCCCGGAAAGTATGGAAACCCCGAATCCTAAGAAATTAACAAATACCGCCAAACCAAAAAGCCCGAATACGACTGACGGAACTCCTGCCAGGTTATTAATACTAATCCGTATAATATTAACTATGAAGCTCTTAGGTGAATACTCGCATATATATATCGCGCAAGCAAGGCCCAGAGGGACAGAAAATATCATCGCGCCCAAAATCAGGTAAATTGTCCCTATAATAATAGGCGCAACTCCTCCTTCGGTCATTGCGTTGCGTG
This sequence comes from Candidatus Omnitrophota bacterium, assembly GCA_041648875.1. GTDB lineage: Bacteria > Omnitrophota > Gorgyraeia > Gygaellales > Profunditerraquicolaceae > UBA6249. The sequence continues at coordinate 10,132 of JBAZOE010000002.1, forward strand.
GGGCTTTAGTCAAAAAATCCCATGAAACTATTGGCGCCCCTTTTATAAGAATAAAATAAATAATGGTACCCAAAAAGAATATGGTCAATATGATACAAAGAAAGATGATAGAAAAACCTAATTTCTGGATAATGCAGTTTTTCATCCGCTTAACCCAAGCTTTACCCTAAAACCTCTGGATACGATCTCGGCAATAATGTTAAAAACAAAGGTAATGATAAATAGAATAAGAGCGATTGCAAACAGCGCGTGATAATGGCTTCCTCCCATAGGCGCCTCCCCCATCTCCGCGGCAATTGCTGAAGTCATTGGCCGAACCGGCTCTAAAAAACTCCCGGGAATGACCGCGGCTCCTCCTGCTACCATCAAAACAGTCATTGTCTCTCCTATTGCCCGGCTCATACCTAAAATTATCCCGGTAGATATTCCTGAGCCTGCGGCAGGGATAACTACCTGGGTTAAAGTCTGCCAACGGTCTGCGCCTACGGCAAAAGATGCCTCCCTGAAAGAACGCGGAACATAACTTAAGGCGTCTTCGGCAATACTGCATACAGTAGGAGTTGCCATAAACCCAAGTATTAAACTTGCGTTTAAGGCGGTCATGCCTGTGGGGAGATTAAATGCTTTCTGCAGGAAAGGCGTTACTACCACTAACCCGAAAAAACCATATACAACCGAAGGAATACTTGCCAATAATTCAATAACCGGCTTTAAAAACTGCCTCTGTTTAAAACCCGCGATCTCATGCAGGTAAAGGGCGCTGCCTACGCCCAAGGGGATACATACTAAACTTGCGCCAACAGTTACCCATAAGGAACCTAATATAAGCGGCAGTATTCCAAAATCGGCAGGATCATGGGTAGGATACCATTTCCTGCCGAATATAAATTTAAAGAAACCAACTTCCTTAAATATTGGCGTGCCTTCTTTAAATAAAACAATTACTATTCCGACAAGAAAAAATAAGGAAGCAAAAGCCAGGACAGTAAATACCCACTTATACACCTTCTCTTTGATACGCATATATGCCATATTATTATATAATGGAGGCGCGGCAGGCTTATTAAGCCTGCCGCGTTGTCAGGTAATGAGTAAACGCTTTATTTTAACCCGACATACCCTTGAGTCTCCACTAACTCCTGGCCTTTTTTACTCTTCACAAAATCGAGGTACTCTTTTGTAATCCCCTGGGGCTTACCATTGGAATACATAAAGAGCGGACGGGTTACAGGATATTCCCCTGAAAGAACCGTCTCCTTTGAAGGTATAACCCCGTCAATTTCAACGGGCTTAAGGTCTCCTGACATAAAACCTAACCCCACATAACCTATGGCCTGAGGTGTCTGGGCTATGATTTGGGCAACAGCCTGGTTTGAAGCCTGCATCAATGCCCCGGGCATAACCTTTTCCCCCTTCATCACTAATTCCCCAAAAGCCTCAAAAGTCCCGCTTGAAGTATCGCGGGAAACTACTACGATCTTTCCCGGATTGCCGCCTAATTGCGACCAATCATAGATTTTGCCGGTAAAAATATCCCGGGCCTGTTTCTTAGAAAGCTTGGATATGGAATTAGACTTATTCACCACTACCGCAATCCCATCCATTGCTATAATATGAGCAACCGGGTCCCTTCCATTTGCGGCCGCCTTTTGTATCTCCGTGTCTTTAATCGGACGCGATGCGTCAGCTATATCGCAAGTACCGTCAATAAGGGCGGCAATGCCTACGCTTGAACCGCCTCCGCGCACGGATATATCCGCGCTTGGGTTTTCATCCATAAAAACTTCCGCTGTCTTCTGCGCGATAGGAAGAACAGTGGTAGAGCCGGCTAAAACAATTTTTTCTGCGTAGCAAGGGATAGCTAAGCCTAAACCCAGGATCCCCGTTAACGCCAACATTCCTAATCTTTTCATTTTAATTCTCTCCTTTAACTTATTTTCAGGTTAATTATTTATCAGAACTTCATATTCCAGTCAACCTGGACCAGGGTCTCTGGGGCCTTTGCGCCATATGTCCTCCAGGAACGATATACATCAAGCCCAAGGTATGTATTCTTGGCTAAGCCAAATTGGAACTCTACTTCATGGCTTCTTATGCCGGTTTTACCTGCGTAACGGTCAGAATCAGGCAAGACGTCAAGCACGGCATCCCTGCCGAGCATGGCATAAATGTATTTGACCTGCCAATCCCCCCATTTCTCGATCTTGCTATTGCCTAATTTGAAACCGCAGGAGAATCCGCTTGCTCCATTGGAAACATCAAGGTTGTTTACGTATTCACCGAGTAACTTCAAGGATTCCGCATTAAAGCCGATTGCCTTAAAAGGCTCTTTGATAGAAAACTCCACAGCAGGGTTGACCATCTGGTAATTATAGGTATATGTCGATGACCCGGCAGTAGTATTACCGGTATTGCTTGCGCCTGAATAGCTGCTGCTTGTATGCCCCTTGACGTTGCTGAAGCCCTGGAAGGAGAAAGCCCCTTTTAATGACAGGTTATCGCTGAATTTATAATTCAACCCCGGCTGAATAATATAAGCCATGGGAGAGTCGCTATCCGAAGATGTGTCCGCGTCAACAATCAATGCGCCTGTATTGAAAAAGATGCTTGCGTTAGGTCCCAGCTTCTTATTAAACTGCAATATAGCCCCTTCCGGAGTGATATCCGAATCCCAAATCAAATCAGTCGTCATCCAAAGAGTATCGGTTAAAAGCATCTTCCCGCCTACCAGATTCAGCCATGGAAACGGGCCATATTTGGCATAACCGTAATCAAGAACAATACTCTTCTTGGTATTGTAGCTGCCAAAGGTAATATTGGTAGAGCGCGGGTCTCCCGAACCAGTAGCTATTCCGATTCCCGCCATAAGCTTTTCATTTATCTTGCTCTCCAAGCCAAGGCGCAGCCGGATGCGGCCGATATTCGTATCTTTTTCGTAATCATTAGCTGCCTTGTCATGCTTATACTGGTACCTTAAACGTAAATCACCCTTGAGTTTCATATTTTGCACCCAAGCCGGCAAAGACGCGGATTTGCCTGTAGCTATCTCTTTCTTTACCTGTTCCTGTGTTTCGATTTTTACCTGCTGCGCTTCCGCTCCAGTTAAAACGCCTTTTTCTACTAATTTTTGCAACAACAGGTCGATTTCTCCTGCGTATGAATCCTGGATACCTGCGCTCATCAAGCAGGAAATTCCCAACAGCACCGCAATTAACAACTTTTTCATCACCGTTCCTCCTTTTTTATTAACCTTCCACGCACAATTTGCGTATCTGGCGTAAATTCAACTCTATTTCCTTCAACGAATCACCGGCGCATTCACCATCAAGCCTCTCCTCCTCTATATTATCCAAGATACTGCTCAACCTGCCTAACTGGGACCTAAGATTACTGGCTAGAAAATCCTTGCGGATAGATGACATAGTATTCATTTTCTTCAACCTCCTTTCATGCTTTGGCATGTTACTAAATACTCTTTATCCAATGATTCACTTATTTCTTTTACCGCAGCCAAAAGACAGCTAAGACTAAAAGGCTTGGTTAAATAGTAATCTGCCCCTAATAGATGCGCGTATAGCTTATCCTGTTCATTGCATTTGGCGCTGACTACCACTATAAACGACCTGGAATACCTGGAGTCGCTTTTTATCTCTTTGCAAATGTCAAACCCGTCTATTCCCGGAAGCATAATGTCTAAAATAACAATATTAAAAACATCCTCCTTAATCCTTTGCATGGCTCCTGCTCCATCAAAAGCCTGCTCAGCCATAAAACCTTCTTTGCCCAGATTATAGGCGATAAGGCTGCTTATACCCTTATCGTCTTCCACTATGATAACTTTCTTGTCGTTAGCCATAGAATTATCCTTATTTGTACTGCGCGTAGAATTTATCCAGGCTTTCAGACTCCTCGTCGATAACCCTGCGCAGCAATGTAATTAGCGATTTCATTATTCTTGATACTTTATTAATCATGGCCTAAGTATAAAACAGGGGGGTTAAATCCGCTTCAAGGAAGAGTTAAATGTAGGTAAAGTTTAAAGTTAATGGCTTTTCTTGTTTTTAAGCTGGATTGAGAATATTTTATTGCGGGAGAATAAACCAGAATTTGGAGCCGAGGCCTTCGGTGCTCTCAACTCCGACAGAACCTGAATGAAGCCCTATGATATGTTTGACAATAGAAAGCCCGAGGCCGGTGCCTGCGAGCTGGCGCGAGCGCGCCTTGTCTACGCGGTAAAACCGTTCAAAAATACGCGGGATATCCTTTACGGGTATGCCTGAGCCTGAATCTTCCACGACAATCTTTAGTTTGTCCGCAAGCTGTTCAGAATAAATCCGCACAAAACCGTTTTCTTTATTATATTTAATAGCGTTATCAATAAGATTGACCAAAACCTGCTCAATCTTGCTATTATCAGCCGAAATCTCCAGGCCGGCCGGTAAGTCAGATTTAATCTCTACCCCCTTCTTTTTTGCCTGGGATTTATTCCCCATCACGACTTCATTAACCAAACTGCTTAAATCAAGCCTGTTCTTTAAAAGCTCGATTTCTTTTGACTCGATATGCGAAAGCTCAAGCAGGTCATTAATTAAATTATTCAATCTATCCACGTGATTATTAATTATCTTCAGGAAATTAGCCCTGTTTTCCTTATCCTCCATTGCCCCTTCAAGCAAGGTCTCTACAAAACCTTTTATGGAAGTAAGCGGGGTTTTCAATTCATGCGAAACATTGGCCACAAAATCCCGGCGCATAGTCTCAAGCCGGCGTATCTCGGTAATATCATGAATCACTATAACGGAGCCGGTGACCTTATCCTGCTCAAAAATCGGGGAGACATTCACCTGAACTACTCTTTGCGCCGGCATAATCAGGGTTATTTCTTTAGAGATGAGCTTAGCCGAGCTCATCGCTTTACTTATAAGCTCAGATATCTGGCTGTTGCGGATTCCTTCCAGGAAAAACTTTCCTTCTATCGCAGCACCCTTAGCATCAAACAACTCTTCAATAGCATGATTTATGGAAATTACCCTGGAGCTTTCATCCGTAACAATAACCCCCTCAATCATGCTATTAAAAATAGCCTCCAGATGCTGATTCTTGGTTGCGACCTCGCGGATTTTCTCTTCAATATCCTGCGCCATTTTATTTAAGGTCGAAGCGAGCAAACCAATCTCATCATTGGAACTTTGAAAGATCCTGCGCGAAAAATCACCCTGAGCGAACTTTGAAGAAATATGGGTTATCCGGTTAATCGGCCTGATTAACGCTTTGGCTAATACCGAAGCCAAAACAAAAGCCAGGGCCAATGTAAAAAATAACCCTACAATAATTGTCTTTCTAACGGCAAATAAAATCTTTTGCACACTGGTCAAAGGCAGTGCCAGCCTGAGTATCCCGGAATTGATATCATTTTCCTTAATCAGAACAGCCAAATAAAACATATCTATTTTTAAAGTAGAAGAATAACGGATCTCTTCTCCTATCTGGCCTCTTAAGGCCTCAATTACCTCCGGCCGGTTAAGATGATTCTCTAAGTCAGCCGCCCGCCGCAAAGAAACCTCTGAATCAGCTAATACCTTACCTTCAATATTAAGTATAGTGATCCGCGATTTAATTTTTGCGCCAAAATCTTTGCTTAATTTGTCCAGATATGCCGGATTATTTAAAGCCGAAGGGTTATTAGAAATGACACTCTCTATAAGGCGGGCTTCGTTGATTAAGGATATTTTTATTTCCTGAAGCGATTTTTCTTCCAGGTTTTTATCAAGAAAAAAGGCGACAAAACCCAGGGATATAAAGATAAGAAAAAAATAGGATAAAATGAGTTTAAGCTTGAAGCTAATTCTCATATTTATTTTGACTTTATCGCCAAAACCTTGATAAAATCAGCGCAATCCTCTATTTTATCAGTTACCCCTTCCAGGTATTCTGCCAACTGATAAGTCAACAGCAGGCTAACCGGTTCAAGTTTAGCGTGAATAATCGCCTCAATCATAGATTTCTTCTGATCATCCGCCTGGTGCTCTAACTGATCAATCTCGGCGCTCAAGGTTATGGCGTTTTTCAATTCATTCTTAGACAACGCCACTATGGCCTCCTTCAGTTTGGAAATAGAACTTACAATCAAATCCGTTCCTAAAGAGATATTCTTTAATACGCTCTCAGGAATTTTTCCTTCAATAAAACCCAGGAGCCTGGCTGCCCCATTGGTCCAATCCGCTATCTTATCCAAGGTCTTGACAAAATGCATCATATCTTCCCTGTCAGGAGGAAGAAGCATTCCCTCAGAAAGCTGATCAACCATTTTAGAGCGCAAAACATCTGCCTGATGCTCGCTCTGCCTGACACTCTCAATAGAGCGCGTCTTAGCTTCAAGGTCGCCATTAATAAAAAACTTTACTGCTTCGGCAAAAAAAGTAACTGTTTTATAAGTCTCTTCCACATGTTTCTTGGCATCCTGCAGTATTGACTGCTCTTCTGCCATGCCTAACCAACCTAAAATATTCCTTATTTCTTTCATTTTTACCCCCCCGGTTAAATTTTCACAAACAGCCTGATTATCTGCAATACTATATAACTTATCAATCCGGAAATAAAAGGAGTGGCCATCCAGCAAAGAACCATATCCTTCATTATCCGGAAATTAAGCACCCTGATCCCTCTAACCAATCCCACTCCGCAAATCGCGCCGACTATGGAATGACTGGTAGAAACTGGTATACCAAAAATAGTATATAGATGCACATTAACCGCGCTGGCCAACTGCGCGGAAAGCGCCATAATCGGAAGCAGGCGGGTAATTTCAGAACCGACAGTCTCAATAACCTTATACCCCCAGGTCATTATTCCTATAACTATAGCTAACCCGCCAAAAATAACGCTCGCCTTTTGGGTAAGCACGCCAACGCCGGAGATAACCCCGACTGAATTAGCCACATCATTTGCCCCCCAGGTATATGCTACATAACAACCGCTGGCAATAACCAGAAAGAATACAATTGGTTTTATTAATTTACGCGGAAGAAAACGATAGAATAAATTCTGCAGTATTCTAAAAAAAATATAACCTAGGATTGCTGCGCCAATAGGAGTAAAAATCCAACAGATAAATATATCCAGCAACATTTTCCATTTAACCGGGGCGCCAATCGCAAGGCCTGAACCGGCAACTGCCCCCACAATAGAATGGCTGGTAGAAATAGGCATCTTCCAATAAGTAGCCAGGACCACCCATACACAGGCAGCAAACGTGGCTATTAGGGCCACATACATAGCAGCCTGCTTATCCAATTGGTCCAAAGGAACAATCCCCCGGCCAATGGTCTTAGTAACATAGGCGCCCTGCAGGTATGCCCCCAGGAAACCAAAAACTACAATCAGAATAATTGCCTGACGAAGGGTTAATACTTTTGAACCAACGGCTGTGCCTAAAGAATTGGCCGCGTCATTAGCGCCGATTGACCAGCCAACCGCCAACCCCATAAGCAAGATTAAAATAACAAGCAATAACATCCCTTAACTACTCCTCTTCTACCTCAAACCTGTAGCCGTAGTTTTTAACCGTTAAAATCATTTTCGCCGCTGATTTAAGTTTCTTGCGTAATGTCCTTATATGCACATCTACTGTGCGCGTTTGAATCTCCATAGCGTGATCATAACCCCAGATAGAATCTAAAAGATAATCGCGGGACAAAACCCTTCCTTTTGCCTTAAGCAGGGTTTTTAAAAGTTCAAATTCTTTTGCCGTAAGCTCAACCGGCTTCTCCTTAACGCTCACGGATATTTTAGAGAAATCTATTCTTAAGCCCCCCGACATAAACACCTCGGGGAGCTTTTCTTTTTCAGTTGCCCTGCGCAGCACCGCTTTTATACGGGCGATAAGCTCACGCGGACTAAAAGGCTTAGTAACATAATCATCGGCTCCCAATTCCAGGCCCACCACTTTATCTGACTCCTGGCTTTTAGCAGTAAGCATAATTATAGGGATTGAGGCGGTCTTTGTATCTTTTTTTAAGGTTTTACATACCTCCAGGCCGTCTATGCCCGGGAGCATTAAATCCAGTAAAATAAGATCCGGGCATTGGCGTAACGCTAAATCCAAAGCATCCTCTCCGTCACGGGCATCAAGAACCTTAAAGCCCTCTTTTTTAAGGTTATACTCCAGCATCTTGATGATATCTTTCTCATCTTCAACAATCAGGATTTTCGCTTTCACTCCGCGCCTTCTTCCTTGCCCTTGCACACATTCACGCAAATACCGCAAACATAAGAATCAACCTGCCGCTGTTTCTGAAACTCTCTCAACTTTTCAAAACATTTGGTATGCTCGAAATTGGCCGGATCATCTTTTATCGCCTGCGCAGGACATATTTTAACACAAGAGCGGCACAAACCACAATCTTCTTTTACCGGCTCATCCGGCTCAAGCGGCATATCTGTCAGGATAGTCACCAGGCGGAATTGGCTTCCCAGCCTTTTATTCACCAATAGGTTATTCCTGCCTATCCAGCCCAGCCCCGCTAAAAACCCCAGCTTTCTATGCGATGCGTGCGCGCTCATCTTTTCCCAATCAATAATCTGCGAAGTAGGAATGCCCAGGCTAAGGTAGCTCTTTTTTTGTATATAATTACCAACCCTTAAAGCTGCCTGGTCCAAAAACATATTCACCATGCGGTAATGATGAAAATACATTCTCGTAGGAACCTGCTCTATTTCAGCCAAAGCCGCCTGGGATATACGTAAGCCTAAGCATACCGCGCGGTCCATTTTCGCTAAAACTTTATGGGAAATCAAAAACTCATTTTTTATATCTTTTATATCGGCAACACCAAAGAGATCGATCTCTAAAGAAAGGCAGAATTTTTTAAGGTCGAGTTTATTATTAACCATTAATTTTCCTTAGGTAAACCATAAGCAGTGAAATTGCGGCAGGAGTTACTCCTGAAATTCGCGATGCCTGGCCAAGATTAAGCGGCTTAAATTTAGATAACTTCTCCCGTATCTCGCGGGATATCCCGGAAAGCCCGCTATAATCAAAATCAAACGGCAGCCGGATTTTTTCCAAATGCTCAAACCGTTCCACATCCTTAAGCTGCCTCTGGATGAACCCGGCATATTTTACCTCTATTTCAACTTGCTGCCAAGCAGATTCAAGTATCCCGGTTTTTAGCCTGTGTATCGCCTTCAAATCTTTTATACTTATTTGCGGCCGTTTTAATAGTTCTTCCAGGCTTACTATCCGCCTGATCTGGGCAGAACCAAGTTGAATTAATTTAGCGTTGATCAACTTATCAGGCTTAACGCGCGTTTTCCTTAAGAACTCCGCTGCCTCTTTTATGCCTTTCTGTTTATTTTCAACCTTATGATAAACTGTCGAGCTTAACAACCCTAATTCAAAACCTATTTTACTTAAACGTAAATCCGCGTTGTCTTCGCGCAAGATCAGGCGGTATTCCACCCGCGAAGTAAACATGCGATAAGGCTCCAGGGTCCCTTTAGTAGTTAAATCATCAATTAAAACACCGATATAGCCGCTTGCGCGGTCTAAAATAAGCGGCTCTTTATTTTGTATACGCAAGGCGGCATTGATTCCTGCCAGCAGCCCTTGCGCGGCGGCTTCCTCATAACCCGTAGTGCCGTTAATCTGGCCTGCCAGGTAAAGGTTCTTGATAAGTTTTGTTTCCAGGCTCGGATATAACTGCGTGGGTTCAACCACAACATGCTCAATTCCATAACCGAAACGGATCACCCTGGCTTTTTCTAATCCCTGAATAGAACCTAAGACCTTAAGCTGCACATCTTCAGGCAGGCTGGTTGAGACGCCATTTGGATAAATCTCGCAAACCCCCAGCCCTTCAGGCTCCAAGAATACCTGGTGCCTTTCTTTATCGCTGAATTTAACAACTTTATCTTCTATTGACGGGCAATACCTCACCCCTGTTGCCTTGATCTTGCCCGAATAAAGCGGGGAACGGTCTAAATTGGCCAGGATAATTTCATGCGTTTCTTTATTAGTATAAGTTATGTAACAAGGCACCTGTTTCTGCTTAAGTTTCGCCGTAGAAAATGAAAACGGCTTAGGCGGACAATCGCCATCCTGCCTGATGAGTTTGGAGAAATCTATGGTGTTTTTATCCAGACGCGGGCAGGTACCGGTTTTAAAACGCAGCAGGTTAAAACCTAACTCTCTTAAATTATCCGATAGGCCAATGCTGGCGCGTTCATTAATCCTGCCGCCGCTAAAATGCCTTAAGCCTACATGGATCAAGCCGTCTAAAAATGTCCCCGGGCAGATAACCACGCATTTAGCCTCAAGCTTTTCTTTACCCGTTACTACGCCCAGGATCAGGCCGTCTTTAACGATTAGCCTTTTTACCTCATCCTCTTTTACCGTAAGATTCTTTTGACGCTTAAGCAATTTTTGCATATAGCGGCTGTATTTATGCATATCAATCTGCGCCCTTGATGACTGCGCAGCCGCGCCTTTAGAAGAGTTAAGGATACGAAATTGTATCGCGCAGGCATCCGCTGCCTTCCCCATAGAGCCGCCTAAGGCATCGATCTCTTTTACCAGCTGCCCCTTGCCCACACCTCCGATAGCCGGATTGCAGCTCATCTTACCGATAGAATTAATATCTAAAGTAAGCATAAGGGTTTTTGCTCCCATGCGGCTAGCCGCCAGTGCCGCTTCGATGCCGGCATGCCCGGCGCCAATTACGATAACATCATAATCCATAACAATAGCCTTTAAAAAATAGAAAAAGGCAGAGGCAGCTTAATCTTTGCCTCTACCTTTTTTATCCATACCTCTATATTATTATATTTTTCCCCTTAACACTTGGAATAACCACAGGCATAGCATTTAACGCAGCCTTCCTCATGGCGCAGCGCCCCGCCGCAATCCGGGCATACACCTACGATATTAGCCTGGTCATCCAGGTCCGAAGCCAACAGCTGGTCATCATGCGAATGTTTCATGGGGATAGTCATTGCTTCAGAAACAACCGGGGCTACCTGCGTGTTAACCAGACGCCTCTCTATTACGCGGGCAATAGCATCAGCGCAGGAAAATATTCTTTGCCCCTTTTCCCAGGAAGGAGAAGGGCAGCGTATATTACGCAGCTGTTCGATAATGGATTTAACTTCGATGCCCGCGCGAAAAGCTAAAGAAACCAAGCGGCCGGTTGCCTCAAGCTGGCTGGCCGCGCAACCCCCTGCCTTACCCATCTGGGTAAACAACTCAAACGGTTTGCCGCTCTCATCCACGTTAATGGTGACATAAAGATTGCCGCAGCCCGTAGCTACTTTAGTGGTAGTTCCGATAATTACTTCCGGCCTGGGACGCGGGGCAATCTCTTTTTTAAACTCAAGGCTAGCTTTAATATCCTGTTTTTCTTTGGGTTTGCCGACATTCAATACCTGCTCTTCGCGGCTCTTATCGCGGTAAATAGTTATGCCTTTGCAGTTTAAATCAAAGGAGAGCATGTAGGATTTGCGTACCTCATCAACAGTCGCCTCATGCGGAAAGTTAACCGTTTTACTTGTCGCGTTATGCACGTATTTCTGGAAGGCTGCCTGCATGCGCACATGCCACTCCGGAGAGATATCATGCGAGGTAACAAAAACCCTGCGTACATCCTCGGGTATCTCTTTGATATCTTTAATTGAGGCGTTCTCGGCAATTTTTTCCATAAGCTGCCGGCTGTAAAAACCTCTCTCCCGGGCAACCTGCTCAAATAACGGCTCAACTTCAACCAATTTATCGTTATCCATAACATTGCGGTAATATGATAAGGCGAACAAAGGTTCAATCCCCGAAGAACAAGGGCCGGCAATAATGCTGATGGTACCGGTTGGGGCGATTGTAGTCAATGTGGCATTGCGCATACGTGTATGCGCGTCTTTTTTATCATAAATGCTGCCCTTAAAAGCAGGAAACACTCCCTTGGTTTTTCCTAACTCTAAAGATTTCTTATTTGAGACCTCCATAATAAACGACATTACTTTCTCTGCCAACGCTACGGCTTCTTCGCTGTTATAAGGTATCTTCAGACGGATTAATAAACTCGCCCAACCCATCACTCCCAATCCTATCTTACGGGTAGCCTTGGTAGCTTTCTCGATTTCCGGCAGCGAAAATTTATTCACGTCAATTAGATTATCAAGGAAATGCACTGCCAGGCGCGTTACCTCTTTGAGCCTGTCCCAGTCAATCTCACAAGACCCTCCGGACTTTTTACACATCTGGTCTAAATTTATCGAACCCAAATCACAACTCTCATAAGGCAGAAGAGGCTGCTCGCCGCATGGGTTGGTACTCTCAATTTCTCCAAGCCTGGGAGTTGGATTATACTGGTTAATCCTGTCTATAAAAATTATTCCGGGTTCGCCGTTTTTATGCGCCTGCTTTACGATTAAATCAAAAACCTCTTTGGCGCTGATGCGCTGCACGGATTTATGCGTATGCGGGTCAATTAGGTCATATTCTTCGCCGCGGGATAGCTTCTGCATAAACTCATCGGTAATGGCAACGGATATATTAAAATTGGTGATATGGTTATTGTTTTCCTTACAGGTAATAAACTCCATGATATCAGGGTGATCCACGCGTAAAATTCCCATATTCGCGCCTCTGCGCGTGCCTCCCTGCTTGACTGCCTCGGTAGCCGCGTCATAAACGCGCATAAATGAGATCGGCCCGCTTGCCACTCCGCCGGTAGTTTTGACTACGGCGTTCTTGGGACGCAAGCGCGAAAAATTAAAACCTGTCCCGCCGCCTGATTTATGGATAAGGCTGGTAATTTTTAAGGTCTCAAAGATCGAATCCATCGAATCTTCAATAGGAAGGGTAAAACAGGCGGAAAGCTGCCCCAGCTCTTTTCCTGCATTCATAAGGCAAGGCGAGTTCGGCAGGAACTCTAAATTAGTCATGATTTTAAAAAAAGATTCCTGGAGCTTATTTATCTCCTGGTCTGTTAGGCCGTATTGCTTATCCGCAATAGCAATGGCTGAGGCAACGCGAATAAACATTTGCTCCGGTGTTTCGATAAGCTTACCCTCTTGATCTTTGCGCAGGTATCTACGCTCTAAAACCTTAATGGCATTGGGAGATAATTTTAATTCCATATTTCACCTCAAATTTGCGAAATAAATATTAACCAAATATTTTCCTGTGCCAAAAGCGAGTATAACAAAGGAGATACACGTTGTCAATGGAAAATTACAACATATGGGATATCTGCTTGTTATAATATACAATAGATTGTAGGTACAAAGGTTACTCTATCCGGGCTATTCTCCCGTAAAAGGCTTACAGGATTCCCGGATTACCAATTCTGCCGGAAGCAGAATCTTTTTTGGCGCGTTTTTCTTCAAAGCAATCAGGCGGTTCAATTCTTTTACACTTTCTTCGGCCATGCGGATTAATGGCTGACGTACAGTGGTAAGCCCTACCGGTCCATAAAGCCCCGAAGGGTTATCATCAAAACCCACGATCGATAAATCACGCGGTATATCCTTGCCCAGTTCGCGGGCAACCGCCATCACCTCAAGAGCCATAGAATCAGAAGCAACAAAAACCGCAGTTGCCGGATCAAGGGCTTTAAGCAAATTCTCAGCAGCCGTACGGGCCTGGCCGCGTGAATAATCAGTATAAAAGATATAGTCATCCCTTACAGCAATATTGTTTTTTTCTAGTGCCCATTTATAACCTTCTAAACGTTTTGCCGCAGCCTGGGTCGATATATCCCCGGTAATGTGCGCTATTTTCTTATGCCCTAATTGAATCAAATAATTGACCGCATTCTGTGCGCCTCCGGCATTATCTATGGCGATACAGGAAACATCCAAGTCATCCACATAATAATTGATAACTACGCTGGGTATTCCTTTATCAAGGCTGTCTTCCAATTGCGCGCGGTTACCGATAATATCGGAGAAGATTATTCCTCCTACCCCGCGCAGCGATAAAGGAGTACGCGAATCAGTAAGATGCAAAAGCAGATCCAGCTTTAGAGCCTCGCACATCGTGCCGACGCCGCGGATAAGCTCCAAGGCGTAGAATGAATAGAATACCCCTTCATAGCGGGGGATGACCAAAGCCACTACATTGCTCTTGCCGGTTGCCAGCCGCTGCGCAAAAACAGAAGGCTGAAATTTTAAGTCCCTGACCGCGCTCATTACCTTGGCGCGGTTGGATTCTTTAACGGTCTTGGCCTTGTTGATCACTCGTGAGACAGTAGTTATAGACACGCCGCTGGCGCGGGCAACATCTTCAATAGAGATATTTCTGGAGGTGGTTTTCTTGGTACGTGTCATTATGATGAGGACAATTTATTTAATGGTATCTCCGGATTTAAACGGAGTATTCATTTTCTTTATATCACAGGCGGAAACATTATCCTTTACCTGGATTACTTCAATTGAGCCTATTGGCTTTCCATCCCTGTAAACGCTGAATTTATCTCCTGATTTTACCTCAGAAGAAGAACCCAGGTCTATAACCACAAAGTTATTATCCAGGTTTATTGCCAGTATCTTGCCGGCAAACATAGCTGCGCCTGTTTCCGGTTTTTCAGCAGGAGAAAATGAACGCACCACTATTGCCGGCAATTCTACCGATTCCCTGGGCTTCTTTTCTAAAGCAGTTATGGGTTTAACATTTCTTATCGCGTCCAAATCTTCCTTAAGAGAATTAATCTGAGAGACCCTTTCTTCCAGCATCGTCTCCATTGTGCTTAAGCGTTTTTCTATATCAGACTTTCCTGCCTGAAGATCATGGATCTTTTTATCTAAAGTTGCTTTATGCGTATTTAAACTCTTCAATCTACGGGTAAGTATTGTGTTCTCCGCCTTTACCGCCTTAAAGTTTTCTTCAATTGCTACCTTATCATTCTTCTCCCGCACTACCTCCTGGGATATACTGTCTAGAAGCTTGCGATTATAATCAAGCTGCCTTAAAAGGTCTTGTTTTTCATTGCGCAGGCTGTTAATATCTATTTCCAAAACGCTTTTTTCCCTCTGCAACGACTCATTGCTAACCTGCAAACTTCTCAATTCATCCCGGATACTGGATAGCTGTAGCTCTAAATCGGTTTTATCCTTAAGAATCTGGCCCCAATAAACGTCTGTATTCTGCGGGACTGTTTCCTTCGGTGCAGCGGCTACGGCAACCTCTTCTTTGCGCCGATTCTTTAATTCTTCAATTAACTCTTCCCTTGCGCGGCTGACTACCTCAAGCCTGCTGCTTATATCTTTAACATCCTGGACAGCTTTTTCCTTTTCATCTTGAAGGGAAGCTATTTTTGTCTGGTTAGCTTTTAAATCACTTTCAATCTTGTCCACTTTGCTGATCAGAGTCGCATTCTCGCTCTTTAAATCATTTCGTTCACGCATAAGCATCTGCTGAGAACTGGTTGCCTGCATAAAAAGAAAAAGACATACCACGGAAAAACCTATCAAACCGATGATGATTAATTTTGTCTTCTGATCCATAATCCCCCCTGTTATGGCTTTGCTTAATGGAAAGCAAACCATGGTTCTCTAACCTATGGCTTTGCTTATAATTGGGCGAATACTCTCTCTAAAACAAAACTTGCCGCGCCCATGGCTACGGCATTCTCTCTTAACTGCGAATAAACAATTTTTAAGTCGCTGGTTGACTCATGAAAAGCCCAATCCATAACTGTGTTCCTGACCTTATTTAGAAAACCTTCACCCGCTTCTTCAAAGCCTCCACCGATAACCACTACCTGAGGATTAAGCAGGTTCACCAAATACGCAATCTTGATCCCTAATCTTCTCGCTGCGTTATCCAGGACTAAAGAAGCAGTTTCATTTTTCAGGCGGTTGGCGATAAATACATTTTTTAAATCCATATTCTCCATGCTGCAAGAGGAAATCCGCAAAAACTCTTCTGCCTTTTCTTTGTCTTTAAGCAAAGCCCCTTTAAGCTCATCGATAATTCCTAAATCCATCTCCCAGCGCTTTATAAAACAAGGAGCGCCGCTGGCGCAACTGAAAAGATCCTGCTCTTTATAGTTATACACGGATACCTCTCCGGCATAACCCTGCCAGCCGCGGTAAACCTCGCCATTAATCATTATCCCACATCCTACTCCGGAAAACATATAAAGGACATTTTTATAGTTCTGGCCTAAATCCAGCCAGTGCTCCCCGGAACAGGCGCTGGTGGCGTCATTTTCGATCAAGGTCGGCAGGTTAAACTCTTTCTCCATCAAATCTTTTAAAGGGATATCTACGGAAGTGTAGGTATAGTAATGGTCCATTTTCTGCGGCCAATGGACTGAACCGTTTTTCTTATTAATTAACCCGGCAATACCTATGCCGATACCTTTTATATTCTCAGCGTAACCTTTAGAACGCCTTAGAATCTCACGCACAATCTCTAAAAGGCATTCGGAAACCTCCTCCACAGAAGTCTGGGTCCGGGCAACCTGGGTCTTAGTGATAATATT
The DNA here is from genome assembly GCA_041648875.1 of Candidatus Omnitrophota bacterium. Lineage (GTDB taxonomy): Bacteria > Omnitrophota > Gorgyraeia > Gygaellales > Profunditerraquicolaceae > UBA6249. The sequence goes on from JBAZOE010000002.1 coordinate 26,610, forward strand.
GCCTTTTAAATCTACGAGCAGGCCGACCATATTCATCAGGTTTAATCCCACTCCGATAGCAAACCCCGCCGATGGATTTAAATCCAGTAGCACCGGCCGCCTTCCGCCTTCGGATACATCAAGCTCTTTTTCATAAACCAGGCTGCGCTTGATAAAATCATCGATATAGCTTGAGATGGTTACCACATTTATTCCCATCTCCTGGGAAATACCCGGACGGCTTATCGGCCCCTGCCTCCTGAGGATATCAAGTATTTCAATATTGCGTTTTTCTTTTTCGCTGAAAGCTTCTTTCTGTAAATCCAATACGTGCATAAAATAAAATTACCTCTTAGCCTGTTAATTTAAATGAAAATATTTACCTTATTTATACTACTAAAGAAGGCTTAAGTCAAGTATTTTTAAGAAGTAACGGAAAAGCTGTCTGGAAGGATATAAACTGCCGGAGCTAATAAACGTCAACCATTATAAATGAATGGTCCAGGATCCCCGCGGATGTTACTATAATTAAATTTACCTCTTTTGTCCCGGCATTAGGATAAGTACCCTGGAAACTCCCGCTATCTGTTCCGGGATTTGCGGTTCCTAAATCTCCTGACCAGAGATATTGCAGTTCTACCTGGTTGCAGCCGCTCTCCGGCATGCCGGAAAAAGAGGAAACCATAAACTCTTGCCCTTTTCCTAATATGTAACCGGAAGATTTTAACTCAGACTTATCCGCTTCTAAAGAAATATCTTCTTTTCTAAAAGATAGGTCCAGAAACTTCTTTAAATTATAGTTTAACGGTTTATTTTCAGTTATCTCTTTGAGCCTTTCTTTGGCCCTCTCTGTTGTCATCGGCTGATTGCTCCCGAAGTTATTGATCAAAGTATCATAATACCCCTTGGCCTTGGTTAAATCACCCTCCCATTGCGCCAATAAACCCAACTGATAAAAACTGGAGATTACCTGGGGGCTGATTGCTGGCTTAGCGATAAGTTGCTCAAAATACAACTTGGCTTCTTTGATATCCGCTGAAACGTATGCGTCGATCATGGCGATTTTATAGACAGCCTCATCAAGATGGCTTGTATCCGGATAAAGCCGGATTAGCTGTAAATAAAGCTCCGCGGACTTTTTGTAATCTTTAAGTTTCTCTAAGTTAAATGCGCGCAAGTAGATTGTTTCCTGGCTAAAAACACCCTTTCCGCCCAATTCTTCTATTCTTGCGTAAATCTTCTCCGCATAGGCCATATCGCAGGGACCTTTAGCTTTATAGGCGAACATACCGGCAATGCGGAATAATTCCGGGACAAGATTATCAGGTGCAAGTGTATTAGAAATTCTTTCTATATAAATATCATAAACTGTTTCTGAAAGCTCTAGATTATTTTCATTATAAAAACCCTCCGCCGCCTCTTTAAGCTGAGCATCTGAAATTTTTCCTGATACAAGCTCGTCTACATAAAGCTTATAAAGCTGACGGGCCTTCGCCTTTTCTCCATATGCCAAAAGTTCATCCGCGGTTTCTTTAAGCAAAGCCGCATCCTGAATTTGCCCGATGTAAGTATTCATATCCTCCATCAACTCACCCAGGGACTGTTCAGTAAAGGCGTCCTGTTGGCCGGAATGAAATTTCCACAGCAGAAGCCTGGACTTAGGCCTTAGACAATCGTTGCTTTGGGTCTGCGCAATAACTTTTAGCGCATTCTCCGTTATCTGCTGACGATAAGTATTGCCTTCGGCAAAATACTCATCCCAGGATTGTTTTTCTTCCAGATATTTAAGCTGCAGATAACGTGTAAGCGCTTTATAATAATTAAGACAGGGCTGCGGAGTAGATTTATCCTTGAAAACATCTAGAAAATTCATAAACTCGCTATACCGGTGATCTTTAAGGTATTTTGCTTTTAATTCTTCAATGTTCGCGCAACAAGAACTGTTGGATGCGGCTCCTGGGGCAGCCACCTGGCAAAAAGCGCTTGTCCATAAAGATACACCTAAGATAAATGCCGTAAATTTTAAAAACGCTGACATGGAATTAACCTCCTTGGGGTATTTTTTTACCGCGCGTTTTCTTTAAAACCGGATGTTTCCAAAATTCCCTGATTACGTAATATGCCTTGCGCGGCAGGCGCTTATTTAAGCCATTCTCAAGCTCAGGGCTTAAAGCGACAATACCAAACCATTCCTCATTCATATTCTTATTGCCTTCGGCGCGGATATCAAAATAATAACTGCCGTTGGACCAGCCGCTTTCGGTGTTATGCGCTTTCCACTCTTGCGGGTTATCGGGGTTATACTTCCACCATTCATCCGTCCATTCAAAAACCGTTCCTCCGATACAATTACCCGCTCCTGCTTTATTGTTAGCCAGGTTTTCATATATCTGGTTCCACTGCGATTCCAGGAAAAACGCCTGCATATTCTGGTCTTCTTTCTTCAGATAAGCGTCATAACAATCCGCTCCGAATTCAGCCAGAAGCACCGGTTTATCAAATGTCATCCTGATGGATTTAAAAAGGTTACCGAAAGTCCTGCCGCGATAAATTATGCAGGCGATAAAATCCACATCCGGGCAGAATTGATTCGCGAATTCAAGGCCTACAAGCTCGCCATTACCCAGTCCTATAGGATGCATAGGATCGGCTTTACGCACCTCCTTAGCTAAATCATTAACGAATGAATAATAAATTCTGGCGCGCATGGCCTTCTGTTTCTGCGGATCAGGCTCCTTATCAATCTCATCGTTTGACCAGGGGTTAACATGCCCAAGGCAGGAATAATTATTCTCATTGCCCAAAATCCAGCCCAATATCCCCGGCTCATCCTTATAGAGATTAACCATCTCTATAAGCTGATTCCTTACCTTATCCTGGAATTTCTTATCTCCGTAAAAAGGACAGGGGTATTCCCAAAACCCCAGCCAATCCCCCATAAGCGTACGGATCCCGTATAAATTATATAAATCCCGGATCACCTGTTTTACCTTCTCGGGTTCGCTGTTGGCTTGATAAAGACGGATAGTATTAATCCCCATTCCTTTCATAAGTTTGCCGTCAACAACCCACGGCTTATGAGCATCGGCCCACCAGTCATACTCATGATTAGAACCTATGGGAACAGGGTTATAACAAACCCCTTTTATGATATAGGGCGAGCCGTTAACTATAAGGCGGTAATGCTGATTCTTTAGCTTCTGGATATATACCCCCGGCTTATGCCGGCAGGTAGATAAAATCAAAACAAATAACAACAAAAAGCTGCAGGCTACAGGCAAAAAAATCCCGTAACCTGCAGTCTTAGAACTCTTTCTTTTACTTTTATTCAAACTTGATCTCATCCAGATAGAAAGTAGCGCCTTCAGGATTGTTATCCACATTGGTTGCCCAACAGAAACCACCGATAATATACGACATGTCCTTACCCTTTAAATCGATAGTATACTGCGTCCATTCCTTATTCAGGATAACCGGACCGATAGTGGCGCTGTCTGAATCCGAAAACTCTCCCATAATACCACCGACTTTGAACTCCTCAATGCGCTCGCCGCCTTTTGCTCCTCTTGCCCAAAAGGTCAGTTTAGCCGCTTTGGAAAGATCAAAACCCGCGTCAACACCACCCCAGTTGTTTGCCGGATTCTGCCAGA
>JBAZOE010000003.1:0-29905 GCA_041648875.1 Candidatus Omnitrophota bacterium
ATGGTAGGCGGAATCGCTTATTTTCTTTATAAACAGGGCGCAAGAGACAACTTGTATTTAAATACGCAGCTTAATAACTAGAGGAGGATTCGATGCCTACTGATCTTCAAATGATTACGCGCTTATTATTGACCTTGGTTTTAAGCGGGTTAATCGGCCTTGAAAGGCAGGTTCACCGCAGGGAAGCCGGATTGCGCACTCACATTTTAGTAGCATTAGGTTCCTGTCTTATCATGTTGACATCTTTATATGTTTTTGATATATATAAAGATGTGGTTTCGCTGGATCCGGCGCGTATTGCCGCTGGGGTAATTACCGGAATCGGTTTTTTGGGTGCCGGCACAATTATCCGCGAGCCTGATGGGGTAAGGGGCTTGACTACTGCCGCCAGCTTGTGGGTGGTTTCAGGGATCGGCCTGGCAGTGGGTTGCGGGTTTAACAAGATGGCAATTTATGCCACGGTATTAGTTTTGATTGTTTTATATTTGTTGCGCCACATAGAGGGCCGTCTTTTGAATAATCCTGTGTCCAAAAACAAGGAGGGTGCGCATGGCATTTAAAAAGAAGCTGGAAGAAAAAACTTTGGATGTTGATGCCGCAATGCAGGGAAGCCTATCTTTTAAGGACCCGGTTAATCTGCGTATTAACGGTAAATTTGAAGGTAACCTTGACACCCGTGGTAATCTTACTATAGGCCCTACAGCTATGATTAACGCCGATATTATCGGTGATAATATAATTATTGGAGGCCGGGTCAAAGGAAAGATTACCGCTAAGGAAAGGCTGACTCTTCTGCCGCAGGCAATTGTTGAGGGGCATATTTATCCGGCCAAGCTTAACATCGCTGAAGGGGCAATCCTGGAGGGGCAGTGTTCGATGCTGCATGATTTTCTTAATTCTGAACAGCTGGCAAAATACCTGGAAGTGGAATTAAACTCAATAATGGATTGGGCTAATTCGGGGAAGGTGCCGGGGAATAAAGAAGGTAATGATTGGAAATTTGAGCGTAAAGCGATTGACAGCTGGGTTGCCGCGGGTAAAATAGGTAAATAAACTAAAATGGCCGAAGAAAAATTACTCACAGTCAGGGACGTTTCGGTTATCCTGGGAGTATTTGAAAAAGATGTTTTGGACCTGGCGGAAAAAGGGATAATTCCAGCTTACAAAATAGGCGGGTTATATTTAAGGTTTAAGAAAGACCAGGTAGACCAATACAAGAAAGAGCACCCTTGCGCTCGTTCAGGAAGCCAGGAAAAAGGAAAAATTTTTCCGGACATGCTCCACGATTTTTTTTATTTTAATGATTTCTATATCCTTGCCATATTTTTGATTGCCCTCCTGGGTTTTCTTATTTACCGGGGTTTATAAATAAATGTTATTAAAAAAAGGGTTTTGTGATCTGGGATTTGCCAAGCTTGACACAGATAGAAAGAAGCGCAAGGGGTTTGCGGAAGTAATTTATTGTCCGGGAAAAAGCAGAGAGCACCTGAAGAAAATAGCTAAAAAAATAATTAAGCTAAAAGAGGATCTGCTTTTAACTAAATTAACCAAGTCAGAATTTTCGTTTTTAAAAAAGTCAATCCCTGTTTTAAAATATAACCCTCTGGCGAAAATCGGTTATTTTCTCGCTAGCCCCAAGAAACCTTCTAAAGGCCGGGTTTTAGTTATTTCTGCCGGCACCAGCGATATCCCGATAGCTGAAGAAGCGGCGCAAACCCTGCAAGTAATGGGAAATTGTGTCGATAGGTTGTATGATGTCGGTGTCGCCGGAGTCCACCGCTTGATGAGCAACGTTGATAGATTAGAAAAGGCTAACGTAATAATAGTGGTAGCGGGTATGGAGGGGGCCTTGGCAAGCTTGGTCAGCGGGTTGGCCAAATCGCCGGTTATTGCCGTTCCAACCAGTTGTGGATATGGTTCCAGTTTTTCCGGCTTAGCTGCGCTTTTGTCTATGCTAAACGGATGTTCGCCCGGAGTTACAGTAGTCAATATTGACAATGGATTTGGCGCAGGTTACTTCGCCAGTTTAATTAATGGGAGATAATTATGGCGCTTTCTGGTTTGGATATTTATAAGTTACTTCCTAAGACAAATTGCCGCAAATGCGGCATGGCTACCTGCCTTGCTTTTGCGATGCAATTAGCTAAGAAAACGCTGACAATTGAAAAATGCCCTTTTATTTCTCCGGAGGCTAAAGCTGCCTTAGATGAGCAGGCTTTGCCTGCGATCAAGCTTATTACCTTAGGTAATTGTGATTCAAAATTTGAAATTGGAAATGAAACGGTAATGTTCAGGCACGAGGAGAAATTCCGCAACCCGGCGGCCCTGGGCTTTATTATTGATGATAATCTGCTTGACAGTGAAATAAAAAAGCGGCTTGAGAAAATCAATCAGCTGAAATTTGAGCGCGTAGGCCAGCTGTTGGAAGTAAATCTTATCGCGATAAATAAGAATACGGACGCGAAAAGATTCCTCGAGGTGACCGAATTAGTCTTAAATAATACTATTCTGCCGATTATGCTGATGAGCGCTGACCTTGTCGCTTTAAAGCAAGCCGCAGCCGCAGCTAAGGCGCGTAAACCTCTGCTTTACTGCGCCACAAAAGATAATCTCGCCGAAATTGCTCCAATTGCCAGGGAGTTGGCGCTTCCATTAGTTGTGGTTGCCCGGGATATTGACGGTCTTGCCCATCTGGCTAAAGAACTTAATTCATTGGGGGTCCGTGACCTGATTTTAGATACCGGTGTAAAATCAGTTGCTGATAAGGTCTGGGATTTAACCCAGCTACGCCGCCAGGCCCTCAAGAAATCAAACCGCTCATTGGGATATCCAAGCCTGGCTATCGTAGATAAAACTGATTCTTATGAAGAAGCCATAGTGGCAGGCGCTTATATAGCTAAATATGCCGGACTTGTTTTGATTAAAGGGGTAGAGACCTGGGAGGTTTTGGCTGTCCTGACCTTAAGGCAAAATATTTATACTGATCCGCAAAAGCCTTTACAGATTGAACCTAAGCTTTATCCTGTGGGAAAAACAACTGAAAAATCACCGGTCTTAATCACAACTAATTTTTCATTAAGCTATTTCACTGTTTTAGGCGAAGTGGAGTCCAGCAAAATACCTTCTTATATTTTGAGTGTTGATACTGAAGGAATGTCTGTGCTCACCGCCTGGGCCGCGGAAAAATTCAATGCCGAATCCATCACTAAGTCGTTGGATAAATTTGGCGTTCAGGACGCGGTAAAGCATAGAAATTTAATTATCCCGGGTTACGTGGCCGTATTAAGCGGCGACCTGGAAGAGAAATCAGGTTTTAAGGTGATCGTTGGCCCCAAAGAAGCAGCAGGGATCCCCGCGTTTTTAAAGAATCTAAATTAACCAATGGCTTCGGCTATCGGAAGCCGAACCATGGTTCTCTAACCTATGCAAAAATTCAAAGTCACTTTCATGCCGGATAATAAATCCATCCTTGTTGAGAAAGATAAGACTATACTTTCCGCGGCCATCTCCGCGGGGGTATATATTAATTCTGTCTGCGGCGGAGACGGAGTTTGCGGAAGATGCAAGGTAATCCTTAAAAAAGGCCAGGTTAGCACCCAGCCTAACGGCATAATTACTCCGGAAGAAAGAAAAAATAATATATACCTTGGCTGCCTTACAAATATACACAGCGATTTAGAGGTGGAGATCCCTAAAGAGTCGCGGCTTAATCTTGATAATCTTTCTCCTTCAGAGCTTGAAGAGCGTTTAGGCAGCCTTTATTCAAAAGCGGAAGACATTCAGCCGGTAAATACAAAATTTAAAGAAGGCCTTTTCAAGCATTCTCCTTTTGCTACAAAATTATATCTGGAATTGTCTGCTCCGACCCTTAATGACAGCATAAGTGATTTAGAGAGGTTATACCGCGCGCTGCGCAGCCTTGAGGATTTCCCCGTAATACAAACAGGCTTATTTAATATCCGTCAATTGGGCGAATTACTGCGTGATTCCGATTGGAAGGTCACTGTCACCTTAGGTAAACGCAATGATACCGTGGAGATCGTCCTGGTTGAATCAGGAGATACGACAAACAGGAATTTTGGGCTTTGTTTTGATATCGGCACAACTACAATTTCCGGCCAGCTGGTAGATTTAAATTCAAAAAAGGTCCTGGGGACAAAAGCCACTTATAACCAGCAGGCTACTTTTGGAAATGATGTGATCACGCGCATTGTCTATGCCGGCCAGAGCGACGGATTAGAAAAATTACATGAAGCTGTTTGTAATACAATGAATCAGATAATTCGCGACTTAACCCTTGAGAATAATGTTGATTTAAATGATGTTAATTGTATAGTTTGTTCAGGCAATACCACAATGGTCCATTTGCTCCTAAGTGTTGACCCGGGGCACATCCGCAAAGAACCATATGTGCCTACGGCGAATTTTCTGCCTGTTTTACGCGCGGCAGAGGCGGGGGTAAATATTAATCCCAGGGGGCTGCTTTCATGCGTGCCGGGAGTTTCCAGCTATGTTGGGGGGGATACTACAGCCGGAGTCCTCTCAAGCGGCATATATCAAAAGGACAAACTTTGCATATTAATTGATATCGGCACAAACGGAGAGATTGTCCTGGGCAATAAAGATTTTCTGGTCGCTTGCGCGGCTTCTGCCGGCCCGGCTTTTGAAGGAAGCGGGCTAACCTGCGGCATGCGCGCAAGCAGCGGAGCAATCCAGAAGGTAACCATAAATAAAACCGATTTTAGCGTTAAATATTCTACTATTGGAGATAAAAAACCGAAGGGGATCTGCGGTTCAGGTTATATTGATTTACTCAGCTCAATGTTAGAAACAGGAATAATCGATAAAGGGGGCAAGATTAAAGCCGAAGGCAGCCGTATCCGGCAAACAGATACCGGCAAAGAGTTTGTTGTTTGTTTTAGAGAAGAAACCGCGAATCAATCGGATATCGTGATTAATGAAGCGGATATTGAAAATCTTAAACGTTCAAAGGCGGCGATATACTCGGCTACCGCTATTTTGGCTAAACATCTTGGTTTAGGTTTTCCCGAAATTTCTAAAATATTTATTGCCGGGGGATTTGGCACGTATCTGGACATAGAAAGAGCGATTAGGATTGGATTGCTTCCGGATCTCGAGCGCTCTAAATTTATCTTTATCGGAAACAGCGCCCTGGCGGGGGCAAGGCAGATCCTTTTATCAAATCAGGCTATGCTTATGGCTGATATCCTTGCTTCTAAAATTACTTATTTTGAATTATCCGTTGATCCAGGATATATGGATGAATACAGCCAGGCTTTGTTTTTTCCGCATACGGACTTAACAAAGTTTCCTACGGTGAAGTTTTAAATGGGCAGCGTTATCGCGATGGCCGGAAAAGGCGGCACGGGAAAAACTACGATCGCCTCCTTAATTATCCGTAGAATTAAGGAAAAGAAAATCGGTTCAGTTTTAGCCGTTGATGCGGACCCGAATAATAACCTGGGAGAGGCCTTAGGCATAAAGGCCGGCCGTAACATAGGGGCAATCCTGGATGATATATCGCTAAATCCGGCAATAGTCCCTGCCGGCATGCCGAAAGAACGTTTTATAGAATACCAGGTGCAATCAGCCATTCAGGAAGAGGATGGATTTGATATCTTGAGCATGGGCAAACCTGAAGGCCCGGGGTGCTATTGTTACGTAAACAATGTTTTAAGGGCCGTTATGTCAAAATTGATCAAGGATTATGATTACATAGTTGTTGATAATGAAGCCGGCTTAGAGCATTTATCACGGCGGACTACCAGGTTTGCCGATATGCTCATAGTTGTATCGGATTCCTCCAGTATAGGGTTAAAATCAGCGCAGAGAATTAATGAATTGGCTTCTCAATTAAAGATAGAAATAAAGAAAAGGTTCCTTTTAGTGAATCGTTTCAATGAAAATATAAATAAGGAAAAGATCAAGGAAACAGGCCTGGAGTACCTTGGTTCTCTGCCGGCAGATCCTTTAATTGAAGAATTGAGCTTAAAAGGTACCTCGGTTTTTAATCTTGATAACGATGCGCCGATATTGACGGCGCTTAATTCATTAGGAGAAAAAATATGGAAACGCAATTAGTGCTTGAGAAATGGCCGGGTGTAATTTCTACTATAACTATTGGAGCGGATAAAAAGGATGGCGCCTCCCGTATTAATCCGGTAAAAATCGGAGGGCAAAACAGCCTGCCATTGTTATTTAAAGAAGGCGATATCCCCAATCGGCCTGCGGTTGCCTTTGAAATCTGGGACACTCCGCCGCAGGATTGGGATGAAGAGCTGGTTTTAGCTTATGGCAAAGTCTTAAATGACCCGTTTGCCTGGGCTGATAAATGTGTAAACGAATTTAAGGCGCAATTGCTTTGCGTAAGGATGCAGGGGACGCATCCTGATTCCGGCAATAAAAACCCTAAGGAGGCGGCAAAATTTATTTCTACACTTTTAAGTAAAGTGAAGGTACCGTTAATAATTATTGGAAGCGGTGATGACACAAAAGATAACCTGATTTTACCGGCTTGTTCTGAAGCGGCTAAAGGAGAGCGTTGCCTGATCGGCTGCGCGGTTCAGGATAATTATAAGACTTTGGTTGCCAGCGTCCTGGCGGATGGGCACTACATTATTGCCGAAAGCCCTATAGATATCAATATTGCCAAACAGTTGAATATATTAATCTCCGATATGGGATTAAGCCTTGACCGGATTGTAATTAACCCGACTATCGGAGCGTTAGGCTACGGGCTTGAATATGCTTATTCTATCATGGAAAGAGCAAGGCTGGCCGCTTTATCGGGTGATAAAACATTGGCTTCTCCATTTATTTGTTTCGTGGGGCAGGAAACCTGGAGGACAAAAGAAGCCAAAACCGCTCCTAAACAAGGTATTATCTGGGAAATAATTACGGCTACCAGTTTTATACAATCAGGGGCTGACCTTTTGGTTATGCGCCATCCGGCTGCGGCTCAAAAACTGTCGGATTACATAGACACTCTTTTCAAGAAATAACGCGGCGTTTAAATAGGGGAATATTATGTTTATTATTGGCGAACTGATTAACGGCATGTACTCTAATATAGGCGCTGCGATCAAGGAGCGTAATAAGAAGGAGATACAAAACTGCGCCTTAACACAAGTAGCCTGCGGGGCTGACGCTTTAGATATTAATTGCGGGCCGGCTTCCAGGCAGCCGTTAGTTGATATGCCTTGGCTGGTTGAAGCGATCCAAGAGGTAACCGATAAGCCTCTATGTCTGGATTCAAGCAAACCCGCGGTTATCGAAGAGGGATTGAAGGCTTCCAGAAACAAAACAATTATTAATTCTACTACAGCCGATAAGGAGAAGTTAGAGGCGCTGATACCGCTAGCCGTAAAGTACAAATCTAAATTGATTGGTATCGCTATCAGCGCAAAAGGTATTCCGCAAAACAAGGATCAACGCCTGGAGCTTGCAGTTGCCATTGTGGATAATTGCCTGAAAGAAAACTTTCCTATGGAAGATTTGTATCTGGACCCTATAGTTTTACCGGTTAACGTCGCTCAGGCGCAAATGAAAGATATTCTTGAGTCTATAGCTGAGTTTAAGATTATTTCTGACCCCGGGCCTAAGACTACCCTGGGATTAAGTAATGTTTCTCAAGGCACTCATTTAAGAAGTCTGATCAATCGCACATTTTTAACCATGGCAGTTGCATATGGCTTGGATTCTGCTATACTTGATCCTAAAGATAAAGAATTGATTGATAGTTTAATTACCGCGGAACTCATCTTAAATAAGAATATTTATTGTGATTCCTATTTAGAAGCATACAGGAAGAAGTAACTTAAAGTTTCTTGATAATTTAAATTGTTTTGGCGGAGTAGCTTGAGCCTGATAGAGCACGCGGCTCTCCTCGCAAGCTTGCAGTTTCGGGAGGACTACACCGATAGGATAGATATAAGGCGGCTTGATACTTAAAACAAGCCGCGTAATAATACTTGATAATTACGTTGATTTTGGCGGAGTAGCTCAGCCTGATAGAGCACGCGGCTCATACCCGCTTGGTCGGTGGTTTAAATCCACTCTCCGCCACCAGCTATAAACGAAGTAGTGGGGATGAAGCTATAAGGGCAGCCCTCCGTAGGAGGGCCACTCTCCGCCACCAGTCCTTAACTTCTTCCTGAAAATTTCTTAGCTAATTTTTCGACAATCAGCGAAGTAACAATAAACACACCCGCTTCAATTAATACCGTAGCAAATGCGGCTCCTACATAAGAAAATTTATAAATTAATATAAATATAAGTGGTAAACCGATAAGCGCGGCGCCAATATGTATCTTTGCGTATAGATCCTGTTTCCCGCAGACAAGCAAAAATTGAACCTTGAAATTATTGGCTCCCACAAAAAATACCGCAGCAAGTAAAAGCCTTAAGGAAACAACTACTTCCTTATAGGTAACTCCACAGACCAGTTGGATAATCCAAGGGGCTAAAAAAAAGGCAATCGGCAGGCTGACTACAAACCCCAGGGTAATTCCATCCTGAATCCTGTACATTATAGCTATCGCCCGCTGTTTATTCTTCGCGAAAACATTGCTGATCCGGGGAAACACCGCCCTGGTAAAAGAATCCATGGGGAATGTCTGGATGTAGTTAGCGATTTTCTCAGCCAGGGAATAATACCCGGTAATCACATTATTGGTCAAGAGGCCTATGGCAAAAACCCTGCTGTTAGTGTAGGCGTTGACAGATAAGATAGAGATAAAAATATCCCAACCGGTTTTGAGTTCCTGTTTTATAGTCGCGTATTTTTGTAAAATAAACTTGATGCGGAATTTTCTAAAAGCGATATAAAGACCGAGTACCCCGCCGATTATCGAAAGGAGCGAATTCAAAATTGGCACTAACAGGAAATCCTGAGGGCTTTTTATTAAAACAAAAATGCAAACCGCGTAAATAAAACCTCCGGCTACATTAACTATCGAGATATAGCTCATCTTTTCTTTGCCTTGGAAAAACCAGACAGGAAAAAGCGTACTGCCGATTACTGAACCGAAACTTAAAATATAAACCGGCCAGTCTGCCCTAAATTTTGGGACAAAATACAGAATAACACTAAGTATAATAAAGCTTACGGCGGCAAACATAAGTTTTACCGTCATTACCGAAGAGAATACCTCGCTTACCTTTTGTTTATGTTCACCGATAAGTGAAATTGTTTTGGTCGCCGAAAGGCTGAATCCGTAATCCGTTAAAATCATGAAATATTGCACAAGGCTTGAAGCAAAGGCAATCAGGCCGAATTTTTCCATTCCGATTACCCTGATAAGGTATGGAATCACGACCAGCGGCAGGATATAACTGATAGTTTGCAGGGTAGTAAGGGAAATAAAATTTCCAAAGACAATTCTTCTTTCTTTATGGGTTACGATTCGCTTTGAGCTCATTGTATTAATTTACACTTTTGTCAGCGCAAAGTCAATTTAAATAAGCTCTTACTAAAATCGGGGTATAAATTTCACAATTATTATGATAGTATAATTATATGATGAAGAAAATCAACGAGACGATTAAAAAATACAGGTTAATCCAAAAAGGGGATAAAATCCTGCTCGGAGTCTCCGGAGGGCCGGATTCTATGGCGCTGCTTTTGCAGCTTTTTAGCCTAAAGACTAAATACGGTTTAAATCTGCATATTGCGCATGTGGATCATGGCTTGCGCAAAGATTCCCATTCAGACGCTCTTTTCGTAGAGAGTTGGGCCAAAAAGCTTGGTATTCCAATAAACATTATAAAATTAGATTCGCGGCTTACCAGGGAAAAGGGTTCTCTTGAAGAAATATGCAGGCAGGCAAGATTAGATTTTCTTATCAATACTGCCAGGAAAATTAAAGCCGATAAAGTTGCTTTGGGTCACAATCTTGATGACCAGGCGGAAACCGTATTGATGCGCGTTTTGAGGGGAACCGGGCTATCGGGGTTATCCGGGATATCCGCTAAACGCATGATTAAGAATGTTGTTTTTATCCGGCCGCTCTTAGAAACCAGCCGCAGGGAAATCGAGGGCCTTTTGAAACGTAAAAAAATAAATCCTTGTATCGATTCTACTAACAAAGAAGAGGTATTTTTTCGTAATAAAATCCGGCACAATCTTATTCCTTTGCTAAAAAAAGAATATAACCGCAACATCGTAGAGGTTTTAGCTAATCTGGCTGAAAGTATTTCTTATGATTACGAATACCTGGATAAAGCCGCCCGGGATAAAATAAAGGGGAGCAACCTGCGGCTTAAAATAGGAATGATCAAAAGGTTGCATCCGTCGATTTTACGGCTTATAATCAGGCAAGCTATCGCTTGTATCCAGGGGGATACGCGCAGGATAGGCTTTCAACACATTAAAGAGCTGGAAGATTTACTTGATAGCCGGCCAATCGGCTCAATTGTTGATTTACCTAAAGGGATCTCGGTGCAAAAAACCCGCAATACTCTGCGATTTTATAGGCGCTAAATCCGCAAAGTACTTGATTTTACATCTTTTTAAAGCTATAATAATAAATCTTTAACTCTATCAAAATTAACCTATTACCGTCAAAAACGGTTTTCTTGAACCAGGAGAATTAAATGCCCATACAAAATAAACCTAAATCAAGTAAAAATAACCTGTTTAAACGTTCCCCCCTCGGCTGGTTGTTAATAATCTTTTTGTTTATTATGCTGGTCAACACCTTTAATAATATTCCCATAACCGGGATTCCTAAGGAGGTTTCGTATAGCCAGTTTTTTCGCGTTTTAAGGGATAACCCCGACAGCATAAAAAATGCCGCTAAAACAGAAGGTATTTTACAGGGTGAGTTCTCCGACAATTCAAAATTTTTTGTTAATCTTCCGGATAACGACCCGGAGATGCTTGCGCTTATGCGCCAAAACCTTAAGAATTTTGAGGTTAAACCGGCGCGCACATTCTGGATTTCATTGCTTTTTAATCTAGGGCCGATACTTTTGCTGATTTTCTTCTGGTGGATGATGGCTGCCCGTGGAGAGCAGTTAGGCAGCAGGATTATGAGTTTTGGAAAGGTTAAATCCAAGATTCAAAGTGATACCGAAAAAGCTACTTTTAATGATGTCGCCGGAGTGGATGAGGCAAAAGAAGAATTAAAAGAGGTAATTGAATTTCTTAAAGACCCTAAAAAATTCCAAAGACTGGGAGGAAAGATTCCCAAGGGCGTTCTTTTGGTCGGGCCTCCCGGATGCGGGAAAACTTTGATCGCCAGGGCAGTAGCCGGAGAAGCCGGAGTGCCGTTTTTTAGTATTTCAGGTTCTAATTTTGTCGAAATGTTCGTGGGTGTGGGTGCCAGCAGGGTGAGGGATTTATTTGAACAGGGCCGTAAAGCGGGAAAAGTTGAAGGCAAGGGAGCGATAATCTTTATCGATGAAATCGATGCCGTGGGGCGCTTGCGTTTTTCCGGTATCGGCGGCGGTAATGACGAACGGGAACAAACCCTTAATCAGTTATTGGTTGAAATGGATGGCTTTGATGCCCAGCAAGGTCTGATACTTATTGCCGCTACTAACCGTCCGGACACCTTGGATCCGGCGCTTATGCGGCCGGGAAGATTTGACCGCACTATTATTGTGAATCTTCCGGATATCAAAGGGCGCGAAGAGATACTTAAGGTACATACCCGCAAAATAAAGCTTGCCGAGTCGGTTGATTTAAAATCCGTGGCCAGCCAAACTCCCGGTTTTTCCGGAGCCGACCTGGCAAATCTTTGTAATGAGGCGGCGCTTATGGCCGCGCGCAATAATAAGGAAGCGGTGGAAGAGGTTGATTTGGATAAATCAGTAGAGAGAGTTCTGATGGGGCCGGAAAAGAAAAGCCATATTATGTCTAAAAAAGAGAAAGAAATTACAGCTTTACATGAATCCGGGCATGCTTTGCTTTCTTTGCTTTTACCCGAAGTTAACCCTTTAAAGAAAGTTTCCATTATCCCGCGCGGTCTGGCCGGAGGCTATACTTTTACTCCGCCTTTAGAGGACCGGCATTATTGGACTAAAAAAGAACTGTTGGCGGAAATTACCATGATGCTTGGAGGCAGGGCTTCTGAAGAAATAAATTTAAATGAAGTAACTACCGGAGCGCAAAATGATCTGGAAGTAGCTACGGCTATGGCCAGGCGCATGGTTACTCAGTTCGGCATGTCCGAAAAATTAGGTAACATGACTTTAGGCAGAAGAGAAGGGCTGGTATTCTTGGGCCGTGATATTATGGAAGAAAAAAATTACAGCGAGCAAACTGCCAGAATTATCGATGAAGAAGTAAAAAAGATTACCGATGATGCCTATGGCAAAGCGTTGAGCATGTTAAAAGCCAGCCAAGATAAGCTAAAAACTCTCTCTGATAATCTTTTAATAAAAGAAGTATTAAGCGGTGAAGAGGTAAAAAAGATATTAGGGATACAAAAAAGCGATCTTACTTAAGAAGAATAATGCGCATTTTTAGTTTTAACGGCGTCAATGAAGTAAGAAAGGTCATGCGTGAGATTGGTGTTGATCCCTGCGGGATCAAGATTATGCTGCCCAAAGCCGTTACCTTCTTAATCCGTTTAGACTCGATATCTAATATTGCCGCCAATATCCTAAAGCAGGAGATGCTTTCTCTGGGGGGAGATGTTGCGATAGCCCGGGGAGCGCTTACCGGAAAAACAAAAAATACCGCATGCCTTATTATTGGCCAGCCCTGCCAACTGCGCTCTCTTATCCGGAAATTAAAACTTCAGCCATTCGGCCTGTGTAAGCTTGCTGATGAGCTGAATAGTAATATAAAGAAATACACCCGCGATAATTTTATTCTGCCCCTAAGAAAAGACTCCTTAAATTTTAACGGGAAGGTTTACGTTATGGGGGCTATCAATTTAACCCCGGATTCATTCAGCGGGGACGGCCTGTACAGCCTTAAGTCCAATGATTATCCCGGATTGGCTTTAAAAAAAGCGGAAATGATGCTAAAAGACGGGGCGGATATTATTGATCTTGGGGGAGAATCCAGCCGGCCGGGCGCCAGAAATATCAGCGTCAAAGAAGAGATAAAACGTGTTTTACCGGTATTAAAAAAACTGGCAAAAAACATAACCGCTCCTATATCTATTGATACCACGAAAGCAGAAGTTGCTCAGGCTGCTTTGGATTCCGGAGCGCAGATAATTAATGATATTTCCGGCTTAAGAGAGAAGCGCATGATTAAAGTAGCTGCCAGGAATAAGGCCGCGGTAATCATTATGCATATGCTCGGCAAACCGGTAAATATGCAGAATAGGATTGCCTACAAATCTTTGATTGAAGATATCATTTTCTGGCTGAAAAATTCCATTGAATCCGCCGAATACTCCGGGATAAAACCTGATAAAATAATTATCGACCCCGGGATCGGATTCGGCAAAACGGCCGGGCAAAATCTTGAAATTATAAAAAGGCTGGCGGATTTTAAAATCTTAGGGAAACCTCTGCTTATAGGCCCCTGCCGGAAATCGTTTATCGGAAAAGTCCTGAAAGCAAAACCGCAAGAAAGAACTATCGGCACACTGACATCTTGCCTGATGGCTGTTGAGCGCGGCGCAAATATAGTTCGAGTGCACGACGTAAAAGAGGTAACTCAGGCTTTAAAAATGGCTGCCGCCATAAGGAACAGCGCTTAATGCATAGTTTATTTTTGTACTGGAAACCCATAACCGAAGTCCTGATTCTATGGTTTTTTATTTATCATATCTTGCTTTTCTTTGAAGGTACCAGGAGCCTGCAGGTGTTACGCGGGATAATTATGCTCCTGTTAGTTTTTATTATTTCCCAGAAATTTGACTTTATCGTGTTAGATTGGTTGCTTAAGAAATTGTTTGGAATATCGGTTATCGCGATATTGATCATTTTTCATCCAGAAATCAGGCAGGGGCTGGCTCAATTGGGCAAACGTAATATTTTTAGAAGCAGCTTAAAAGAGGAAGATATTCATTTTTTTGTCAAACAAATCGCGCAGGCCTGCGAAAACCTTGCCGCCAACAAGCTCGGCGGGTTAATTGCCATAGAAAAGAACGATCCCCTGACAGCTTATATCCAAAGCGGAGAGATTATAGATTCGCGTGTTTCGGCGGATTTAATGCAGGCGATATTTACCCCTAACAATCCTCTGCATGACGGAGGACTGATTATCCAGCACGGCAGGATCGCAGCTGCCGGATGTATTTTCCCGCTAGTTATAAACCAGGAACTAAACAGGGTTTTTGGCACCCGTCATCGGGCGGCTTTAAGTTTGAGCGAAGAAACTGATGCTATTTTAATCGTAGTCTCCGAAGAAAGGCGCGATATATCCGTTATTTACCGAAAAAAGTTTTATAGGGATCTAGGCGGCGTGGAATTAGAATTAAAAATAAACGAGTTGATTAAAACAAAAAAAGATGAATAAAAATAAAACAAATCTCTTTTTACGCCTGGTGCGCTTAGTTACCATTCACCCATGGTTAAAGTTTGTCGCGTTACTACTGGCGATTGCGCTTTGGTTTTACGTTAAGGGGGAAAGGACCTGAAAACAACTATGCCTAAATTAGGTGTAAATATTGACCACGTGGCCACCTTACGTCAGGCCCGGCGGGGGGAGACCCCGGATCCTGTTTATGCGGCTTTTTTGTGTGAAGAAGCGGGTGCCGATAGTATAGTGGCGCATTTAAGAGAAGACCGCAGGCATATCCAGGATGGCGATATTAAGCGCCTGCGCCGAAGTATTAAAACCAGGCTTAATCTTGAAATGGCTATTTCGCCTGAGATCGTAAGGATTGCCTGTAAAATAAAACCTTATCAGGCCACACTGGTGCCTGAACGCAGAAAAGAACTGACTACTGAAGGCGGATTAAGCGTAACAGGTAATTTAAAAAAGCTTTCCATCAGCATACTTAAATTAAAAAAAGCAGGTATCCGGGTAAGCCTGTTTATTGACCCGGACAAAAATCAGATTGATTCTGCCGGTAAAGTTGGCGCGAAGATTATTGAGCTGCATACCGGCCGCTATGCTGACGCTAGTAGCCCTGAGCAAAAAAAAAGATTTTTTAATGAAATCCGCTGGGCCGCTAATTACGCTAAACTTCAAGGTTTGACAGTTAATGCCGGCCATGGCCTTAATTATGCCAATGTCAGGCAAATTGCCGCGCTTGAGGAGATTGAAGAACTTAATATCGGTTACTCCATTATTTGTAAGGCCTTATATGTTGGTTTATACAAAGCGGTCAGGCAGATGCGGGAGCTGATTAAATAATGCTCATTGGTACCGGAGTTGATATAACTGAAGTACGACGCATCCGAGCTGCGGTTGAAAAATGGGGGGATGGTTTCTTGAGGCGTGTTTTTACCGATTCTGAACTCAAGAACGCCAAAACCAAAAACTCTTTTTATCAGCATTTAGCCGGCAGGTTTGCCGCTAAAGAGGCTATTTTTAAAGCTGCAGGGGATGATTCTCTCTCATGGCAGGATATTCAGATAAGCAATGACCGGACAGGCAAACCTGTTTGCCTTTTTCTAAACGGCAGAGGAAAATTTATAAACGTATGCATTTCAATATCGCATGTTAAAACTTATGCGGTTGCCAGCGCAGTTGTTACTAAGAAAGGTTAATTCACACAAGGGTGATTACGGGCATATATTGATTCTGGCCGGCTCAGGCAGATTTTCCGGAGCTGCTTTGCTTTGTGGTGAATCCGCTTTACGCTCAGGCGCCGGACTGGTAACATTAGGCTTGCCTAAAAGCATCAATTTGCCGCTAATCAGGTCTAAACCAAGGGAATTAATGACCTTTCCTTTGCCGGAAACCAGTGAAGGGACATTAAGTTTGAGGGCATTTGAAAAAATGTCAGCTTTGCTTAAGCATATCGACGTTTTGGTAATCGGACCCGGGCTTGGCAGGAATAAGTCTACTTACGCATTAGTGAGGAAAATTATACGTAAAACAAAGCAGCCAAAAGTGTTAGACGCCGACGCCCTCAATGCCCTTAGTAACCATCTGGAAATACTTAAGGCTCATAAAGGGCAGCTTATCCTGACTCCGCATCAAAAGGAGGTCTGCCGACTCTTTGGAATAACGGCAGATGTTGTAAAGAATAATAGAAAATTGATTGCGAAAAAGTTCGCAAAACATTATAATAGTATAATTATTCTCAAAGGGCATAATAGCATTGTAACTGATGGAATAAGAGATTTTTATATAAACCGCTCAGGTAATCCTGGAATGGCAACTGCCGGCTCTGGAGATGTGCTTAGTGGAATCGTTGGAGCGTTTTTGGCCCAGGGGCTGGATGCTTTTAAAGCTGCAAAATACGCAACATATATTCATGGTTTAGCCGGGGATTTAGCAGCAGAAGAGAAGACAGAAATGGGATTAATCGCCTCCGATATTATTGAGCGAATCCCGGATGCGTTAAAAAAATGCAGTTGATGCCGGCGTAGCTCAGTTGGTAGAGCAATTGTTTTGTAAACAATGGGTCGGGGGTTCGATTCCTCTCGCCGGCTTAATTTTAAATGGGCAGGTACCCAAGTGGCCAAAGGGGACAGACTGTAAATCTGTTGCACCTGTGCTTCAGAGGTTCGAATCCTCTCCTGCCCATAAAATTAGCGATACAACGATATGCTGTATAAGAAAACCCCAATCTTTGTTCTTGTTTTACTATTTTTATGTGTTTCTTTGTTTCTATTTTTTGATATCAGTAAAGCAAATAATCAGTCTACGGAGGTTTTGTCCAGAGAAGAAACTATAACCAGGGCTACCTGTTTATTGGGAGAAAAGGTAAAAGATTTCCCTTTTTATGTTTATAAGGATGCTGATGCCGGTGAAAATAAGTTCTTCCCCACAGGCAATATGGGTGATTTAAGCGGTACTGAAATTAATGCTTTTTGCAAAGAATCACCTTATACCGGTCCAACCTGTATGAAAATAGTATACAAGGATAAGCCGGAACAAATTTATGGTTGGGCAGGGTTATACTGGCAATATCCTCCTAATAACTGGGGTACTATTCCTAAGGCCTACGATTTAAGCGGAGCAACGAAGTTGACATTCTGGGCGCGCGGTAAATACGGAGGAGAAGTAATAAATAAATTTCAAATTGGCGGCATTGCAGGAAAATACCGTGATTCAGGAGTAGCTTCTATAGGCCCGATAATTTTACCAAAAAAATGGCATAAATACACAATAAACCTAAAGAAAATTGACAATTTCATAATTACCGGATATGAGGATAAAGAATGCTGGCCATTCATGGATCCCTTAAGCCGTATTATCGGTGGATTTTGCTGGGCAACTAGCTTAAAAACTGATAACAGGCAAGACATTACCTTCTATCTAGATGAAGTTAAATTTGAAAAATAAATAGATGGATAGCAATTATATCGCGGGATACTCCCGCGAGTGATGCAACGAAAAAACCTATATCGCGGGAGTAGTTCAGTGGTAGAACAATAGCCTTCCAAGCTATATATGGGGGTTCGATTCCCCTCTCCCGCTTTTTTTAAAAGGAGCGGCCTTTCGGCCTTGCAAGTTTCATATGGGCCTTGTTATTAAAGAAACCAAAGAGATACTGCATGACCTGCTGGATAATGCCGGAGTAGCGGTAATTTATTTAGATGTTAACGAAAATATCATCTTTTGCAATAAGAAAACCGAAAAACTCACCGGCTTAAAACATGAGGATATTCTTGGCGCTAATTGGTTGAAGATTTTATTCCATAAGAATAGCAGTATTATTAAGCAGGATATGTTTAAAGCGGTCTTAGATGAATGTATGAGGCATAAGAGAGAGAAGGATTTTGAGGGGGTAATTTCAGGTATCGATAAGAACGAACGGCTTATTTCCTGGAATTTCACTCCGGTCGTGGCTGATAACAATCAAACTAGAGGCGCCATATTAATCGGACATGATATTACAAAAATCAGAGAAGCAGGAAATTCCGCAAAGATTATCGATGAAACGCTTAAGAATATTCTCTCTAGTCTTAAAGATTACGCTTTGTATGTGACTAACCTGGAAGGAAACATAACTTATTTTGGCATGGGTTCAGAGATTATGTTTGGCTGGGATAAAAAGGATATAATTTTTAAACACGTCAATACTCTACTCGATGCCGATAATGCCGGCAACAACCTGAATTTCATTCTAGAACAAGTGCGTCTATATGGAAGATTCGAAAAGGAGACAGCCTTAATTACTAAAACCGGAAATGTTATTCCGGTCATCTTAACTGTCAATAAATTTCTAGATTCAAGCGGTAAGCATTCAGGGTATATATTTATCGCAAAAGACATAACCGAGAGAAAGAAGTTTGAATATCAGGCTTTTCAGTCTGAAAAATTAGCTGCTCTTGGGCTTCTCTCTGCGGGCATGGCCCATGAAATAAATAATCCTATTCTGGTTATTTCCGGCCGCTCTGCTTTATTAATGGAAGAAAATTTCAGCCAGAAAATAAAAGATGACTTGAGTTTAATCAATTCCCAGGCTGACCGTATTCATAAACTAGTAGACAGAATCTTGAAATTTTCTCAAAAAACAAAACCTGCTTTCGGACCAGTAGCTGTAAATGAAGCGATTGAGTTTATTTTACCGTTTGCCCAATACAGTAACTTACCGAATGTTAAAGTTGAGATAAAGAAAAGTTTTGAAAAGGATATCCGTCCGGTAAAAGGGGACCTGCATCAGTTGGAAGAGGTATTTCTTAACTTGGTAATAAATGCCTATCAATCAATGCCCGAGGGCGGGATAATTAAGATTACCACAAGCAGCTTTGAGAATATTTTTGCGCTTATCCAGATTAAGGATACCGGCATAGGCATAGCCGAGGAACGTTTAAAAGATGTTTTTATGCCATTTTTCACGATGAAAAAAGATGGTAAAGGGCTTGGGTTATCGATTTGCCACAATATCATTAAAAACCATAATGGCACAATAGAACTGGAAAGCCAGGTTGGTAAAGGCTCGACGTTTACTATTAAACTACCCTTTATTCCAAAAGAGGAGTGCACATGACATGTAAAGTTTTAGTAGTTGATGACGAGATGCCGGTAAGAAACCTTTTAAATGATTTGTTAAAAAGGGAAGGTTATAAGGTAACCATTTGTTCTGCAGGAGAAGAGGCCCTGGAGATACTTAAGAAAGATTCGTTCGATATTGTGCTTTTAGATATTAAACTTCCCGGCATAAGCGGCTTAGAAGTCCTCAAAAATATACGAGATACCGATAAGAACCTTCCGGTAATAATGATTACCGGATTTGGTTACAATGAGGACCTGATATGTAAAACAAAGGAATTTGGATGTTCCGGATATATTGGGAAAAATATGCCTGTAGCCCAGATTATAACTACTTTTAAACAATACGCAAAAGACGTCAAAAAAGGAGAATAACCTTTAAAATGAGCGAAGAATTCTTAAAACCTGTGCATATAGAAGCTTTTGACCTGGATGATGCATGGTTCCAATGTCTATCGGCAATATTAGATAAAGGGCATGTATATACAATTACCCGCGGTAGCTATGAAGGCCAGAAACGCCTGGAATTTGATTTTGTTACGGTAAGAGTGCGTAAACCGGCCCATCAGATAATACCGATTATACCTGAGGGCATGAGTATACCGGCTCCAACGGATATGGACTATATACAGGGTTATTTAAGCTACCTGCTTACGGGAGCAAAGACAGAAACCGAAGATTATACCTACGGAGAAAGACTGGTTGATCCAAAAGTTAAGGTTAAACAAAACTTGAGTGGCAAAGATTTAATTTGTGAGATGCCTTTAAATGTCAACCAGATAGAAGAGGTTATCAAGATGTATAAGGAAAAGGGTCCGGGCACTAACCAGGCGGTTATGGAGATCGGCATGCCTTCTGACATAAAATTAATCGATCCTCCCTGTTTAAGGCTCATTGATACACGTTTGCGTTACGGTAAGTTGCATTTTATTCTTTATTTTCGTTCATGGGATCTCTGGGGTGGTTTTCCTTCAAACTTAGGTGGGTTACAATTGGTCAAGCAATACATGGCAGAAGAAATCGGTGTCCAGGATGGAGAGATTATCGCGGTAAGCAAGGGGCTGCACCTTTATGATTATGCCTGGGATCTGGCAAAACTAAGGACAAATAAAAATGGACAATAATTATACTCAGGATGAACGGCGTTCTTTTGTACGTTTAGAATACTCTGTTCCTTTGGGGTTTAAAATTTGCAATAAAGATACTATCTCTAAGCTTTGCGTTGGATACTCCGTAAATATTAGCCAGTCGGGGATATCCTGTAGTATTCGTCAAAAGGTAAATCCTGACGATATACTATGGCTTTCTTTTGATCGTGCCACCCTAGATTTTTGCCGGGAGCTGGAAAAACGAGCTTTAATTTACCAAAATGGTATCATTGGTAATGTTACCCGGGTCCAATCAGAGGAATCCGGGACCTATAATATAGGGATAAGGTTTATAACTATAGAGGAAAAAAACCTAGGCAATATTTATCCCCAGGTATATTTTTTTGAAAGGGATTTTAAGGCTAAGCATGAATAATGTACGTATAGCAGTATTAGGGGATGGAGGATGGGGAACGACACTTGCGGTTTTGCTTTCTTCTAAAGGCTACCCGGTTACACTTTGGAGCGCTTTTGACGACTATGCCAAACTGATGGTCAAAACTCGCCTTAATCCTAAATTCTTACCAGGGGTAAGAATCCCTCAATCAGTCAAGATAAGTGGTAATATCAGGATTGCGGTTGCTGATAAAGAAATTATAGTATTAGCTATCCCTTCTCAATATACAAGAGGAGTATTAAATAAAATTAAAGGTAATTTTGCCAAAAACACTATTTTTTTAAGCGTTACAAAAGGGATAGAGATAAGTTCTCTTAAAAGGATCTCAGAAATCATCCACGCAACGCTTGGGCCGGTAAAATTAGCTGTATTATCAGGTCCGACTATCGCGCAGGAGGTAGCTAAGGGCATACCTACTACGGTTGTGGCCGCTTCGCATGATAAGAAAATCCGTAAAACCATTCAAGAAATATTTAGTACTGAGAAATTCAGAGTATATACAAATCCTGATGTTATAGGGGTGGAATTAGGAGGTAGTTTGAAAAATGTGATTGCTATCGCCTGCGGGGTATCCGATGGATTGGGGTTTGGAACCAATACAAAAGCGGCTATTCTTTCTCGGGGGCTTGCGGAGATATCAAGACTGGGTAAAGCGATGGGGGCTAGATCGGAAACTTTCAGCGGAATTAGCGGTTTAGGTGACCTGGTCACTACCTGCATAAGTAGACAAAGCCGTAATCGTTTTGTGGGAGAGCAGATAGGTAAGGGTAAAAATCTAAAACAAATTTACAAACATATGCAGATGATTGCCGAAGGGGTCTCAACCACAAAATCCGCTTATGCTTTAAGTTTAAAATACAAAGTTGATATGCCGATAACAAAAGAAGTATACCGCTTGCTTTATTTGAATAAATCTCCTCGTCAAGTAGTAAAAGATTTAATGACGAGAAAAAGTAAGGAAGAATAGGTTAATAAACTTGTGGTAAAACGGGGCGTGGCTCAGCTTGGTAGAGCGCTTGAATGGGGTTCAAGAGGTCACAGGTTCAAGTCCTGTCGCCCCGAAATAAATTTATAAGTATTAAATAATAAACACTTCGAGAGAAGCGGGTAAGGCTTATGTTAGAAAATAGAAAATTTACGCGCATAGATAAATCCTTGGTCATTAAATATTCCTCAGGGATTGATAATAAGGCTTGGGATATTTCTTCTGTTAAGAATATAAGTGAAACAGGAATACTGTTTGACACAAATAGGCAATTCCAGGCAGGAGAAAATATATTGGTATTATTTAAAATTCCGCTTGACCCGTATAACTGGATAGAGGCAAATGTTAGCGTGGTTGAATCAACTCCTTGCATAGGCGGTGTATTTTTAACGCGCATAAAGTTTGTTTCTATCAATGAACCTGACAGAAAAATGATAAAAGACTATGTCGCCTGGTTTTTAAGGAATGTAAAAACCGATAACCAGTCATCATTACGGAATGAAAAAAGAAAGGCAGAACGTATATATAAAAGCCTGATAGTCAGCTATGGCATAGAAAATCACATGGGGGTAGTGGAAAAGTGGGATATTACAACGGTCATAAATTTTAGCAAAAAGGGTATGGTTTTTACTTCAAATTGTATCTGTGGGGATAAAATTAATTTCATGATTAAACTGCCTTCGCGTCCTTATGAAAGCCTGTGCATCTGCGGCAGGGTCATAGAATCTAAGGCATTAAAATTGGCAAATTCAGAAACCTTGGCAGGGACATTTATTACTCGGGTAGAATTTGTTGATTTAAAAGACGAGCAAAATAAGTTACTTTGCGATTATGCCGAATGGCTTATTAATAATGATTCAGGCAGGACTAATAAAAAGGAGGATGCGTAAATGAGCTACTCAGGCCCGGAAAAAAGGAGAAATCCCCGCGCGGATGGCCGTTTTATAGTTTCTTACAGAGTCATGGAAAATAGCAGTATTTATGATATAACACAGACTAAGAATTTAAGTTTGGGCGGAATGTTGCTTACCACTAATTGTTCTTTTGCTCCCGGAACTAATTTAGCCCTTGAGATCCGGTTGCCTTTTGATCCTAATTCCATCATGCTTATTGGAAAGGTTATTGAATCAAAAGAAATCAGCAAAGATTTAATTTATGATACGCGACTGGTTTTTTTGGCGATAGACGAAAGGCATCGCAAAGCAATCGGCGAAACAGTAGGCTATTATATGAAGAACAAGAAAGGTTAACTCATGAGAAGGATTAATGTTGGGCTTATCGGTTTTGGAAATATTGGTTGCGGAGTGATCAAAATCTTGCAACAAAGAAAATCCCTGCTTGCTCAAAAGATTGGCATTGAAATCGCGATTAAAAGAATATGCGACAAAGATTTGACATCAAAAAGAGATGTCCTGGTGGACAAAAGTTGCCTTAGCCATAATGCCAGCGAAATTATCAATGATCCTCAAATTGACATCATTGTAGAATTAATAGGCGGTATAAACCCGGCTAAAGAGTTTATTTTAGCGGCTTTAAAAAAAGGAAAACATGTGGTTACCGCCAATAAAGCCTTGCTTGCCGAACACGGAAATGAGTTGTTTACGGTTGCCAAAGAACGAGGGAAAAATATTTATTTTGAAGCTTCTGTCGGCGCGGGGATTCCTATTATAAAATCGATAAAAGAAGGTTTAGTCGCAAACAAATTCAGCTCTATTTTTGGTATTGTAAATGGAACATCGAATTATGTGTTGACGCAGATGTCCAAAGATAATTGCTCTTTGTCTGCCGCGATCAAGTCGGCAAAAACCAAGGGATTTGCCGAAAAAAACCCTACTTTTGATATTGAAGGTATTGATTCCGCGCACAAGCTGGTATTGCTTACTTATCTGGCTTTTGGCAGGATCGTCAGTTTAAAAGATATTTTTATCGAAGGCATATCTCAAATATCCGCTTCTGATATCGCTTATGCTAAAGAATTAGGATATGAAATAAAATTACTGGCTATTGTTAAAAAAGAATCCGACGAATTGGAAGTACGCGTTCATCCGACATTCCTGCCTTGCGAACACCTGCTTTCTTCGGTCGACGGAGTTTTTAATGCTATCTATGTCTCAAGCGACTTAGCCGGAGACCTTATGTTTTACGGCCCTGGCGCCGGACAGTTGTCCGCTGCTTCTGCGGTTGTCTCCGATATTGTTGATCTGACCCAGGATATCAAGGCAGGCTTGTTCCGGACTACCTTGAACTCTATTGAAGACGGTTCAATCAAGGGCTTGCGAAAAATCAATGAATTTGAGAATAAATATTATATACGTATTATGGCGGTAGACAAACCCGGCGTACTGGCAAAGATATCCGGGATTCTGGCAAAATTCGGCATCAGCATAGCTTCCGTAACGCAAAAAGAAAGATTAAAATCCCAGGTTGTCCCGGTGGTTATGGTAACGCATGAAGTAAAAGAGAAAAACCTGCGCGGAGCTTTAAAAATGATTGATAACTTAAAAGATATTAAAGAGAAATCCGTTGTTATAAGGATAGAAGGCGTCTGATGAAAGAAAAGGGATACAGAGGAATAATCCATAAATACAAAAAATTGCTTCCTGTTACCGCTAAGACACCGGTAATAACCTTAAATGAAGGCAATACTCCGCTAATTTACGCCGGTTACCTAAGTAAGCTGGCTGGAAAAAATGTGGAGGTTTATTTAAAATATGAGGGGCTTAACCCCACCGGTTCATTTAAAGATAGAGGAATGACCTTAGCTATATCCAAGGCCTGCGAGGAGAAATCTACCGCGGTTATGTGCGCTTCTACCGGTAATACTTCCGCATCCAGCGCTGCTTATGCCGCGCGTGCCGGGATAAAATGCATAGTACTTATCCCCAGCGGAGCAATCGCCCTGGGGAAACTTAGCCAGGCGTTAATACATGGAGCTAAGGTATTGGCAATTAAGGGCAACTTTGACGCAGCTCTGGATTTAGCAAAAGAAATTACCCGGCGTTATCCTATAAAATTAGTGAATTCATTAAATCCTTACCGCATTGAAGGACAAAAAACCGCCAGCTTTGAAATATGCGATTATCTTGCTGAATCTCCGGATTTTCAGGTCATGCCGGTTGGCAACGCGGGCAATATTACTGCTTACTGGAAAGGGTATAAGGAATACAAGGCGCTGGGGTTAATCGCTAAACTTCCGGTTATGCTTGGTTTTCAAGCAAAAGGGGCCGCCCCTATCGTAAGAAATAAACCGGTCAAGGAACCTGAAACTATCGCTACTGCCATACGTATCGGCAACCCGGCAAGCTGGAAAACAGCGATAGAAGCGCGCGATGAATCCAAAGGCTTAATTGATATGGTTTCAGATGCTGAAATATTGCGGGCCTACAAGATATTAGCTCTTAAGGAAGGCGTTTTCGCGGAACCTGCTTCGGCCGCATCTATTGCCGGGCTGCTAGAGTTAATCAAAAAAGGGTATTTTAAAAAGAAAAAATGCAGGATTGTTTGTATTTTAACTGGACATGGATTAAAAGACCCGGAGAGGGCAATTAAGTCGGTTAAGCCGCCTAAGCTAATACGCGCGAACTTTAACTCAATAATTAAAGAAATTGGTTATTAAGAGGAATATCCTGATTACTGCCGGTTCTACTTGGGTTGCCCTTGATAAAGTTAGAGTAATCAGCAATACTGCCTCCGGTAAAACAGGTTTTATGCTGGCAAATGAATTCAAGAAATTGGGCGCTAAAGTTACATTACTGCTTGGCCCGGGAAATTTTTATTCTTTAAAGCTTCGGGGCATAAAAATAATCCATTTTAAGTATTTTTCAGAACTCAACCGGCTTTTAAAAAAGGAATTGGAAAAGGGAAAATACGCGGCAGTTATTCATGCCGCTGCTGTTTCAGACTACCAGCCTGAGAAGACAATTTGCCGTAAAATCAGCTCACGCCTGGATAGCTGGAAAATTAATCTGGTCCCCACGAAAAAGCTGGTGGATAATTTAAAGGACTATGATCCTGAATTAATTTCCGTAGGTTTTAAGTTTGAGCCTAACGCAGGTAAAAACAGGCTGATTGAGAAAGGCAATATGCTGCTTAAACAGGCGAACCTGGACTTAGTAGTGGCTAATTCTAATAAAAACGGGGCTTACCAAGCCTACATATTAGACGACAAGGATAAATATGGCCCCTTTTTAAGCAAAAGATCAATGGCTGCCTGTCTGTCAAAGCTGGTAGAGAAAAAAATATGAAAAAGCTGCCTTTGCCTCCAAAACTAGAACGGGAAATAAATCTTTTTATTCTAGATTTGAATAAAATCTACAAAGAAGATTTATTAAGCATAATACTCTACGGGAGCGCTGCCAGTTCAGAATTTGTCCCTGTATATTCAAACCTGAATATTCTTGTGATCTTAAGATCCACGGCATTAGATGAGCTTAAGAAAGCTACCCGGGAAGTTAATAAATTCAAAAATCTCGCTCCGCTATTTCTTACCGAAGAATATATTTTATCCTCTATAGATATATTCCCAATTGAATTCCTGGACATGCAGGAAAACTATATGCTCCTGTATGGTAAAGATTTTTTAAAAGATCTCCGTATGGATTTAAGAAATTTGAGATTTCAATGTGAGCAGGAACTGAAAATAAGATTGTTAAACTTAAAACAATTATATCTGGGCCTGAATAATCATCCGGCAGCCCTAAAAGAGCCTTTAATCAAAGCGTTTACCTCGGTATTGCATATTTTAAGAAATGTATTGCGTCTTAAAAACAAACAGCCGCCCTATAAAAAAGAAGATTTACTGAAGGAATTGGCTGTACATTTTAAAATAGACCTCAGTAGTTGGGGAAAGATTTTGACAGCTAAGTTAAAGAGAGCAAGAATCAGTAAGAAAGAGACAGAGGGACTATTTATTGTTTTTGCAAGCGATTTAGAAGAAATTATCCGGACAGTTGATGTTTTATAGATTACTATGCAAGTTGTGCTTATTCATTGTTTTTCTATGCGGCATATTGGTTCCGGCTGTTTTCTGCGAAGATAAAATACCCCGCCCCGAAGGTTTGGTAAACGATTTTGCGGGAATTATTAGTAAGGAATATACCGATAAACTAAACAGCCTGATCACTGAATTAGAAGAAAAAACCTCAGCAGAGATTGCGGTAGTTACAGTAAAATCGATTGCCCCTTACGATGAAAAAGAATACGCGCGCATGCTCTTTGACAGTTGGAAACCCGGGAAAAAAGGTAAAGATAACGGGGTTTTGATCCTTTTGGCGCTTAAAGAAAGGCGCTGGAGGATTGAAACCGGCTATGGAATCGAGGGGATTATTCCTGATGGCTTATGCGGAGAAATTGGCCGCAATTTTATGGTGCCGTATTTTAAATCCGGAGATTATTCTAAGGGGTTATACCTGGGGACAGCTAAAGTCGCTGCAAAAATAGCTGAAAACTACAATTTATCCATTGATAGCTTAAGCGGTATAAAACTTAATAAACCCAGGGTAAGAAACACGCTGACAGAGCCATTTTTTTATTTTTTTCTTCCCCTGTTTTTTTGCTTGTGGAATATTCCCTGGCCAATTTTTATCGGGCTGCCATTTACCCTGATATTCATACTGGGATTCTCCAGGCAATCTCCGTTACTGGCACTGCTTATTTGTTTAGGGTATTTAGCAGCAATGTTTTTCAGGTTTAAAATCTGGAAAGGCATGCAGCCAAAGAAAAAGGCTAGTTTCTGGCAGGTGTTAATATTTGGCCTGCCTTCATCTGGCAGCAGCAGGGGATCAAATGGCGGTTTCGGCGGCGGCTTTAGCGGTGGAGGCGGAGGTTTCGGCGGAGGCGGCGGTGGAGGAGGCGGCGGCGGTGGAGGTTTTTAAATAACCTAACCCTGGAGGGGATTATGAAGAAAATTCTACTTGGTTTAGCAGCGGCAGCAATATTTGTAATAATTACTTTTATTGGTTCGTATAATGCAATAGTTTCTAAGCATGAAATTATCACGGCTAAATGGGCGCAAGTAAACAATCAACTGCAGAGGCGCAATGACCTGATTCCTAACCTGGTAAATACGGTAAAAGGTTATGCGGATCATGAAAAAAACGTATTCGAAGCGGTTACTAATGCCCGCTCGCAATGGGCTAAAGCGGGTTCGCTGGAAGAAAAGGTCAAAGCAGCTTCCGCGCTTGATTCAGCCTTATCCAGGATGCTTTTAGTCGTTGAAAATTATCCTGATTTAAAAGCAAACGAAACATTCTTAAAGCTTATGGACGAGCTTTCAGGTTCAGAAAACAGGATTGTTGTTGAGCGTATGCGTTATAATGAGGCAGTCAGGGATTACAACGTTACCGTAAGGATGTTCCCCGGTAATATGGTAGCGCGAATTTTCGGCTATAGAACAGCCAGTGAATATTTTGCTGCCGAGGAAAAAGCGAAAATAGTTCCGGAAGTGAAATTTTAATATGACGAAATACATTGTTTTGGTAGGCGATGGTATGGCTGATTACCCGATGGAAGAGCTGGGTATGCGTACGCCATTGGAGGCATCACGTACTCCTAATATGGATTTTATTGCCAGAAACGGGCTGCTTGGACAGGCTAAAACCATCCCGGATAAAATGACTCCGGCTTCTGACGTAGCCAATCTTTCTATCTTGGGCTACGACCCTAAAAAATATTATTCCGGCCGCGCTCCGCTTGAGGCCGCCAACCTTGGCGTCGAATTAGAGGAAGACGATGTTGCCTTCCGCTGCAATTTAATTACCGCCTGCGGCGATAAGCTGCTTGATTACAGCGCCGGCCACATTAACACCAAGGAAGCCGAAAAACTGATTAAATTACTTGACCAGAAACTAGGCACTAATAAAATGCGCTTTTTTCCCGGAGTAAGTTACAGGCATCTGTTTTTAGTTAAACGCGGCTCAGAGTTGAAATTTGAGAATTTAAAATGCAGAGCGCCGCATGATATCTCGGGTCAAAACATAAATAAAAACCTGCCTAAAGGCGAGAACGCGGATATAATTATAAAGCTTATGCAGGATTCCCGGGAGATTCTTGCTAACCATGAAATTAACCTTGTGCGCCTGGATTTAAAAGAAAATCCCGCAAACATGATTTGGCTGTGGGGGCAGGGTAAGAAACCAAGTATGCCTAAGTTTAGAGATAAATTCAACCTGTCTGGCAGTGTTATCTCAGCGGTCGACCTGATCAAGGGGTTGGGGCGGATTCTCGGGTTGAATGTAATTAATGTTGCCGGAGCAACGGGTTATTATGATACTGACTACGCGGGTAAAGCCAAAGCGGGAATTAAATCTCTTGAAAAGAATGATTTTGTTTTTGTGCATGTGGAAGCTCCTGATGAAGCCGGGCATAACGGAGATCTGCGGGAAAAACTTATGGCGATAGAACGTTTTGACCAGCTGGTGGTGGGCCCGTTCCTTGAGTACTGTAAGAAATCAGGTGATTTTCGTATTCTTGTTTTGCCGGATCACGCCACTCCGATTTCCTTAAAAACACACACCTCTGATTCCATTCCTTTTGCGATTTACGGTAAAGACATCCAAAAGAAAGATTTCCTTGGTTATAGCGAGAAAGAGGCG
Source organism: Candidatus Omnitrophota bacterium (assembly GCA_041648875.1). Classification (GTDB taxonomy): domain Bacteria; phylum Omnitrophota; class Gorgyraeia; order Gygaellales; family Profunditerraquicolaceae; genus UBA6249. Next base: position 29,168 of record JBAZOE010000003.1, read on the forward strand.
CAGAAATCTGAATTATATTTTGATAACGGTTATCAGCTTATGGAGTATTTTATACTTAGGAGAATAAGCAATGCATAAGGGTTTGGTCGTTCAAAAATACGGAGGTTCATCAGTAGCAAATGTTGAGCGCATCCAAAAAGTGGCGCAGCGAGTGGTTAGTTACCGTAAAAAAGGTTACGAGCTGGTAGTAGTAGTTTCGGCTTTAGGAGATACTACTGACGAGCTAATCCAACTGGCGGATAAAATCAATACTGATCCTTCGGAAAGGGAAATGGATATGCTGCTTTCAACCGGAGAACAGATCTCTGTGGCTCTTCTGGCAATGGCTATTCATAAATTAGGCGCTCAGGCAATTTCTTTTACCGGCGCTCAGGTTGGGATTATTACCGATTCCAGCCATACCCGGGCCAGGATTATCAAGATAAACGCGGATAAAATCAAGGAAGAGCTAAAAAAAGGAAAGATAGTTATAGTTGCCGGTTTTCAAGGTGTTACCTTAAATCAAGATATCACTACTTTAGGCAGGGGGGGCTCGGATTTGACTGCCGTTGCCCTGGCTAAAGAACTTAATGCCGGCTCCTGCGAAATTTATACCGATGTTGAAGGTATCTATACTACTGACCCGCGTATTGAGCCAAAAGCAAGAAAGATAGAAGAGATCACTTATGATGAGATGCTTGAAATGGCTTCCCTGGGGGCCCAAGTCATGCAGGCGCGCTCTATTGAAGTTGCCAAGAA
>JBAZOE010000004.1:0-26151 GCA_041648875.1 Candidatus Omnitrophota bacterium
CTACAATCAAGGCCCTGGGATTAAGCTGTTTTAACCTGGCCGTAATTCCCGAAGTATCCTGTCCTGGCTTAACTTGAGTCAAAACAAATATATCCGCACGGGCCAGCCCACTCAGCGGCTCGCGCAAGAAACCCGCCGGAAGCAGGCGGAAATTCCCAAAAGGGTTTTGAGCGTTAATAGTAACAATTTCTAAATCTTTGAATATCCGCCACTGCTGCAGGCCATCATCCAGAATCAATGTATCCACGGCATAATCTTTTATTGCCCGGGAAGCCGCCCTCAACCTCTTCTTATCAACAAGCACAGGTACTTCGGGAAGTTTTCTTTGCAGCATCTGCGGTTCATCGCCCAAGCCCTGCATACCCGAAAGCCTTGCGTCTCTTTTATAACCCCGGCTGAGCACCGCTATTTTATTGCCCTTCTGGCTGAGTTTATCAGCCAGATATTCCACAAGGCTGGTCTTACCCGTGCCGCCCAAAGTAATGTTGCCTACGCTAATCACTTTACAATTAATCCGCGCAGGACGCAGCCTGTAAAAAGCAATCAGGATAAACACAACTAAACCATAAACCAAAGAAAAAATAAATAACAGCCGCCTCAAGAACGCCGCTTGCGGCCCTTTTATTTTACCGGTAACTAAATTATAGAGATAGTCTCTCAACAGAAATACCCCGGATATCTAAATTACCTTAAAAAGCATTAAAAACCCGATAATAATAAACAAAGACGCGCCGATATAACGGATCAGCTCCGGCCTGATAAATTTAGCCAAAATCGCTCCCAGGAAAACCGAGATTATCGTAACAATAACATAGGCCGATACTGAACCTAACCATACAGAAACCGGCTTGCCGGTCTTAGCCGCCATACCAATACCAACTATCTGGGTCTTATCCGCTAATTCCGCGAAGAATACCGCGCCAAAAGTAGCCAAAAATATCTTCCAGTCCATACCCCTTCTCCTTCCTGTAAATAAGTTTCTTTAAATAAATATGATAGCACACAAGGCGCATCCAGGCAAATGGTTTCAAGGATTAAAACGCTAGAATACCAATAAGATATGTAATTAAAGCGGGATATAATCTAAGATCTGATCAAGCTGGCTGACTATAATATCAGCATCAGACAAATACTCTTTGGGAAGGCTGGTGGAAACAGCAATACAGGGCATCCCCGCCCTCTTGGCTGAAGTAATACCAAGGGGCGCATTCTCTATAACCAAACAGGCTTGCGGCTCAAGGGCCAATAGGCCGGCTGCCCTAAGATACGGTTCGGGATGAGGCTTGCCGCGTTTAACCTGATTACCGGCTACTATAGCGGCGAAAAGACCACGCAGTTTAACCGGCAATATCCTTTTTACTTCATTGAGCGGGCTGCCTGTAACTAAGCCCAGCATAAAACCCTGTTTCTTTAATTCAACCAATAATTCATAAGCGCCATGGAAGATATGGCGCTTAAAATAACGCTTAAATACTTTCTGGCGCAAGCCAAATATCGCGCTTAAAACTTTCCGCGTCGGCTTTATTTTCCCGCGTTTCAACAGCCCCTTTAAAGTAGTTTCCCAACGTTCGCCTTCCTGCGCGTAAACCTCAAAACAACTCACCCTTACACCCCACGGCCTTAAAGCCTCATACCAGGCGATAAAATGATACGGCATAGAATCAACAATCACTCCATCCATGTCAAAAATAATTGCCCGGGGTTTATTTCTAAGCTTTTTCATGTTTTATGATTATTCGGAAGGCATAAAGGAAAGATTGCGCTCAATGAAATCAATCAATTTTTGCTGCACATCGGCGGAGATATTGCGGAATTCCACGCCGATACCCGGATACTCATGCGGCTGGACCTCTTTATCCGGAATCCATACTACAGATGCTTCAAGCATAAGCTCTTCCTGTTTTGGCCCCAGCTTCATACTAAGCACTACTTCGTCACCAAGCCTGAATTTATCGCAGCCGAATATAAACGCGCCCACCGCGCTTAAATTCAATATATCGACCTTAAGGCAGCTTGGTAAACCGCTTTTTTTAGACTTTAATTCTATTTTTAAATCAATGGGCAGGCGCTTGAACCTGCGACGCAGCTGCATCTTCTTGATATTTTCAATCGCCTTATCATCCTTGAAACTATTCAAAGCCAGATCCTGCGTAGCGTAAATCTCCATAACCCTGTCCATTCCGGAAACAGCAAACACCCCCTTAAGATGCGCCGGGATATTCAGAAACTTCATTCTGCCATGGTTATTGGCCACCTCCTTATAAGCGATAACCACCACGGATATCCCCATGTAATCAATACCCTCTACCTCCTCTAAGTTACAAAGGATGTCTGTATATCCTTCACGCAAACACTGGCCGACTACCTCTACAAGGTTGGCGGAATTCACATCTATACGGCCGAACAAGTCTATAATGATTATGTTATCTTTCTGCCTTAGCTTGATCTCTAACATGCCAATTTAAATTCTATCTCCTGATTATGCACAACTTCTATTCTATACATTTGCCCCCCTCTTTCTGCAGATTAATAAGCCCTGGCCGATTCATGCTCGCGCCAAAAATTAAAAAGTTCGGTATTTTCTTTTACTGATATTGCCGGAGTGATCCTGACTTTACTTTTTGCCATCTTTCTTAACTGCAGGTTAGAAACCCGCAATTCATTAAAACCATAACTCTTGGCAACTTTAATTGTACAGCCGAAAACAATACGCCGGATCCTTGCCCAATGGCAGGCCGCAAAACACATCGGGCACGGTTCGCAAGTAGAATAAATAACGCATCCGGACAAATCAACTTTCTTAAGCTTTTTACATGCCTGGCGGATTGCCGTTATTTCAGCATGAGCCGTAATATCGCTATTTTCCCAGACAAGATTATGGCAGCAGGCAATGACCCTGCCTCCTTTCACAATGCAGGCGCCAAAAGGAGTCTGGCCTTTCTTTACCCCTTCTTTGGCCTTTTCTATAGCCATGCGCATAAATTTATCATCCTGTTTTTTTATCAACTTTTTACCCTGCCTTACTGAATAGTAAACCCAATATACAGGACAAAGATGTCCCTAAATTAACCAGGATAGTCATTGCGCACACTTTTTCAAGCAGCAGCCTGTTCTTATATGCTCCTCTGAGCATTAAAAATGCTAATACCACAGCGATAATCAATACCGGAAAATAAAAAAACGCGCTCTCCAAAGGCAGGCCCTTAGTTAATGCCAGCAAAAAGCTTGCCGCCGCGCAAACAACAAGCAGGGAATAAAGAAAAACACCTTTTTCTTCTCCCAGGCGTACCAATAAATTTATTTTAGCCGCCTCTTTATCCGCCGGGTAATCCGGGTATTCATTAATCAATATTATATTCGCCACGGCGCAGGTGACAGGCAATGATACAAAAAGAGCTAAAATATTAAACCTGGAAGCTTGGATATAAAATCCGGCATTTACGGCTAAGAAACCAAAACTATAAGCGATGAAAATCTCACCCAGCCCTCTGCTCACCCAGCGCAGTGGCGGCTTAGAGTAAAATAACCCGCAGATTATTCCTGAAGCGCCTAATAAAAGGGTCCATTCTCCGGTTTTAAAATAAAACTGCAGGATTATTCCTATCGCCAGGGCCAGCAAAATAACCGCGCGGATCAGAATTTTTACTTTACCCTCGGGAATTAAATTCTTAACCAATACCTGGCTGCCTCCGCTAAACGGGCTTTTAACTAAAGACTGCGCCAAGCGGTCTTCTTTAATATCATAGACCTCTCCGCTGTAATGGGCGGATAATTGTATAAGGATTGCACCCAATAATCCCAGCCAGAAAACAGCCGGGCTAAATTGTCCCGTAAGCCGCTGCGCAAGCAACGCGCCTAAAATATAAGGCAGGATAACTACACTTAGAAATGGGAGACGCGAAAGCAATATCCAATATTTCATCATGTCAAATCCTTATTATTACTCCGGCGAATAGCTTTCACCATACGTTCGTAAGCTTCCTGCACTGACGTACCTTCGGTAAGGTGGTCAAAGCAAACAGCGGCATACCCTTTGCGGTTTTTGATCTTGAAAATCTGTACCTTAAGATGGCCGATCCTCTCCATCATATTTACCTGCCTATATCCTCATTCCATATGCGCGGGTTATTTTTAATAAACTGCCGCATCAATTGCTTGCAATCTGCTGAATCTAAATTGACGATTTTTGCCCCTCTTCTTTTTGCATAATTCTCAGGGCCTTTGAAGGTTTTATTTTCCCCGATTACCACTTTGGGTATTTTATAAAGCAGTATTGCGCCCATACACATATCACAGGGTGAAAGAGTCGAATACATAACACATTTTTTATAATCTGCGCTTTTTAACCTGCCGGCATTCTCCAGGCAATCCATCTCCGCATGCAAAATCGCCGAACTCTTTTGTATGCGCCGGTTATGGCCCCTGGCGATAATTAAACTGTCTTTAACCAATACCGCGCCGATCGGGATTCCCCGCTCAGCTAAACTTTTTTTCGCTTCTTTAATCGCCTCCTGCATGAATTTTTCCATAAACGCCTAACGCGATATTTTAATTATTTTATATTTCAACATCCCGGCCGGAACCTTTATTTCCACAACCTCATTTTCCTTATGCCCCAGCAAACTTTCCCCCACAGGAGAACTTACCGAAATCTTATTTTGATTATAATCAGCCTCAAGCTCTGAAACAAACGTGTACTCCATCTCTTCTTCTGTATCCATATCCATCAACTTTACCTTCGCCCCGATTAAAACTTGATCCTGGGGCATGTCCTTATCCAGTATGCGCGCCCGCGAAAGTTTCTCCTCAAGCTCTGCGATCTGCTTTTCATTATGCCCCTGGGCATCCTTAGCCGCGTCATACTCGGCATTCTCGCTGATATCGCCATGCGAGCGGGCTTCGCCTACCGCTTTAGAAAGCTGCCGGCGTTTAATCGTCTTTAAATGCTCCAGATCACTGACTAATTTCTCATAACCTTCTTGAGTTAGATAAATATCTCCAGACATACTTCACTCCTTTACCCGCAAGGGTACACCGGCCACTTCCTCTCGGGCCGGGTGTTAGCCCACAAGGGTACACGACGCGGAAACGTCGCACTTGTTTCTCAAATAAAACAATGTGCCGTTAACAGCTGTTTAATAACCTCAATATTCCTTCTGGTTGCTCCCCTGTTGCCGGCGATCAAATCATACGCGCGTTCAGCCAACTGTTTAGCCAATAAGCTGCTCTCCAATATTTCTTTTGCCTTAACTGCCAACTCATTGGCGTCATGCACCATAATGCCGGCTTTATTCTCTAGAAACAGGCGGCTGATATCCCGAAAATTATGCATATACGGACCGAAAAATACCGGCTTTCTTTGACTGGCCGGCTCAAGGATATTATGCCCGCCGTTCCTAACCAGGCTGCCGCCGACAAAAACAATATCCGCGGCAGAATAATAATTTAACAACTCGCCCATAACATCAAGGATGAATATGGGATGATTTATACAGGTAGGGCATGAGCCGGATATATTCGAAACAAATACCGGCATAAAATAATTATCCGAAACCAGCCTGCCGATATCCTTGCTGCGCTCCGGATGCCGCGGGGCAAGAAGAAGTTTCAGTTTGGGAAAACTAATTAAAAGTTCTTTATAGGCCTTAATAATTATTTCTTCTTCATGCGGGTGCGTGCTGCCGCAAACCCATAATTTATCATCCAGGCCCAGCCAAAGCTTCTGCCGGACTGCCGAAACATCCAGCCCTGCCAGCGCATCCAAATTAATGTCAAACTTTACATTCCCGGTAACCTGGATATTTTCTTTAGCCACACCCAGGATCTTCAGGCGCGCCTCATCAGCATCTGATTGCACACAAAAATGCCTGACCCTGTGCAAAATCGGCCGGATCAATAATTTTATCGCGCGGTATCCGGAATAGGAGCTGTCCGAAATCCTGCCGTTAACCGTCACAACCGGTATATTTTGTTTATGCAAACAGGTAATTAAATTCGGCCAGATCTCAGTTTCGGCGATGATAAACAAACAGGGATTAATCTTTTTTATTACTTTTCTTACAATAAAACTAAAATCCAGCGGAAGATAGGTCAAAAAGTCGCCATCGTTGACTAAGCCTCCGGCAATCTTATTGCCTGTGGCAGTTACTGTAGAGATGACTATCTTTTTATGGGGATAAGCCTTTCTTAATTCATCAACCAGTCCTTTTATAGAAACAGCTTCGCCCACACTTACCGCGTGGACCCAAATAGGCCTCTCCAGGTTTAATCCATCCGGCAAAGATCCCAGCCTCCTGAAGAAACCCCGGTGAAACTTACCCTTGAATAAATATACCGGCAGATAAACCAGCGTAAAGATTAAAATTATTAAATCATAAAGTAGAAACATTGTTTTGGCTTTTCCCTACATACTACCTACCATATACTAACTACTGCTCTCCTACGCATGCGGATGCGCCTTATCATAAACACTCTTTAATTTTTCAGTTGTTAAATGCGTATAAATCTGCGTCGTGGAAAGATTAGCATGACCCAGGAGCTCCTGCACCGTACGCAGGTCCGCCCCGCGGTTTAAAAGATGCGTGGCAAAAGAATGCCGGAATGTATGGGCGGAGACTCCCGGTTTTATTTCAGCTAATTTCAAATATTTCCCCAGGGCGAAACGGACTCCGCGCGTAGTAATGCGCGATGAGTTTTTATTTAAGAATATCGCGGTAGACTGTTTTTTCCTTTTATCCAAATACTTTCTGATAGCCAAAAGCGCCGACTCCCCCATCGGCACGATTCTTTCCTTTTTCCCCTTACCCCTGATCTTTACAATACCGCTGATAAAATCAATATCTTCTGAATTCAAACCCACCAGCTCCGAAATACGCAGGCCGCTGGAGTAAAATGCCTCCAGGATTGCCCGGTCGCGTAAACCCAAAACATCTTTGTCGTTCTTGGCAAAAGCTGATTCAATAAGCTTCTTAACCTCATCCTCGGTCATAAAAGAAGGTAAATGCTTATCCAATTTCGGGCTTGAAAGCATAAGGATGGGATTTGTCTTAATGTAGCCCTCGCGGGACAAAAATCTGAAGAAACTGCGCAAAGCTGAAAGCCGGCGGCCGACTGTACGATTGCCTAAATTCTTTTCTTTTAAAACCGCCAGATATTTCCTAAGCGACAGATAATCGATTTTCTCTAATTCGGCTCCGGAAAGAAACCTCCCAAAATCTTCAAGGTCCAGTTTATAGTTAATAACCGTGTGTACTGAATAATTCTTTTCTATCTCCAGGTAGCGGACAAATTTCTCAATATATTTATCCATAAATCATCTCTTCCGCGCTGGGATATAATTCCTTTCTCCCGAAAGTTTGATAGATTGCAGCTATTGAACTTTTGAACGACTGGTCCTTTTCTTTCCCAAAAAACTCGAGCCCTCCAAATCTCTTTTTTAGCTGATGAATTACTGTTATCGCATCATTATAAGAAAGCCTGAATTTTTCTTCTTTTGAGGTTTGTGAAATCTTCAGCTTCTTATAGTCATAATCATCCAGAAGCTCAAGACCATAGCTATAATTATTTATAACTTCAATAAGCCCCAAAGCCTCTTTATATTCAAGCTGTTTCTTGTCTTTTATACTTCCGATGAGTTTGATTGCCAGCTGTAAAGCCCGGAGTTTATCAGTTTGCTGTTTTAGGCGCTGTTCATTCAACGCATAACCGTTAACCAGATATTTCTTGAGGATGTTAGTTGCCCAAATCCTAAATTGCGTGGCGCGAATAGAATTAACCCTATACCCCACAGAAATAATAGCGTCCAGATTATAGTATTTAGTGCTATATATTTTGCCATCCCCGGCAGTATGTTCCAAAATGGAACATACTGAATTTTCCTGCAGTTCCTTGCTTCCAAATATATTATTCAAATGTTTTGTTATCGCCGGTCTCTGGATACCAAATAATTGCGCAATTTGTTTTTGAGCAAGCCAAACAGTTGCCCGCTCAAGTTTAACCTCAAGCTGAACTGTTTTATCTTTAGCTTGATAAATTATTATTTCGCCTCTAGGTAACATTTCACTCATCCATTAAGCCCTTTTCTTTAAAGCTTAGATATCCACTCTTAGCGATAATGATATGATCTATCACCTCGATACCCAAGATCTTTCCCGCTTCAACCAGTCTTTTATTCAATGTTAAGTCGTCTTCGGATGGCTCATTATCTCCGGATGGATGATTGTGCGCCAAAACAACCTGGGAGGCAAGATGTTTTACTGCTGGTTCAAAAACCTCGCGGGGATGAACTAAATTAGTATTAAGAGAACCGATAGATATGATCTCTCTCTTTATCTCCTGATTACGGCTATCTAAATAGAGAATAATAAAATGCTCTTTTTTATGCCCCCTTATATCTTTTAATTCCTGCCAGATGTCTTCCGGACTTAGATAAAGGTTTACGGTTTTTCCTTTAAGAAGCCTTTTTCCTAATTCAAAACAAGCGATAATTTCACAAGCTCTTGTTTCTCCAAGCCCTGCGAAAGATTTTAATTCGCTATAGGCCAAAACAGGCAAATTTTCCGCCTTATATCTCTTGAGCACCCGGTTAGATAAATTAATAACGTTTTCGCCTTTATTGCCGCTCCTTAAAAGAATTGCTAAAAGCTCTGAATTGCTCAACCTGTCAGGCCCATATTGGATCAATTTTTCTCTTGGCCTTTCAAATCTAGGCAGATCTTTTATTCTTTGCATAATTTATACTATTCTTTAACTTCCGGTAAGTTGCGCGAGGTGAATGTACACTTGGGAAAGTTTGAACACCCATAGAAGAAACCGCGCTTTGACCTGCGTTCGATCAATTCTCCGCCGCAATTCTCCGCCGGGCATTTAACTCCGGAGGTAATAGACTTTGAATTCTTGCACGCCGGAAAACCCGAACAGCTCAGGAATTTACCGCGCCGGCCCCACTTTATGATAAAAGGCTTGCCGCATTTATCGCAAATCTGATCGGTAGCAATAACTTCCTTTTTTATGTTTGCCTGGGCAAAATCCAGGCTCTCTTTGAAAGGCGCGTAAAATTCATTTAATACTTCAATGCGCTTAAGCCTTCCTTCTTCAATTTCATCCAGTTTCTCCTCCATAAGCGCGGTAAACTTAACATCTATGATCTTCGGAAAATATTCTACCAGCATGTCGCTTACCTTAAAGCCCAATTCTGTGGGATTAAGATAACCCTTGATCCGGCGCACATAATCACGCAAAATAAGCGTATAAATTATCGGCGCGTAAGTTGAAGGCCGGCCAATCCCCTCCTCTTCCAACGCCTTGATTAAAGAGCTGTCCGAAAACCTCGGCGGCGGCTTGGTAAAATGCTGGGAAGGAGTAAGTTTATTTAAACCAAGGATTTCGCCTTGAGCTAAAGGAGGAAGCACATTTCTGGTTTTTTCTTTCTCATCCTCTTCGCCTTCTTTTTCCTCTTCCTCTTCCTTGCTATAAGCGGCCAGAAAACCCTCAAAAAGCAAATGGCTTCCATTAGCTGCAAATAAATATTTATCCGCGGTGATATCCACAGAAGTAGCCAAAAACTCCGCCGGCTTCATCTGGCTGGCTAAAAAACGGTTATAGATAAGTTCATATAAACGGAACTGATCATGATTAAGAAAATCTTTCATGCTCTCCGGAGAACGCGAAACATAGCTTGGCCGGATTGCCTCATGCGCCTGCTGAGCTGATTTCTTGGCCTTAAAAACATTGGGTTTTTCCGGGAGAAAATCTTTGCCAAAAATCCTGCCGATATGCTCGCGTACTTCAGTAATCGCCTCCGGAGCGGTATTCGGCGAATCCGTACGCATATAGGTAATTAAGCCTAACGGGTTATCTCCTCCGATATCAATACCTTCATAAAGTTGCTGCGCCACCAGCATAGTCTTGGAAGCGTTAAACCTTAATTTATTAAAAGCCTCCTGCTGCATAGTACTGGTAATAAATGGAGCAGGAGAATAGCGCTTTTTCTCTGTTTGCTTAACCTCAAAAACTTTAAACTCTTTGTCCTTGAGCCGGTTTGCGATCTCCTCCGCGTCCTCTTTAGATTTAATCTCCGCTTTCTTACCGTCTATTTTTTCAAGCTTAGCGCAAAAATTACTCTCCCCGGAAACTTTGGGCTTAAATAACTCCGCGGCAATCTCCCAATACTCGCTGGCAGTAAACGCCTGGATCTGGCGCTCCCTTTCTACAATCAGCCTTAAGGCTACTGATTGCACGCGTCCTGCGCTTAAACCCCGGGCAAGTTTTTTCCATAGCAAGGGGCTCAAAAAATATCCCACAATACGGTCCAATATCCTGCGGCCTACTTGAGCCTCAATCATATTTGCGTCAAATTCACGCGCGGCTTTAAAAGCCTCGCCTACCGCATGCGGCGTAATCTCATGGAAACTTACACGTAATACATCCTTGCCCTTAAAAACCCTTTCTTTTATCTGCCAGCCGATTGCCTCTCCTTCCCGGTCAGGGTCGGTAGCCACATATATCTTCTCTTTTGCCTTAGCCTCTTTTCTCAGCTGAGTTAACAATTTTTTCCTGGCAGGAATAACCACATATTCCGGTTTAAATTTGTTATCTACATCTACCCCCAGCTCTTTTTGCGGCAGGTCAATAATATGCCCCATAGAAGAAACCACGCTAAAATCCGGGCCCAGAATTTTACCTATGGTTTTGGCCTTTGTAGGCGACTCGACAATAACCAGATTTTTGCTCATTTAGCTCCTTATAAACTGCTTACCCGGCAATTCCTTGATTAATTTCTTAAATTGTAATTTTAAAATCAGGGTTGAAATCTTGCTGCTGGCCAAAGATGTTTGTTCTACTAAATCATCGATTGTCATGGCCTTTCGGCTTATGCAATTATAAATCATATCTTCTTCTTTTACAGATAAATTATTCTCTTCTATGTTTTCACTCCGCTTTACTACAGAAGGCTCATCTTTACCTGAAACGCTTAAAGCTAAATTCAGCTCTTCGAGTATATCTTCGCTGGAGGTAACCAGCTTTGCGCCTTGCTTAAGCAGTTCATTAGTCCCCATTGAACCGCTTGAATCAATCCTGCCCGGTAAAGCAAAAACCTCTCTGCCCTGCTCCAAAGCAAAATCCACGGTAATTAAGGCCCCGCTGTTTTTGGCTGCCTCGGTAACCAGGATCCCCAAACTCAAACCGCTGATCAGACGGTTGCGCCGCGGGAAATTCTGCGCCAAAGGTTTTGTATCCATGGGAAATTCAGAAACCACTGCTCCGCTCTTGGCAATCTGGCCGGCCAGGTCCCGGTTCTCCGCCGGATAAATATGATTAAAACCGCTTCCCATTACCGCGATCGTGCGTCCGGAAACTTTTAAGGCTCCGCGATGGGCATAAGTGTCTACGCCCCGGGCCATACCTGAAACAACAGTCAAGTTGCTTAAAGCCATCTCCGCGGCGAATTTTTCCGCGCTGCTTAACCCGTAAAGAGAAGCCCGGCGGCTGCCGACAATACCCAGGCTTAAATTATCCTCCCGGGTTATTTTACCGCAAATATAAAGCACAATCGGCAAACCGGATATTTGCTTTAAGTTTTGCGGATAATCCGCGTCAAAGAGCGTGACAATCTCAATGCCTGCTTTTTTAGCTTGAGCCAAATCAGTATCTAAAACCCTGCTATCAAACTCAACAATATCCCGGCTGATCCGGCTGCCTACAACCGCTTCCAGACTCTGGCGGCTGGCTTTAAATATATCTTGCGGCTTATTGAAATACTTAAGTAAATTTCCTAAACGTACACTGCCGATCTGGGGGATAAAGTTTAAGCTTACCAGGGACTCGAAATCATTCATCTTTTTCCGGCAAGTATTTTAGATATTTTCCCAACCACCTGTTTAACCGTTAAATGCGACGTATCAATTATTTTATCGGCTTGCATATAATAAGGCGCGCGCATTTTTAATAGAAGCTCTATGCGTTTCTGAGGTTTATCTACATTTAAAAGCGGCCGGTCTTTATCCGCAGAAACCCTTTTGAGTATTTCTTCAGGAACAGCATAAAGGCAGATCATCATCCCGGTTTTCTTCATCAGTTTGATATTGTCTTTATCTAAAACCACCCCGCCGCCGCAGGCAACCACAAACCGTTTTTGGGTAGAAACCTGTTTTAAAACCTTTTTCTCGATTTTACGGAAGTACGCCTCGCCTTCTTTTGCGAAAATATCCACAATCCTGCGCTGCTCCTGCAATTCAATCAATTCATCCAAATCAACAAAGCTTATTCCTCTCTCTTTAGCCAGTTGGCGGCCGACAGAGGTTTTCCCAGTACCCATAAATCCTACTAAATAAACATTCATCTTTAAACAGGGACGTTTCTTGAGCCCATCGGAGAAGTGTCCCCATGCTCAAGTAAATTTCCATGCATGGGGCATTTTCCCGTTGGTTAAGAAACGCCCCTCTCTTGGTTAACTGTTATATGCTTCTAATACCGCTTCGCTTAACTGCTGTTTTAACTCTTTAGTAACAGGATAAACTGTGTTATACCATTTTCCATCTTTGCCTTGATGGCGCGGCATACTCACGAATAACCCCTTACTGCCATTTACTACGCTAAAGCCCTTGACCACAATCCCTGATATCGAAACATCGACAAAAGCCTTAAGCTTTGAATCACTGTCTAACTTACAGACACGGCTGACGCTTATTAGCTTATCATCCATTTTAATCACCCCTTTCTGCGCCAATAGACGAAAGAGATGGAATTATCTAACTCTAAATCTTTTCAAGAGATCAAAAAGCGGTTTCGGTATAGATATCAAAACGGTTAATATCCCTGCCTACCTGCTCATAATCCAGGTCATCAATAGTCTTTTTGAATGCCTTAGTGGATCCCGAAGGCAACCCGTTGAGTGTAAAAACCATATTGGCTACAGTTACACTCCTGATAAAGAGCACAATACGCACTCCTACGGTAGAAAAAGATTTATCGGTATTATTAGTAACTTCACCCTTAACAACTACCTCTTTAGTATTATCGGATTTAGCAATTACTATATTATGGTAACTGAGATTAGGCATGCGCTATCCTATCCTTATAATAAGCATAAGCTTTTTTAATATCACCTAAAGAATCCGACCCGAATTTCTCAAGAAATGCTTCAACCAGAACAATGGCGCATGCTGATTCGGCAACGACTCCTGCAGATTCCACTACGCATACATCCGAACGTTCCACCGCAGCCTTAGCGGGTTTCTTGGTACGGATATTTACCGAATCCAGCGGATTCATCAATGTAGCGATCGGCTTCATACAGGCGCGCAAGAGAATCTCCTGGCCGTTAGACACCCCGCCTTCGATGCCGCCGGCATTATTAGTCCGCCTGGAATATCCGGAGTTCTTATTATAGTAAATCGCGTCGTGCACCTCCGAACCGAAACTAACCGCATACCCCAAACCCAACCCAACCTCAAAAGATTTTATTCCCGGGATAGAAATGACCGCCGCAGCCAGGCGGCTATCCAGCCTGCGGTCAGCCTGTACATAACTACCCAGGCCGACGGGTACTTTCTTGACAGAAATCTCAAAAACCCCTCCTACCGTATCTTTATTCCTAATCGCTTCGGTTATTTTTGCGGTTATCCCCTTGGCGGTAATTTCTCCGCCCACCGACAAAACCCTGCTTGTAATAGTTATGCCGAATTCATCCAGAAATTCTTTACACAATGCGCCTAAACCAACGGTAGCTGCCGTACTGCGCGCAGAGGCGCGTTCCAATACCTCTCTTATATCTGTAAAACCATATTTCAACAACCCGGCTAAGTCCGCATGGCCGGGCCTGGCAGCCATAACCTTATGCAGATTTTCAATACTGGCGTCTTTATTTTTTATCACTAAGGTAATCGGGCTGCCAAGAGTAAGATTATTCTTCAGTCCGGAGGTTATTTCCACCCGGTCATTTTCTATTTGCATGCGCCTGCCCCTGCCAAATCCGGACTGCCTGCGCTTTAGCTCCTTGTTTATCCTGTTTACGTCCACCTTAAGCCCGGCGGGAAAACCCTCCAGGATAGCCACCATTGCTTTTCCGTGCGATTCACCTGCGGTTAAATATCTTAACATAAATTCCTCCTATTGCCTCCAGAGCCCGCGCTTATTTTCGCGCGCCTGCCGGTATAAAGTTGAAAATAATTCCGCGTATTTTACATTCGGCGGGATAGTCAAAAGTGAGGCGTAACCCTGTTCTACGATTTCCGCGTTGACGAATGTCCCGTCGTTTAAATATACATAGGCAAGCAGCCTCTTATACTTATCAAATTTCTCCGCGTCAAACTCTAATCTCACGCGCCGTCCTTCAACGAGCTTTTTGGTAAATTCATACGACTGCATGCCCAATTCTTTTATGGCCGCCTTATCCTGGCCGCTTCGCTGGATATCCCGGGCAAGCTTGCTTGATTCATGTATCTCCGGAGTATCGATACCGATCAGGCGCACCCGCTCATTATTTTCCAAGACAAGCGTATCTCCGTCCACCGCCCGGCTCACCAAAGCATTGCTATAATCATAATCCCTGCCGAAGGATACCTGCCATTTAACCTCTTCCTTGGAATGTAAACGCGGGTCCAGATCGCCGCTGTAGAGATAACCCCCCCAGGCCAGCATCAACGCCAGAAAAAATAAAAATATTATTTTCTTCCGCATTAACCCCTCCTTATAATCCTGCCGCGACAAGGCCGGCCAAGACTATTATGTCTTCAATGCAAAAAATATCCTTAATGCCGGCGTCAAAATACATGTTGGCGTCAGGCCCGAATTCGCTGTCTGCCTTCCATAATTTTATCAACACCGGGACATTGGCGAAGGCCTCAATCTGGATTGCGACATCCCCTCCCTCGGCAAGCTCTGCCGGCAATCTTCCTAAAACTTCTTTTACGGCATCCGGGTTCTTTCCGTACTTGCGGATTACCGGCTCGATGCAGCGTTTATGATAAGCCTCATAATAACCCTCAACCCCGGAGAGTTCCCGGAAGGTAAGCCATTTCCCGGCAGGCGCGGCTAAACCCTTTATTTTCTGCGCCAGATAATGCAGGATCAGGATGCTTGTAAGCTCCTTGGCCGGGGCATTGCAGGATAAAGAAAGGATCCTGCCTTCTCCAATATCTACGCTATATTCATCCGCCATGAATTTAACCGATAAATTCTTGGCAGGCTTAAACTTAGATATTTCTCCCCAAGCCTTCTTAAACGCCGTCTCATAACCCATTGCCTTATTATATTATTTTCCGTAGATAAATCAACAAAATTAGGTATAATGAGTTTATGCAATATGACAGATTCCAACAGGAAGCCATTGACCACATAAATCATGGCTATTCAGTGATCGTCTCAGCCCCAACAGGCGCAGGCAAAACCGCTATTGCCGAACATATTATCTCTTCGTGCATAGCGACTGAAGAATGCTCAAAAGGCGTAATCTATACCGCGCCCATCAAAGCCCTCTCCAACCAGAAGTTCCGCGATTTCCAGGGGCAGTTCAAAGATAATATCGGAATTCTTACCGGGGACGTTTCCATCAATCCTCAGGCGCCGGTACTGATTATGACTACCGAGATCTTCCGTAACAAGATACTAGATGAACCGGACAGCCTTAACAAATACTCCTGGGTTATATTTGATGAGATCCATTACATAGATAACCCCGAACGCGGCACAGTATGGGAAGAGTCGTTGATCTTTTTGCCCAAGCACATGAATCTCCTAGGGTTGTCCGCGACAATCCCCAATATCCAGCAATTCGCCTCCTGGATTGAATCTATCCATAATAAAACCATTAAAGTAGTCATTGAGGAAAACCGGCCGGTGCCTTTGCATTTTCTCTTCCAGTGCCAGAATGAAGTCGTGGATAAAATTGAGCGCCTTAAACGCCTGCGCTCAAGCAAACCCAACAGGCTCAATTCCCTGATTGATTATCTGCGTGCAAACGACGGATTGCCGGCGATATATTTTGTCTTTAGCCGTAAACGCGCGGAGGAATTAGCCCAGGATTTATACGGATTTAAATTTTTAGACGCAAAGGAAAGCCGCGCCATCACCCAGATGTATGAAGATTTATTGGAACGTTTTAATTTAAAACATGAACAATCGGCGCAGCTGCTTTATCCCCTGGTTCAGCGCGGCATTGCTTATCATCACGCCGGAATGCTGCCTACGCTAAAAGAAGTAATTGAAAGGCTCTTTACCAGCCGCCTGCTTAAGGTTATTTTTACTACCGAAACCTTTGCCTTAGGGATAAACATGCCCAGCCGTTCAGTGATGTTTGACGGCCTGCGTAAGTTTTACGGCACATACGTGCGTAATCTAAAAACGCGCGATTTTTATCAAATGGCAGGCCGCGCCGGAAGACGCGGTATAGACAAGGAGGGGTTTGTTTATACGCGGATTAACCCGCAGAGGATAAACTTTGAGGAGGTCTCAAGAATAATCTTCGGCAAACCTGAAGAAGTAAAAAGCCAGTTCAACACATCTTATGCCACTATCCTTAACCTCTATGAAAAATACCAGGAGGAACTGTTTAAAATCTACCCCCTCTCCCTGCATTATTATCAATCGCGTAAAAATGAACAGAAACAGGCCTTAAACCTGCTGGATGCAAAACTAAGGCTGCTTAAAGAATTAGGCTGCATCCACGAGGGAAAGCTCACGGAAAAAGGCAAGTTCGCCAAGACTGTTTACGGTTATGAGTTGGTCCTGGCGGAGTTATATGACCAAAATATCCTTGAACAATTAGATGAATTTGAATTAGGAGTTGTGGCTTCAGCGGTTGTCTTTGAGCCGCGTAAAAACCAACGCATGCCCTCAAGCATCTCTAAATCCAGCCGCACACTTAAACGCACCTGCGAAGAAACTTACGACAGGATAAAAGATAAAGAACGCCGTTATAAAATTTACCCCTTCAGCAAGCTGCCATATTTTCATTTATGCTCAAGCATGGAAGCCTGGCTGCGCGGGACAAACTTTGACAAGACTTTGCAGATGACTGATTGCGATGAAGGCGAGGTAGTACGTTATTTCAGGATGAGTGTGCAGGTCTTAAGGGAAATCTCGCAGGCGCCGATTGCCTCTTACCTGCTTAAAGACAAGATAAAAGAAACTATCCGCGTAATAAACCGCGATATTGTTGACGCCGAAAAACAACTCCGCGAAGGTTAAAACCAGGGACGTTTCTGATCTTAATCGGAGAAGTGTCCGCATATAGGGGACACTTCTCCGATTGGGTTAAGAAACGTCCCTATTTAATTTTAAGATAGTCCTGGAGGATATCTTTGTGGTCAAAAGCAAAATCCAACTTCTTTATCTCGGCAGGCTTAATAACCTTTAAACCCGCTGCATCATCTCCTGCTTTAGGCCTGCCTTTTGCTTTAGCGGTAAAAACCGTCCCGATAGTATGAAACCTGGGGTCGCGCTGCGGGTTTGAATAAGTGTGGAATTGTTTTATCTCGGTTAAATCCAGGTTCGTCTCTTCTTTTGCCTCTCTTTTTACCGCCTCCTCAAGGCTTTCTCCGTAATCCACAAATCCACCGGGAAGAGCCCAGCCAAAAGGCGGGTTGCTCCGCTGGATAATTACTATTCCTTCGGACAATTCAATAATCGCGTCCACCGTAACAAAAGGTCCACCGGATAGCTTTGTAGTCACGTACTCCAAATAACCTAAAACACCTTTATTAAAAACCGTAAACGCCTCCTGGTCATAAAGGCAGAAAATAATCTCTTTTAAAGCAGCGTCTTCCTCGCGCAAGAGTTTTAATACTTCCTGTGCCATGATCTTTGCGGAAGCCAAAAGCGGAAAACCTCCCGTGCCGCATCCTAAAGCCGGAAAGACAATAGAATTAATCTTCAACTCCACAGCCAGCTTTAGGGAATTCCTGCAAGCATCACGAATCATTATTTCATCAGTCTTAAAATCCATGCCCATCGTCGCCGCGTGTATTACGTATTTTGCCGCCAGCTCTCCGGCGGAAGTAGCAATCGCTTCTCCAATTTTTATCGGGCCTTTCTTAAGCGCCTCCTGCTCAATAATTTTACCGCCCTTTTTCTTGATTACGCCGGCAACCCCGCCGCCCATGAGAAGCTTATTATTGGCGGCATTCACAATAGCATCCGCCCTTATTTCAGTGATATCTCCCAGGACAACTTTAATTTCAGTATCTTTAATTTTCATTCTGCTCCCCCTGTTAACTAAAATATCATTTATTAGCAGAACTGCCGGCTATTCGCCGATTATCTTTATCAGTACGCGCTTTTTGCGCTGCCCGTCAAACTCTCCGTAGAAAATCTGCTCCCAGGGCCCGAAATCCAGCTTCCCCTTGGTTATTGCCACCACTACCTCCCTGCCCATGATCGTGCGTTTTAAATGCGCATCCCCGTTATCTTCTCCGGTCATATTATGCTGATACTTGTCTTTCCCAAACGGAGCCAGTTTTTCAAGCCAGATGGAAAAATCTTTATGCAGGCCGCTTTCGTCATCATTAATAAAAACACTGGCAGTAATATGCATGGGGTTAACCAGGCATAACCCCTCATTGATGCCGCTTTTACGCAAAGCGCTCTCCACCTGGTCCGTAATATTGATAAATTCCTGCTTCTTTTCCGTATTAAAATAAAGGTAATCTGTGTAAGTTTTCATTTACAATTTCTCCAATATTAATTTGTCGTTTTTCTGGTCAATTTTAAAATTAAATTTTTTCAAGAAAGACATCCCTAGCAGCCCGTCTTCGGGGATAGATGCGGTTTCCTTTTCAGGCAAAATCGCCGCCTCTATATTTTTGACTTCAGAATCCTGGACGCCGACACTATCTAAAACCACCATCTTTGCCTTTATCCTGCGGCCATCGGCCACTATCAACTCTACCGGGGTAGCGCTATCGGAATTAAGATTAATACCTAAATTAGCAGCTATTTTATTTGACAATATTATTAAAGAGGCTCCGGTATCTAAAATGAGATTGGCTTTGACCTTCTTATTCAGAGTAGTCGCCACCATAACATGTCCGCTTTGCTTATCCACGCTTACCTGTTTCGGCTCATACTCTCTTATTAGCTCCGCCTCCCTTGCCCTTTCCTGCGCTTTTATTTTCTCATCAGCCCATTGCTGTCTGATTAGTTCAGCCTCCTTAGGAGAAGACCTGTCAATGCGGCCTATCTGCTTTCTAGATAATTTCATTGAACCAAAGCTAATCTCCAATTCAACATTGTCCGCGTCTTCTTTCTTAACCAACCCCTCAATGCTGCGGCCGTTTTTTAAATAAAGGGTGTCTGCCCCTGCCTGGTTTTTAAAACTAAATAAACTTAAAGATAACAGTGCCAAAAGAATATTTTTGTTAAAAGGTTTCATTTTCTTTGCCTAAGTTAACGCGATTTATCTATGCCTATTCTTTTACAAAACCCATAAACATTGCATTTGCTGCAAAAGGGCGAAACAGGTAAACATATATTCTGGCCGAAGGTCACCAGGAGAGTATTTAACTCGATCCATTCTCCCTTGGGAATAATTTCCTGCAGGGCAAACTCTGTTTCTTCGGGGCTGCTCGTTTTTACCCAGCCCAGCCGGTTTGAGATCCTGTGCACATGCGTATCCACGCAAATAGCGGGGATGCCAAATCCCAAACCTAAAACCAGATTAGCTGTCTTTCTGCCTACTCCCTTTAATCCTAAAAGCTCATTTAGCGTATCAGGGACTTTGCCGAAAAAATCCTCCAATAACTTTTTACTTAAATTCAATATTACCTTGCTTTTGTTGCGGTAAAATCCCACCGGATAGATTAATTTCTGGATCCTTCCTGCAGTTAATTTTATCATACTTTCAGGTTTATCTGCAATCTTAAACAACCTTTGGCTGGCCTGGATTGTGGTCCTGTCTTTTGTGCGCAGAGAAAGCAGGCAGGAAATTAAAACACGATAAGGGTCCTTGCTCTTAGAAAACTGGGTAACCGAAGGGACAACAAAAGTCCTGATCTGAGCTTTAATAAATCTTAAAGTCCTTAATATTCTGCTGGCGCTCATACCGATATATCCAGGCGCAATTCAGTATATAAACCGTTTTTAATGCCTACCTTGCCCAAATTTTCATCCCTGTATTTAATAGAGCGGTTGAAGATGCAACCTGCGGAAACTGATGTTTGGATATATTTATTCACTTGATATTTAAACCCCATGCCTAAATGCGTTTCATTATATTCAAGCACCACATTTTTAAGGTTATCTTTGCCCACCTCAAACTCATCCGCTGACATTTCCGCCTCAAGCAGCAGAGTCAACTTGTCATTTACAGCATAAGTGATTTCCGGCCTGCTGGGGACAATATTGAAAGTAAGCCTGGAATCAGGTTTATAGATAAAACCCAGGATCGGCTCGACCACGTCTTCAAAACCCGGGAAAACACCTACCCCGCAGATAAAAATCCATTTTTGATCCGGCTGGTAAATAAAAAAGTAGCGCTGTGGTATGCGAAAAGAGGCAGAATTAAGGTTCCAATTATCCGTGTAAAACGACGGTGCGGCCCCTAAGGTAAAATAAGTTTTATCAAAAAAGAACGGCAGGGTAGTTTCGACGCCGGCAGATACCTGGGTTAAGCGCGCCGGCAGTTTTACGCCGGTTGTATTATGTATCCCTATATACCTTGTGCCGGCCGCAAACTCTACCGGTAACTTTCCAAAGGCCTTAAAATCATAACTAAACTCGGAAGCTGAATCCGTAACCGCCACCTTGCCCGCCTGGGAACGCGCTCCCCGTGAAGGCATATAACGCACATAGCTATCTAATTCATAAGGAAAGTCTTCCTCTTTTTCTTCTATGACATGCCCGAGTTTCTGGCGATAGGCGGGATCTTCCGTATCCTCGGTGGATTCCGCGTACACATCCGGCCAATATCCCCGGATAAAAAAACAGATAGAAAAAATAAACAACACCAGCTTACATTCCCGCATTTGCATCCGGATATTACCCCTCTATTTTCTCTTCAAAGGAAATACTAAGGCTTCTTGCCAAAAAATACATCCGCAAGCCCTTTAATGATATTAGTTACCGCCGGCCTGAAAGAATATTTTGGCTCCTGGAGCGATCCGCTTAATTTAATTGCCCCGATTTTACCTACCTGCCCCATAATCGCGGTAGTAACATCCTTTAATGTGCCGCTTAAGGGGACCATCTCGCTTAAGATATCCACATCTAAAGACCCGTCGAGAGAACCATTAAAGCCGATTCTTAAGGCGCCGGAGAGCTCAGCGACATTACCTTTTAATTTCAGGTTATCCGTATAAACAGAGCTGTTTTTTACCAGGAAAGCACAGGCGCACTCTGAAAGATCGATACTGCCCAGGTCCTTGGCAAACAACAGTTTTCCTATCCCCTGGAACAAATTCAATTCCCAAAGCTTCCCTTCTTTAACAGAAAATTCTCCTGAACCGCTAAGTTTATTTAAATCTCCCGAGAAACCGCTAAGCTTCATTGCCCCCTGGAAAATCCCGGAGATATTTTTATTTTTGGATAAAGTATCCTCTTTTAGCTTATCCAGCCTGACTCCGCCTGCCTGAAGTTCCATGTAATACGGCAAATTAACAGTATCAAGGTTAAGCGAAGCCCCCCCGGTAATTACCCCGCCGTAAAAAGCGGCGCGCATTGAACTTATCCTGGCTATTTTATTCTCCTGGGAATAATCCGCCAGGAACTCCTGAACGTTTAAGCCGTATATGGAAAAGTTATCGCTGGAAAACTTTGCCCGGATAAAACAATTCTTGGGATCATAAACCGGGCCGCTTAAATTAAACTGCACGCCCAACTGCCCCTTTGGCTGTATATTTTTTATAGCGGGATATTTCTTCTCCAGCGCCCCGCTTAAAGATGCAAGGTTTAAGTTGATTTTCCCGCCAGCCTCTACCTGCGGCCCGGCAGGGTCAGAATTATCAATATCGGCGTCGATTAAAAACTGCGAATCAAGATATTTGCCCTTGGCCTGGGTAATTTTGATTTTCTTGCCGGTAAATTCAAAGACTCCGGTCAAAGACAAATCCCGGGAAGATAACTGCAATCTTATTTTAGGCGCGGAGAAATTAGAAAGCTCTCCGCAGCTTTCATAATCCATGCCTTGATACTTAAATTTTACATCCGACCAGCTAAACCCCTGCTGGCTGAATTCAAAAGCCGCAAAAATATTCTCAAGCGGAAAATCATGCTTAGCTAATTTTAAGGCCGCCTCCGCGATATCCACTCTACCCTGGGTTACCCAGCCGCCTTTTCCATCCGGATGCAATTTGATGAATAACTCCGCCTTACCAAGGGCTGTACTGATATGCGTAAAATTTAATTTCTCTTTGGCAATACCCGGCAGAAAGCTCAAATTCAAGCTGGTGTTTATATTCAAGGCAAAAGTTCTGAAATCCTTAATCCCCAGGTTGACCTCAAACGGGATACCCAAAAGCTCCGCCTTTAAGCCCTGCGCCACCAAAGAACGTTCGTTAAAAACAACTTTGCCATAAAGGTTTTTTAATTCGCCAAAGAAATCTAAACCGCTTATACCTGCCTGCTGGATATCGCAACTACCGTCAAAAGATATTTTTTTAGTTTGCAGGCTATAATCGATTTTGGTTGTCAGGCCTAAATCTAAACCTGCCCTGATCTTATCTTTGGCAAAAACCAGCTTGGCGGCCTTTGCGGTTACATCTATATGCAAAAGCCGTTCCTTAAGATTTATTTTTGCCTGGCCATCGACTAAACCTGAAATCAAATTCAGGCCAAAGCCGCTGTAATAAGCCTCAAAATCCTTAACCAGCAGGTTATTCACCGACAAATTAGCCGACAGCTGCCGGCTTAAAATCTTGTATTCTCCCCAGGCATAGATAAAAGCCGGCGGGTTATTGGGAAGTTCCCCCTTGAAATTAAATTTTACGCTTGCCGGTAAAGCAAGGCCCAAGCTAAGCTGGATATTCTTTATCTCTTTTCTAGATTGGACTGCCAGGGTCTCATCCTGAAAAAGAATACTGCCGGAAGAGACGATTATCTTATAAACCGATATCCTGAATCCAGATTTTTCCGGCTTAGATTTTTTGGGCGTAAAAAAATCCTGAAGATTGAAAGAACCGTCTTTTAAGCGCTCCAAGAAGATATAAGGGCTTTTAAGATTTATACTGGGGATGATAATCTGCTTGCGGAAAACCGGCCAGATAAAAATAGCGCAATTTGCCTGGCGCGTACTCAAGATTACATTTTGGCCTTCGGAGATAATCAGGTCGCGTAAAACCAAACCTTTGAATATATTAAACTCTAAAGAACCTAAGCTGACTTCTTTGTGGGTTTGTTGAGCCAGGGCCGATACAAGAAGCGATTTTATTTTCCCGGGCAAGAAAACTTTATTTAAATAAACCACCCCGGCAAAAATTAATAAAATTGAAATCAGGGCGATTATGATAAACTTCTTCATTTCTTTCGCTTAATTATGGAAGCCGCCAGCTTCAAAGCCCCTGCCTTGTTTTTAACCTTACCGATAGCCTGGGCTTCCTCCAATTCATCAAGCACCTTGCCGATTAAAGGAGAAGGCGGTAATTTGAACTTACGCATAATGTCATTGCCGTTTAAAAGTCGGACTAATTTCTTTTCGTTTTTCTGTTTTAATAACCGGTGGATTAACGCCTTGACTATTTTCTCATGGCGCAGGCGCGAGACTGCCGTAGTCAATGGGCCCTTGGTGGCGCGCTGGTCAGCCAGCGATAATAAAAGTACTGCCAAGGCATCATCGCCGGTATCGCGGAAATACCTGAAGATTGCCCGCTCAGTTGGCCGGATGCAATCCGCAAGGTAGCCCGGCCTTAAATGCCAGAGGACTATTCTTTCCAGGGAACGAATTTCATCGTTGGCTAATTTCAGCCTGCGCGAAATTATCCGGGTTAACCCCAACCCTATCCTTTCATGGCCATGGAAGATGATTTTGCCTTTTTCCCTGCGCAAGGCCTTAGGTTTTCCTACATCATGCAAAATACAAGCCAGTTTCAAAAGGCTAGACCTTTTACGCTGGCTGGAAAGCTCTTCAGCCAGATATTTGCTTATCTCAGGGTCTTGTTTGACAGAACGCGACAATAGCTCAAACTGATTCAAAGTTTCCAGGGTATGCTGCCAGACATCCAGGTGATGATACGGCCCCTGGCCGATGCCAGACATAGGTTTTATCTCGGGAAAAATGATCTCTAAAATCCTTAGCTTATCCAGGACAGCTAAAGAAGTATAGGCGGTAAGGCTGTCAAAGATTTTAAACAATTCTTCGCGGATGCGCTCGCTTGAGACCGAATTGATCAAATGTTTTTCTTTTTTTGCCAGGCGTAACGTTTCCTTTTCCAGACCAAAGCCGAGCATACAGCTAAAACTAAAAGCGCGTAAGATCCTTAGGGGGTCTTCTTTAAAAGAATCCTTGCTGCAGGCCCGGATAGTCTTACGCTTAAGATCCTCCCTGCCAAAATAAGGATCAATAATTAAAGCGTTCAAATCCTGGCCGCTAAAAACATCTTTGAGCTCAACAGCCATGGAGTTTATGGTAAAATCCCGGTGTAAAAGGTCTTTTTCTAAAGTCTTGGCGCGGAAATCCGTAAAATCAAAGGTATAAACTCTGCCCCCGATCTTCTTTACCAGGCGGCAAGCGGCATGCTCTTCATCCAGGACCACAAAGCCGGCCCTTAATTGCCGGGAAAGTTTTCGGCCGAAATTTATTGCCCCGGACGGCAGGCAAAAATCAAAATCCGGGTTTTCTTTCCGTCGGTTTAAAATTAAATCACGCAGAGCTCCTCCGACAAGATATAACTTCGCCTTCCTGGATTTGGCAAAATTATAAACCGGCTTTAAAATACCTTTGTCGTTTTCGTTGAAGTTAAGCATCATAAGTTTTAATCTAAGGGGGGCTTTTTACTGCTTGTCTTTATCAAACACCTCAAACTGCCTGACAATCTCATCTTCTACAAATATCGGAGCATGGAACCTCACTGCCAGGGCCACGCTGTCCGAAGGACGGGCATCAATAATTTTCAAATCTCCGCTTCCTGTCTTGATAACAATCTTGGCATGAAATGTAGTCTCCTCCAGCTTATCGATAATAATTTTCTCTACGCTAGCGTTTAAATCCTTGAGCATTATATAAATCAAGTCGTGGGTCAACGGCCGGGGAGGATTAAAACCGCTGATCTTTAATTTTATAGCCGAGGCTTCATTCAATCCGATAACAATCGGCAAAACACGCGAGCCGCCTTTTTCTTTCAAAACAATCAATTGATCATGCCGCTTTTCATCTATAACAATTTTATTCAACTCCATCTCTACCATTGCCAACTCCTCTATACATATGATATTTTAGGCAACTGTAAAACATTGTTAATAACGGGTGGTTGTCGAGCCGAAGCCCTTGCTGCGCGCATCCGCCGTAGGCGGAGAGCACAGCGAGGTGGCTCGGCAAACAGGACCCGTTATTTCTTTTTCTTATCCTTGCCTAAAATATCCCTGAGCTCAACCATAAACTGCCCCACATCCTTAAACTGCCGGTATACCGAGGCAAAACGCACATAAGCAACATCATCAATCTGCTTAAGCTTCTCCATAACCAGCTCGCCTATCCTGCTGGATAAAACTTCACGGTCGTTTTTCTTCTGGATAGCATGCTCAACCTGGACAACTACCCCTTCCATCTTTTCCACGCTCACCGGACGCTTTTCGCAGGCGCGGATTATGCCGGCTAAAATCTTTTTGCGGTCAAAAGGCTCCCGGCGGCCGTCTTTTTTGATCACCAGCAGCGAAACCTCTTCAATATATTCATAAGTAGTGAAACGCTTGCCGCATTTCAAACATTCCCTTCTGCGCCTGACCGCCGACTCCTCGGCTGTAGCGCGGGAATCCACTACCTTATCCTCTTTATATCCGCAGAACGGGCATTTCATATCTTCCTTATTTTTATCTTTGCCTGTTTTAAAAAACTCAGCGCCATTTTATCCGGGTAACCTTCGGCAATCACAATCTCTTTTATCCCGGCATTAATCAGCATTTTAGCGCAGATAACGCAAGGCTGGTTGGTAGCGTAAAGAACAGCCCCTTTAACGCTTATCCCATGCAGGCATGCCTGGATAAGGGCGTTTTGCTCGGCGTGCAGCG
>JBAZOE010000005.1:0-25062 GCA_041648875.1 Candidatus Omnitrophota bacterium
CTAAATATATGAAATTGCCCTTGAGCGTTGAAATAGCTCCTTCAGGGACGACCTCTGAAAAGGTTACCCAGGAGCTGTTTATCGTAAAAAAAGAGGCTAAATCACAGCTGCTTAAGAAACTGCTCGCTCAATATCATGGCTCAGTACTTTTGTTTTCGCGTACTAAACATAACGCCAGAAAAATAGTTAAATCAATCAGGGATATGGGGCATTCCGCTTCAGAGATCCATTCTAACCGTTCCCTTAGCCAGCGCCGGGAGGCTTTGGAGGGATTTAAATCCGGTAAATACAGGGTGCTGGTCGCTACCGATATCGCTTCCCGGGGTATTGATGTTACCGGCATTGAACTGGTGGTTAATTATGATTTACCTGAGGACGCGGAGAATTATGTGCACCGTATCGGACGTACCGCCCGCGCAGGGCATAAGGGCCACGCCATTTCTTTCGCTACGCCTGATCAGGGGCATGATGTAGCCGATATCGAGAAACTTATTAAAGCTACTTTGCCCGTATCAAAACATGCCGAGCTTACTCTTGATAGATTCAGTGAATCCGCTCAAAAATCCAATCACCATTCCGGCCGCCAGTCTCATCATGGACAATCGAGGCAGGGCCAAACAAAGAAGCCTTATAAATATCCCAAGCCCAAATTCTACCGCTAAACCTCAAGACGTTTTATCTAACCTTTTGTAAATAAACAAGTTCCGAAACAATTCTTTTTATTCTATAATCCTAAGAGCGGGATTGTTTTTTATGGAGTATGTTTGAATACAAAAAAGTTGTTAGAATTATCCTTTTTTTACGTCTCTTGATAGTAAAAGGAGGGAGGGATATGCCAACTTATACTAGAAAGCATCAACTATCTGGTTCTTTTATTTTTCATCTGATTAACAGGGGGAATAAAAAAGAAGCGGTTTTTAATGAGACAGGGGAATATCTTTATTTTATAAAATTGCTTAAAGAATACAGGGATAAATTTAACCTTAAGATTTACCACTGGGTGCTTATGCCGAATCATTATCATCTTTTATTAGAGATAGGTGAGCCTGAGCGTATATCCAGCTGTATGGCCGGGATCAACCGTGCTTATACGTGTTATTACCATAAGAAATATTTTACTTCGGGTTTTTTGTGGCAGGGGAGATTCAGGCTCCAGCCAGTACAGAAAGGAGAATATCTGTTTGCTTGCGGCAGATATATTGAGAGAAATCCAGTAAGGGCGAATATGGTTTTTCAGGCACAGGACTATATTTTTAGCAGCGCGCGATTTTATTGCTTAGGAGAACAGGACGGGATTACTACGCAGAGCCCTATTTTTGATGAATTTGGTCAAGATGTCAATCTAAGACGTATGGCCTATAAGAAGTTTTTGGGCAATTCTGATAGCAATGAGGAGGAAATGTTTCGAATGTTGGATGTTCCATTAGGCAATAAGGAATTCATAAATAGGATAATAAAGATTCATGGCAGGTTATTTCCCAAAAGACGAGGCCGGCCTCGAGAAAGAATTGTTGCACAACCCGTTGATTATGATAAGATTACATAAAGCGTCTTATTAATATGAATAATAAAAAAAGAACAGCGTTTCAGCTTATTTTCCTTTTTGGTTTAGTGAGCCTTTTCGGGGATATGGTTTATGAAGGGGCGCGCAGCGTCAATGGCCCGTACCTTAAAACTCTCGGCGCAAACGCCGCGATAGTAGGTTTGGTGGCCGGCGTTGCCGAATTCCTGGGCTACGCCATACGTTTGTTTTCGGGATATTTCGCGGACAAGACTAAATCATATTGGTTATTTACTTTTCTTGGATATGGCCTGTTGGTCAGCGTACCGTTACTTGCTTTAACCGGTATCTGGCAGGTAGCGGTTATTTTTATTATTATTGAGAGATTAGGCAAGGCCTTGCGCAGCCCGGCAAAGGACACTATCCTGTCCCAGGCCACTAAACAAGTAGGAACAGGCTTTGGTTTTGCTATAGCTGAAGTGCTCGATCAGATCGGCGCAATCAGCGGGCCGCTGATTTTTACCATTCTTTTTCTGGTTATCGGTAAAGGGGATAGGGCTCTGCCAGATTATCAGCGCGGATATTCGTTACTTTGGATCCCCTTAATTTTGGTAATGCTCTGCATAATACTTGCGTACCGGCGCCTGCCTAATCCGGAAATTTTAGAGGTTTCTGCAGCCAAGCCTCAGGAAACAGATAAGCTAAGTAAAGTTTTCTGGATTTATACAATCTTTACCTTTATTACTACACTTGGTTTTGCTAATTTTGCTTTAATCGGTTATCACTTTAAAGCTAAACATGTCTTAAGTGATGCGCAGATACCTTTGTTTTACGCTTTAGCCATGGGGGTTGACGCATTGGCAGCTTTGGCTATTGGCAAGGCTTATGATATTTTTAAGTCCAGGCGCGGCAATGAAAAGGCCGGACTGGTTACCTTGATCGCTATTCCGGTTTTCTCCTTATTTATACCTGCATTTGTTTTCTCCACAAAGTTTTCATTTGCTTTGACCGGGGCAATAATCTGGGGGATTGTTATGGGCGCTCATGAAACAGTTATGAAATCCGCGATTGCCGATCTGACCCCTTTAAAGAAGAGGGGCACCGGTTACGGGATATTTAATACCGCTTACGGCTTGGCGATTTTTATCGGCAGCGCATTTACCGGCCTGCTTTATGAACATTCAATATTGGCGGTTATAATTATCAGTGTTGTAGTGGAGATATCCGCAATCCCGGTATTCTTCATCCTGAAAAAAGAGGCCTTGACAGTTAAAACCTGACATGCTACTATTATTAAATTAGTAGCACATTATTTGGAAAGGGAAGATATGCCTTTAATCCGTTTTGGGGTTTCAATAGACAAAGAGCTCTTGATGAAGTTTGACCGCTTGATTAAGGATAGAAAATACACTAACCGCTCAGAAGCCTTTCGCGATTTAATCCGCCAGGAGCTTATCCAGGAGCAGTGGCAGGGTAACCATGAGATAGCCGGGGCAGTTACCTTAATTTACAACCACCATAAAAGAGAACTGGTAAATAAGCTTATGGATATCCAGCATGATTTTGGCCAGCTGATTATTTCTTCGCAGCATATCCATCTGGACCATAATAATTGTTTGGAGATAATCGCGCTAAAGGGCAGCCCTAAAGAGGCGCGCCGTTTAGCGGATAGCTTAAAATCCGTTAAAGGGGTAAAGCATGCTACTTTGAGCATGTCAAGCGCAGGCAAGGGTATATAAGGGTTATTTTTTTTATTCAACAGTAACACGAAATATTTATTGATAGCACAGAAAGGAGTAAAAATGCTGCGTCTGATTTTAATGGTGATGGTGTTGTTGGGCTGTTGGAATGCCGATTCTTATGCGCATGAGGATGCGCAGCAGGATGAGTGGGATCCTGTTTCAGCGGGCACGCTGACCACTTGGACAGCCCCGCTTTGCGCTAAGGGGGAGCTTGTAATCCAGCCGTTCTTTTTTTACAACAGGACAAGAGGTACTTTTGATGCGGACGGCAAATATCACAGTTTGAATAAAGGGGACAGGCAGTATCAGTACCAGGAGCAGTTATTCATGCAATATGGTGTTACCGACAGGTTAGAGATTGACGCCCAGGCAGTCTATCAACAAAATTATACCAGGCAGGATGGCGCAAGCGCCGGTAAGAGCGGTTTTGGGGACAGTTATTTGTTTTTGCGTTATTGCGCCATAGAAGAAAAAGGCTGGCTGCCTCATATAACCGGTTTGTTCCAGCTTAAAATGCCTACCGGTAAATATCAGCATTTAAACCCCGATAAATTGGAAACCGACTCTATGGGCACCGGTTCCTGGGATCCCGGGATTGGTTTTATCCTGACCAAAAAGCTTAAGCCATTTTTATTCCACGCGGATGCTGTTTTTAGCTTCCCCCAAAAGGTGATGGTGGATGGCGTAAAAACAAGGTATGCCAGCTATACTAATTATGATTTTGGGGTAGAATATTTCTTACCTAAAGGTTTTAATCTGATGCTTGAAGCCAATGGGTGTGTGCAGGGGGATACTTGGCAGGATGGCCAAAGAGCTGCGTCAACGGCGGCAAATTACCTGACTTTATCTCCCGGTATTGGCTGGTCATGCGATAAGGTGCAGTTTTTATTAGCTTACCAGAGGGTAGTTTCAGGAACTAATACAGACGCCAATGACTCGGTGGTTTTAACCGGGGTTTATACTTTTTAATTGGGCATTCGCAGAAAGGAGATAGGATGCATATACCAGATGGATATTTAGGGCCG
Source organism: Candidatus Omnitrophota bacterium (assembly GCA_041648875.1). Taxonomy (GTDB): domain Bacteria; phylum Omnitrophota; class Gorgyraeia; order Gygaellales; family Profunditerraquicolaceae; genus UBA6249. The sequence continues at coordinate 4,269 of JBAZOE010000005.1, forward strand.
TCAACTTGCGGCTTCCTTTATCTTATTATGCTGCCGATATGGACAGCTGCTTCACGTATTGTTAAGAAGACCCTTGATTCCAGGCAGGTGCCTTTGCTGGCGATAGGGGCGGCGTTCAGTTTTGTGATCATGATGTTCAATGTTCCCATACCGGGCGGCACTACCGGCCATGCGGTAGGCGGGGTGCTTGTGGCGATACTTCTTGGGCCATGGGCTGCCTGTATCGCTATTACAGTAGCGCTTGTGATTCAGTCGTTGCTGTTTGGAGACGGAGGGATCACTGCCATAGGCGCGAATTGTTTTAATATGGCGTTTGTGCTTCCTTTCGCCGGATATTATATTTATAAAGCAATCAGCTATAAAGCTCCGATAGACTCAAGAAGAAGGGTTGTTGCCGCAGGTATTGCCGGATATATCGCGCTTAATATCTCCGCCGGGATAACCGGATTTATGTTTGGTATCCAGCCTATGTTGTATAAAACAGCAAACGGGGCAGCTTTGTATTGTCCTTATGGCTTAAACGTTGCTTTGCCTGCTATGTTGGGTGAGCATCTTTTGCTTTTTGGATGGGTGGAGGCAATTGTAACTGCCTTGGTAATAAAATATTTACAAAAACATGCCCTGGAGCTTTTGGCGGAAGGGAGAAAAATCCAATGAAGATCATTTCTAAACTTTGGCTTTTTATTGGTGTCTTAATTATTTTGTCTCCCCTGGGTTTGTTACTACCTGAACATTTTAAGGCAGGCTCGGCTTGGGGTGAGTGGGGAACCGGCCAGATGCAGGAGCTGCTTGGTTATATCCCTAAGGGCCTGGGGAAGCTTTCAAACCTTTGGAGCGCGCCGATCCCTGATTATGCCTTTAAGGGATGGGAAGATAAACCTTTGTCAAGCTTAAGCCTTGCTTATATTTCTTCAGCTGTTATAGGGGTACTTATTTGCGTTGTCGTGGTGTTTATATTAGGTAAGTTTCTAAAGAAGTAAGTAATTGTTTCGTAAACCAAAGAGTTTACATTGGTTATATAAAGCGTCTTATGTCCTTACTTGACATATTGGTTTATTTTTGTTATAAATATAAAAGATTTACCCCTCAAAAATATAATAATTATTTTCCCAATTTAGAAAGTTTAAGCGGATGAATGAAAATTTAGCACTTGCTGAAACCCCCCTTGTCAATAATCATAAGAAATTGACCGCTAAGCTTGCGCCTTTTGGCGGCTGGCTAATGCCTATTCAATATAGCGGAATAATTGAAGAGCATAACTGGGTGCGTAAAAACGCCGGGTTATTCGATATCTGCCATATGGGCGAGTTTATTATCCAGGCGGATTTAACCAAGAGCAACCTTGGTAATTTAGTGACGGTTAACCTTGAGGGAATGCCGTTAGATTCCTGCCGTTACGGGTTTATGCTTAATGAGCAGGGAGGCATTATCGATGACTTGCTTGTTTATAGAATCGGCAGTTCTGAGTGGATGATTGTAGTTAATGCCGCCACTACTGATAAGGATTTTTCCCATCTAAAAAAACATTTAACCGGCGCAAGGCTCCTTGAGAATGTTTCCCAGTCGCTGGGCAAGCTTGATTTGCAGGGGCCGCTTGCCGCAGAGGTATTAACAGATTTAGTTGGGCCGGGGATTAAAGGCTTGAGGTATTATACTTTCGATTATTTTACGCTGCTGGGCGAAGAGATTATTATCAGCCGCACGGGATACACCGGAGAGCTGGGTTATGAATTGTATATGCCGAATAATAAGATCCCGGAATTATGGGAGAAATTACTTAGTGACCGGCGGGTTAAACCTATAGGCCTTGGGGCGCGCGATACATTGCGCCTGGAGATGGGTTACAGCCTTTATGGGCAGGATATAGATGAAAAAACCACTCCATTAGAGGCAGGGCTGGGGTATTTTGTAGATTGGGAGAAGGAGTTTATCGGAAAATCCAGCCTCTTAAAACAAAAGCAAGATGGAGTTACCCGCAGGATGCTCTGTTTTATCGCTGATTCCCGGCGTTCACCCCGCCATAATTACCGTATAGTCTATAAAGGTAAGGATGTGGGAGCGGTAACCAGTGGTTCGTTTTCACCCAGCCTGGGAGTTGGCATCGGGATGGGTTATGCCGATTGTGAAATTCCTTCCGGGGAAGAAATTACTCTTTGTGAAAACTCAATTGTTATAAACGCCAAAACCACGCGCAAACCTTTCTATAAAAACGGCAGCGCAAAATCAGGAGAAATAAAATGACCGTACCGGATAATCTTTTATACACTAAAGACCATGAGTGGGCCAAGCTTGATGGGGATAAGGCAACAATAGGGATAACTGATTTCGCTCAGCATTCTCTCGGCGATATTACCTTTATCGATCTGCCAAAGCCAGGGGCTCAGGTTAAGCAATCCGCCTGGTGCGCGACTGTTGAATCAGTAAAGGCCGCTTCAGATGTTTACGCGCCGCTTTCAGGCGAAGTGCTCAAGGCTAACGCGGAATTAACTGCTCATCCGGAGTTGGTGAACAAATCCGCTTATGAGGCAGGGTGGTTTGCGGTAATTAAAATTGCTGATTTAGAAGAAAAGAAAACACTTATGAATCCTGTTCAATATAAAGAATACATACAAGGCTTATCTAAATGAACTATATCCCGCACACAGAATTAGAAAAGAAGCAGATGCTTAAAACTATCGGCGTAGAAAGTGTTGATGACCTTTTTAAGCATATCCCGGCGGCGCTGCGGCCGAAGTCTTTTAATATCCCGGAAGGTAAATCCGAATTTGAGGTAATGGAACATTTAAAGATTCTTAGCCGTAAAAACGCCACTAATCTTACGGATTTTGTGGGCGGAGGTTTTTATGACCACTATATCCCGGCGGCGGTTGACGCATTAGCCGGACGCGCTGAATTTTATACGGCATATACCCCTTATCAGCCTGAATGTTCGCAAGGCTGGCTTCAGGCAATCTATGAATACCAGACGGTGATCTGCGAATTAACCGGCCTGGACGTTTCCAACGCCTCTCTTTATGACGGCGGCACAGCGCTCTATGAAGCGGCGATGATGGCGGTAAGGCTGTCCGGAAGAAAAAAGATAATTGTCGACAGCGGCGTAAGTTTAATTTACCGCACCATGCTTTACGCTTACACGTCCAATCTTTCCATTGAATTTGTAGAAACTCCGGTAGCGCACGGCCAGGCTTGCCGAGAGGACATTTATAAACATTTGGATGAGAAGACCGCGGCAGTGATTGTGCAGAACCCTAATTTTTTCGGGGCAGTGGATGATTTTTCCGATATCGCCGAACGCGTGCATAAATGCGGGGCGCTGGCAATCGCTTCAGTTTATCCGGTTTCTCTGGGCATGCTCAAAAGCCCGGGGGAGATGGGTATTGATATTGCAACCGGGGAGGGCCAGAGTTTAGGTATACCTTTGTCTTTCGGCGGGCCATATCTGGGTTTTATCGCGGTAAAAAAAGAGCATATGCGCCAGCTGCCCGGCAGGATAGCAGGGGCAACCGCGGATAAAGATAACAAGCGGGGTTTTGTTTTGACCCTGCAGGCGCGCGAACAGCATATCCGCAGAGAGAGGGCAACCTCAAATATCTGTTCTAACGAGGCGCTTTGCGCTTTGCGCGCCTTGATATATACCTGCCTTTTGGGTAAGTCCGGTTTTTATGAGCTGGCCAGGTTAAATTATCAGAAGGCGGAGTTTGCCAAGGCAACATTAGATAAAGTCACCGGGGTAAAGGTTAAGCGCAGCGCGCCGACATTTAATGAATTTACGGTCTGCCTGCCCAAGAATGCCGATGAAGTAGTTTGCAGCTTGATTGATAAGGGGTTTGCCTGCGGTTTCCCGCTGGGTAGATTTTATAAGGGTTTAGATAACTATCTTTTGGTCGCGGTTACGGAAAAACGCACCAAAGAAGAGATTGTGCAATTTGCCAACAGCCTGGAGGCAGCGCTATGCAGTTAATCTTTGAGAAAAGCCGGCCCGGCCGGAAAGGGTTTGCGCTGCCCGAGATAGATGTGCCGATAGCTCCCGGCTTAGCTGAAAAATATTGCCGTAAACAGGCAGCTGCTTTGCCTGAAGTTTCTGAATTAGACGTGGTACGCCATTTTTCTAATTTAAGCCGCCTGAATTTTTCGGTGGATACGAATTTTTATCCTTTAGGTTCCTGCACCATGAAATACAATCCTAAATTTACCGAGAAGGCCTGCGCGCTGGAGGGTTTCAGCGACCTGCATCCTTTGCTGCCCCAGCTTCTGGGAGGGGGGATGCTCGCCCAGGGTTCTTTGGAGGTCTTGTATAATACGGAAAGATTGCTCAGCGAAATAACCGGGATGTATGCTTTTACTACTCAACCGCTTGCCGGAGCGCACGGTGAGTTAACCGGGGTAATGTTGATTGCCGCATACCATAAGAATAATGGAGAGCGGAGAAAACATATTATTATCCCGGATTCTTCGCATGGCACTAATCCTGCCAGCGCGGCAATTGCCGGCTATAACGTGGTAGTTATCCCGACGGATAAAGACGGTTTCCTGGATATGAACGCATATAAAAAGGCCCTAAACCGGGAAACCGCCGCGGTCATGCTTACCTGCCCGGATACGCTTGGATTTTTTAATCCTAAAATAAAAGAGATCTCGGATCTAGCGCATGAAGTAGGGGCATTGATGTATTATGACGGAGCTAACCTCAACGCGATACTGGGAAAATGCCGTCCGGGAGACATTGGTTTTGATGTAATACATCTTAACCTGCATAAGACATTTGCTACTCCGCATGGCGGAGGAGGCCCGGGAGCAGGGCCGGTAGGGGTGTGTGAAAAGTTAGCGGATTTCCTTCCTATATCAAGGGTTATCCGCCGTTCTGACGGGACATTCGCTTTAGATTATCATAAACATAAATCCATTGGTTATATCGCTCCTTTTTACGGTAACTTTGGCGTGATCTTAAAAGCATACGCGTATATTTTATGTTTAGGAAGGTCCGGGCTTATTGAGGCCAGTGAAAACGCGGTTTTAAGCGCGAATTATTGCCTCAGCCGCCTGAAAGATTATTACGTGCCGGCTTACGGCAAAAGATGTATGCATGAATGTGTTTTGTCTGCGGCCAGTCAGTTAGAGCAAGGGGTGCATGCTTTAGATATCTCCAAATATCTTATTGATAAAGGATTCCATCCGCCGACGATCTATTTCCCTTTAATCGTAAAAGAGGCAATGATGATTGAGCCGACAGAAACCGAGAGCAAGGAAACGCTTGATGCCTTTATTGAGTGTTTGATCGAAGCGGCATTGCTTGCTAAATCCAACCCTGAGGCTTTGCATTTAGCCCCGCTCTATATGCCGGTTAAGCGGCTTGATGAAACAAAAGCCGCCCGGGAACCAAATTTGCGCTGGCAGTAAAAATAAGAAAATCATGAAGAGATTCAGGCTTATCCGTTCAATGCCGGCAAGCGCCGAATATAATATGGCGTTGGATGAGAAAATATTCCATCGTTATATAGAAGATGGTATTCCGTCGCTGCGGATATATGGATGGCAGGGGCCTTCCTTTACGTATGGGATAGGGCAGAATCCTGAAAGCCAGCTCGACCTGAAATTATGCCAGCGTGACGGCGTGCAGATCGCGCAAAGAATTACCGGCGGCGGCATACTCTTTCATCATAACGAGATTACTTACAGTCTTGTTTGTTCTAAAGAAGATATCGGCGAAGAAAAAAAAGTTTTTGTTTCCTACCGGCAGATTTGCGCTTTCCTGATTTATTTTTATAAATCCCTTGGTTTAAATGTTTCTTTCGCCCTGGAGGCTGATGATTTTAAGATGAGGAGCCTGCCGCATCAATTATGCAGCGCTTCGCATGAAAAATATGATATTGTTATCGGCGGAAGGAAAATTGGAGGCAATGCCCAGAAACGCAGGCGCCAGGCTGTATTCCAGCATGGTTCTATCCCGCTTAGCATCGATTGGGATTTTTTGCGCCGTTATGTACGCTTACTGCCGGATAATATTGCTTCAGGGGCCACAGCATTGGCTGAAGAGTTGGTAGTTCTTCCGGACAGGCATTCCCTGGAGCAGAGGCTTATCGATGCTTTGGCTTGTGTATATGGAGTTAGTTTAGAAGATTGTAGACAGTGTATGTAATTCTATGTGTATCATCTATTTATGGAAGAAATACTTTTGGTAATATTTGTAGGTTAGTGGATGGAGAGTGAAGTATTTGTTATGTAACTGATTATATTGCAATGGTTTATATAGACTGTCTACAGAGGCCGGAGTGGCTTAATAAGAAGATTTCGCTTAGGGATTGCAGCCAGGTTAAGAATTTACTTAAAGGCCTGCGGCTGCATACGGTTTGCGAAGAGGCGCTCTGCCCGAATATGGGGGAATGTTTTAATAAAGGGCAGGCGACATTTATTATTCTTGGGGCAATCTGCACGCGGGCTTGCCGTTTTTGCGGGGTGGCTAAGGGCCGGCCGCTTGCTCCTGATGCTGACGAGCCAAGGCGTATTGTTGAGGCTGTGCAGAAGATGGGGCTAAAGCATGTGGTCATTACCAGTGTTACCCGTGATGATTTAGCTGACGGAGGGGCCTCGGTATTTGTAGAAACTATTTTACGCCTGCGCGCTCTAACCAGCAAAGTTTCAATTGAAACGCTTATACCGGATTTTAACGCCGATGAGAAGTCTTTAGGCGCGCTGGCGCAAGCAAGCCCCGATATCATCGCCCATAATATGGAAACAGTGCCGCGGTTGTATAAAGATATCCGGCCGCAGGGAGCGATATATCGGCGTTCTCTGGAGGTATTAAGCATGTTAAAACATATTGCTCCGGGGATACCTCTTAAATCCGGGATCATGCTTGGCCTGGGTGAGAAAAAAGATGAGGTGTTTTCAGTTTTTGATGACCTTATCAAAGCAGGCTGCTCGTTATTGAGCATTGGCCAGTATCTTGCGCCGAGTAATAAACACTTTCCCGTGCAGGAGTATGTCAGGCCTGAGGCCTTTCAGGAATATAAGGATGAAGCCCTCAGGCGGGGATTTGCATTTGTAAAAAGCGGCCCGTATGTGCGCAGCTCTTACGCCGCTTACGAATATATACAATGATAAAAAAATCCTCCTGTAACGGGTTCATTGAACGTTCCTTGATGGGAGTTTTGTCATTTATTAAAACCTCGTTATTTGCCGAGGAATATGCTTTAAAAGACGGGTTTATGCAATCCCTGGACCAGCGGATAAAAGCGCTAAGTTTTGTTCTACTGATCATCGCGACACTCTTAACAAAAAATATCTTAGTTGTCTTGTGCCTGTATTTATTTTGTTTATTTCTGGCTGTCATTTCTAAAGTCGGCCTGGGTTTTTTCTTGAAGCGCACCTGGGTATTTATCCCGTTATTTTCGTTATTTATCGCGCTGCCTGCATTATTCAGTAATTTTACTCCCGGAGCGGAATTGTTCAGTTTTAAAATCGCAGGCCTTTTCCTGGTAATTACCCGGCCAGGGCTATTAACTGTTTTGTTATTTGTTTTGCGCGTTGCCACTACGGTTTCTTTTGCCGTGTTATTGAGCATCACTACGCGGCATTTTGAGTTGTTGAAGGCCTTGCGTACTTTTGGGATCCCCCAGGTTTTTGTGATGACCCTGGGAATCTGTTATCGTTATATTTATCTTCTTATAGGAATAATCGAGAATACGTATCTAGCCATTAAGAGCAGGGTGGGCTCAGTTGCGCATTATAGAAAAGGACAGCAAATAGTCGGCTGGAATATCGCTTTTCTTTGGGTGCGTTCCTGCCGTCTGAATGAAGATGTGTACAAGGCCATGATTTCCCGGGGATACAGCGGGCAGCCTTATGTTTTGGATGATTCCCGGGCGCGCTTTAGGGATTGGCTGTGGCTGGCATTTACAGGAGTAACGTTAATATGGATTATCCGGTTTTTTCATTAAAGAATATATGGTTTTCTTATTTAGGGAAATTTCCGGCATTGACTGCCGTGGATATCGATATTAAACAGGGTGAAAAGATTTCCATTATCGGGGCAAACGGTTCAGGTAAATCCACGCTTTTGCATCTTCTGGACGGCCTGATTTTCGCGGATAAAGGGGCGGTTAATTTCTGCGGTAATGATTTAAATGAGAAAAGTTTTAATGATATCGAGTTCTCCCGTAATTTCAGGCGTAAAGTAGGGTTTGTTTTTCAGAACCCTGATGTGCAGTTGTTTTGCCCGAGCGTTAAAGAGGATATTATCTTTGGGCCCCTGCAACTGGGTGTAGCGAAAAACGAGATCCAGGGCCGGTTGGAAAGACTCGTAACTATATTGGGGATCCAGGGTTTGCTGGACAGATCGCCGAATCAATTAAGCATAGGAGAGAAGCGTAAAGTAGCCTTAGCATCCACTTTAATCATCGAACCGGATGTCATTATCCTGGATGAACCGACAGCCGGGCTTGATCCGTCAACTACAAGGCATATTATCGACCTGCTTCTGGATGAGAATGTTGCCGGAAAAACAATTATCACCTCTACGCATGACCTGCATATTGTAGGGGAGATCTCGGATATAGTTTATGTTTTTGGAGCGGACAAAGAAATAGTTAAGTTTGGCCAGGCGGATAATATTTTAAATGACCTGGATTTGCTTACCGCTAATAACCTTGTGCATATCCACAGCCACAGGCATAAAGACAAGACGCATATCCATCCGCATGTGCATTTGGATCATCATAATGAGGAGCACTGATATGAAAGCAGATAGAGGCGCCCGAAAAGTTTTTTGTACGCCCCTTAAAGGCAGGCAAAGATTTTTACGTTTGTTTGGGGAATCAAGCAAGCCATATGGCTTAGCCTCCGGATTTGTAACTTTAAAAAGCAAAGAGTCAGTTGGCCTGCATAACACTAAAAATAAAGAGGAGGCCTTGATTATTTTAGAGGGCCAGGCACAAGTGTCGTATGGAAAAGGCTCCAAAATTAAAGTAAAAAAGAACTGCTTTGTCTATATCCCGCCTAAGACCGACCACGACCTCAAAAACACTGGTAAGGGTATTTTAAAATACGTTTATATAACCGCCTGTATATAAAGACACAAAACAATTGTTTTATGTCGAATTTAAGTAATTGTTTTGTAAGTCAAAGAGACGTGGTTAGTTACGTAAAGCGTCTTGATATTATAAGGTTATTGAGGTAAAATAAACAATATGGGAAAACGCAGATTTACTATTAATCAAAAAATCACAGCCTTCATTCTTATATCTTCTCTTGTTATAGGGTTTTTAGGCCTGTCTTTGATGTATTGGTCGGAATATAGCCTTTTACGCCAGACTATCAGCCGGGATTATATAGCGATGGCCAGGCTTTTAGGCGGCGCTATGGATAGGATCATTAGCAGGGAAATAAAGAGCACCGAGGTATTTATGTCTTCTCCGGAGCGTTTGCTTAAGGTTGAAGAATACAACTTAAGATATGAGGGGATGAGTAATGAAAGAAAAGAAGCGTATTTTAAAGATATGGATGAGGGGTGGGTTGAAGCTGCCAATGATGACCCTTTAATCGCAGAATACACCAAGAGTACAGTTGGGGACCGATTGAGAGAATTAGCACAAGACGATCCGAGTATCGCAGAAATTTTTATGACTGATAGATACGGCGGATTAGTCGCCGCGTCAGGCAGAACAAGCGATTTTTATCAAGGTGATGAAGAATGGTGGCAAAAATCTTTTAATAACGGCAAAGGAAGTGTTTTTCTGGATAAAATTGGATTTGACGTATCGAGCAAAACAATGAGTATAGCATTCTCCGTTCCCATTAAGAATAAATCGCAAGAGGTAATCGGCGTTTGTAAAAATACCCTGGAAATCAGCCGCCTATTTTCTCCCCTGGAAAACTTTAATATTGGTAAGAGCGGCCATGTAGAGCTTATGGATAAACGGGGTTATTTAATATTCCATACCGGTACCGGTTCGTTGGAGGCAAAGCTTCCCGACCAAGTTTTTAAAAAGATTATCAGTCAAAATAGCGGGTATCTTTTAGCTGCTGAAATAGACCAGCTGCATAAAAAAAAGATGTTTATTTCTTATTTTAAAATCGACCATCCGGACCTATTGAATAGCGGGACAGAATGGTGGATATGCTTAGTTTAAAATGAGGATGAGGTATTTGCTCCGTTGTTGAAGTTGATCTTTGGCTTTATCCTGATGGCATTGATTATACTGGCGATAGTCATATCAATCGGATCTTTTCTTGGCTTGATACTGGTTAAACCAATATTAAAATTACGCGATGCTACCGAGAAAGTCGCTTTAGGCAATTTGGATTATAAGGTGGAGATTAAGACAAATGATGAGATTGAGGAATTAGCCGGTTCTTTTAATTTGATGTTAGACAGCCTTAAAGGGACATTTACTACTATTGATAAACTCAATAATGAAATTGCCCTGCGCAAGAAAACCGAAGAAAATTTGAATAAAAGCGAAGAGCGGTACCGCTTGTTGTTTAGCGAATCAAGGGATGCGGTTATGCTGTTGCTGCCTGATAACGGGTTTCTTTCCGGAAACCCCGCGGCTATAGAAATATTTGGTTGTCGGGATGAAGAAGATTTTAAATCCAGGTCGCCGGCAGACCTCTCTCCGGAATTCCAGCCGGATGGCTCAAGGTCATCGGATAAAGCCCGGGAAATGATAATGTTGGCGGTGGAAAAAGGCTCAAACTTATTTGAATGGACACATAGACGAGTGGACGGAAGGGAGTTTATAGCGACAGTCCTGCTTTCAAGGCTTAGAATCAGCGGAGAGACGCTGTTACAGGCGAATGTGCGCGATATTACCGAACGCAAAAGGATACTGGAAGAGTTAAGGCAAAAGAATATCGCATTGGAAAAGCTGGACCAATTAAAAAATGATTTTATTTCTGTTGTTTCCCATGAGTTGCGTACTCCGCTTTCCATAACCAAGGAAGGCATCAGCTTGGTTTTGGATGGAGTTGCCGGAAGCATTAATCTTAAGCAGAGTAAAGTCCTTACTACTTCTAAAGATAATATTGACCGCCTGGCAAGGATTATCAACAGCCTTCTGGATATCTCCAAGATTGAAAGCGGCAGGGTGGAGCTTAGGAAGAAGGTTGTCGATATTGAAGTTTTGATAAAGACCATCGTTGCTTCGTTTCAAATTATGGCGAGAGAAAAAGGCCTGGAGTTAAGAGTTAATTTACCCAAGGGGCAAGGTTTAAATTTGTATGTTGATGAAGACAGAATGATCCAGGTATTTACTAATTTGATCGGCAATTCCCTTAAATTTACCGAAAAAGGGCACGTTGATGTTTCGCTGGAGCAAAGAGAAAATGAAGTGGAGTTTACAATTGGCGACACAGGAATTGGTATCGCGGCAGAAGACCTACCTAAGGTATTTACCAAGTTCCTGCAATTTGGCCGGTCTCCCGGAGGAGGGGAGAAGGGCACGGGCCTAGGGCTTTCTATCGCCAAAGGCCTTATCGAATTGCATAGAGGAAAGATTCGGGTAGAAAGCGAGCTTGACAAAGGCACAAAATTTATTTTTACCCTGCCTAAATATCACGAGAATGAAAACGCCAGGGAGCATATTGAAGACGCTGTTGAGGCAGCATTTAAGTCCAATACGCATCTGACTTTAGCCGTTGTAACTTTTAGTTATTCTGATAAAATAAAAGACACATATGATGGTTTAGCGGAAGATTTGTTCAAGACTATCAAGGCCCAGTTGTACAGAGGCAAAGACCTGGTTTTGAAATACCCGCGGGAATTCTTTATTATTATGCGGGATTCTGACAAAAATAGCGCTCTTGTCGTGCAGGGCAGGATTGAACAGGCATTAAGAAGCTATTTTGAAACTGTCAATCTTAGCAAAGATATAAAAATAAATTTTGGTTTGGCTGTTTATCCTGAGGAGGCTAGTAACTATCAGGAGTTGGTAAATAAAGCAAGGTTAGTTTAAACTTAACTGAATAAATATGGATAAAGCCAGGGTGTTGATTGTCGATGATGAACCGGGGATCATAGAGATGCTTACTATGAGATTGGAGGCATGCGATTATCAGGTTATTTCCGCTTCAGACGGCCAGGAGGGGCTGGATAAGGCGCGTACTGAGAAACCGGATTTAATCATTCTTGACCTTATGCTTCCGAAAATTGATGGTTACAAGGTTTGCCGTATGCTTAAATTTGACGAAAGGCATAAGCAGATACCGATCATATTGTTTACGGCGCGCGCCCAGGAATCTGATATAAAGCTAGGGGAAGAAGTAGGGGCGGACGCTTATATAACTAAGCCGTTTGAGCCGGATATACTTTTAGCTAAAGTAGATCAACTATTGAAGAAATGAAAAAGAGGAAGTAAAGATGGAGATAATCGATTTATTATTAAAACAGAATTTAATCACCCAGGCGCAGGTAGAGAAGGCTAAGGATGAGGTAAAGCGCACCGGGATGAAGCTTGAAAAGGCTTTGGAGAAGTTAGGCTTTATCACCGAGGAGGATATTGCCGAAGCCAGGGCCAATGCCTCGGGTTTCCTGTATATGGACCTGGAGGATTATGTTATTGACGCCGAGCTTACCAAGCTTATTCCGGAAAATATCGCCAATAAATATAAAGCAGTCCCGCTTTTTAAGATTATGGACACCTTGACAGTTGGGATGGTTGATCCCAGCGATATCCAGGCGCTTGACCATATCCGCAGGATCAGCAAGGTTGGTTCGGTGGATCCGGTGCTTGTCTCTTCGAAAAGTATCGATAAGGTCATGGATTTTTATTATGGCCAGGGTAATTCCGTTGAAGAGATTGTAAAGAGCATTGAAAGCAAAAAGTTGCCGGTTGATAAAGGGTTTTTACTGGAGTCGGCCGAGGAGCCGCCGGTAATAAAATTGGTGAATATTTTGATTTCCGAAGCAGTCAAGGACCGCGTATCGGATATACATATTGAGCCGGAGATGGAGGCCCTGCGCGTGCGCTACCGTATCGACGGAATTCTGCATGAAGTGCACAGCCTGCCGAAGAAACTGCAGAACGCGGTCATCTCAAGAGTCAAGATATTGGCGGAGATGGATATCGCAGAAAGCCGGAGGCCGCAGGATGGAAAGATCAGCGTGAAGCTGGAAAATAAGGATTTGGATATCAGGGTTTCTACTTTTCCAACAGTCCACGGCGAGAATGTGGTTATGCGTTTATTGGACCGCTCCTCCATTTTATTAGGGTTAAAGGATTTGGGTTTTTCCAATGAGAATCTGGGAATATTCAGCAGGATGATCCTGCAGCCAAACGGAATCATCCTGGTTACCGGGCCCACCGGAAGCGGTAAGACCACTACGCTTTACTCCGCTTTAAGCACAATCAGTTCAATGGAAAAAAATATCATTACCATTGAAGACCCTGTTGAATATGAGCTGCCTTTGATCCGCCAGACCCAGGTGAACCCCAAGGCGGATATTACTTTTGCCAACGGCCTGCGCTCGATTTTGCGCCAGGACCCGGATGTGATCATGGTTGGGGAGGTCCGCGACAAAGAGACGGCGGAGGTTGCTATCCAGGCGTCTTTAACCGGGCATCTTGTTTTCTCAACTCTGCATACCAATGACGCTCCCAGTTCCCTGACCCGCTTGATCGATATGGGCCTGGAGCCATTCTTGATCTCCAGTTCATTGATCCTTGTGGTCGCGCAGCGCCTGGTGCGCCAGATCTGCCCGAAGTGCAAAGAAGAGTATTCTCCTACGCCGGCGGCTTTGCAGGGTTTGGGATTAGATGTTAATGTAAAATTCTTCCGCGGCAAAGGATGCCCTGCCTGTAAAAATACCGGCTTCACCGGCCGCATAGGGATATTTGAAGTATTAGTGCTTAATGAAACTATCCGTAAAATGGTTGAAGAAAAGAATTCGGCTGACGCGATCAGGAAAAAAGCGGTTGAACTGGGGATGAAGACGTTGCGCGAAGACGGATTAGATAAGGCAAAGCAAGGTTTAACCACTATCGAAGAGATATTGAGGGTAACTGAAATAGAATAATTCATGCCTAAATATCAATATAAGAGCAGGGATAAGTTCGGTAAAGAGGCCCACGGGATAATGGAGGCCGAAGGTGAAGATGCCGTAGCTCAAAGATTGATCCAACTGGGCTTTACTCCTATTTCCATAGCAGAAGCAAATGAGGCCGGCCGGACGCTTAAATTTTCCAGCCCGGCTATGCGCATAAAATTTTCTGAACTGAATATGTTCACGCGGCAATTGGCAACCCTGCAGAAAGCAGGCCTGCCAATCCTGCTTTCTTTAAACGCTTTGGCCGAACAGACGCAGAATAAAACTTTTAAGGGGGTTATCAGCCAGATAATCCGGGATATCGAGGCAGGGTCAAATTTATCCGGCGCCCTGGAGAAATATCCGAAGATATTTAACAACCTTTATTTAAACATGGTCGCTTCAGGCGAGGCCAGCGGCCGGCTGGATGAGGTTTTAGAAAGGCTGGCGACATTAAGCGAACATGATGAAACTATCCGCCTGCGCATAAAATCGGCGACCCGTTATCCCATTATCGTGGTAATCGCGATGATTATCGGTTTTGCCGTTTTGACCGTTTTAGTCGTCCCCCGCTATGCCAAAATTTACGAACAGTACACCAAAGCGCTGCCTTTACCGACGCAGATACTCTTGTGGATTAATTACGCGGTAACCAAGCTCTGGTGGGCATTGATTGGCATCGGCATAGCGGCGCGCCTGCTTTTTAAACAGTACGTTAATACTAAAATCGGCAGGTTTAGCTGGGACAGTTTAAAAATAAAGGTACCGGTTTTCGGGCCGTTAATATTAAAGCTTTCCATTTCCCGCTTTACGCGCATTACCGGCACGCTCATGCGCAGCGGCATCCCGATCTTAAAGATCCTGGATATCGCTTCCGGCTCAACCGGAAATGAGGTTGTTTCCAAGGCCATAACCAATATAAGGAATAATGTTATGGAAGGCAAAGGCATTGCCGAGCCGATGAAGGTCAGCGGCCTGTTTCCGCCTATAGTGACACAGATGGTTTCAGTGGGAGAGGAGACCGGCAAGCTTGATGATCTGCTTATCCATGTCTCTGATTATTATGACGAACAGGTGGATTACACTATCAATAACCTGACTTCATTAATTGAGCCGATCCTGATTTTTGTTTTGGGTTTGGGGGTCTTGTTCATGGCTTTAGGCATATTCCTGCCGATGTGGAATTTAATGAGCATCTTTAAGAAGTGATACGTTCGCTGCCGCGGTTTAGCTTATTTAAGAAAGATAAAAGCGGTTTTCTTCTTTTGGATTTAGCCGTTTCTTTGACAATTATCGGGTTTTTGATCTGGGTATTCGGAGGGGTTATCGGGCCGCTGGCGCGGAACTCCCGGGAGGTTGCCTTGCGCTATCAGTTAAATAACTTCCGTATGCTGCTTGTGCTGTATAAAGAACTAAAAGGATATTACCCGGAGGATTTAAAGGCGCTTGTCCAATCAAGCCACAGGTTATCTAAAACCGATGAGCTTATTTTCAAAGAAAAGTTTTTAAGCTCGCTTGAACAGGATGAGCATGGGGTTCCATTAGATGTTTTTGGCAGCCGTCTTTATTATGATTCCAGGAAGGGGGTGGTTGGTTCAACAACAAAGGGTTATGAAAATTGGTAATTTAATTATTAGGAGGGGGAAAAATGAAAAGGGGTTTTACATTAATTGAATTGATCATGATTATCGTGATCCTGGGGATTTTGGCGGCAGTGGCTGTCCCCAAGTATTTTGACCTTCAGGCTTCAGCCAAGGAAGCCGCGGAAAAAGGAGTTGTCGGAGGAGTGCGCGCCGGAATTTATACATATTTCGCGCAGAACAAGGCGTTTCCGGCGACGCTGGATTCAGCCACCACAACCTGCGATGATACTACGCCTTGTTTTACCACGGTTTTACAGCAGGGCGGGGTTACCTCTGACTGGACTAAGAGCGGTTTAACTTATACCGGCCCGGCAGCCGGCGCCTATACCTATACTCCGGGAACCGGAGAATTCAAGTAAACTGTCCTAATTAGGGCGCAAACTGTCATTGCGAGCAGCCGAAGGCTTGCGAAGCAATCTCTAAAAAGGGGATTGCTTCGGCGCTTTGGGCCTCGCAATGACGTTAATTTAGGTAATAACTTGCAAATGATTAAGCGAAGAAAAGGCCTTATTCTTATTGCCGCAATAATGCTGATTGTTTTTGTGTCTATTACGGTTTTAGGGCTTTCTACTTTTATTGTCGGCTGGTACGGGCAGATCAATAACGCGGAAAGGCAGGAGCGCTGCATTTACAATGCCGCCGCCGGAGTCAATTACGCTTTATACCAATACCGCGATAGCGCCACTTTCACTAACGACACTTTTAGCATTGACGCGAATAATAATTTTACTGTTTCTACGGTTGTAAGCGGAGGCAGCGCAGGCGCGGCAGGGGCGCTGGTGGTTGATGCCACAGACGCTCATTTGGGGAATAATAACAGGCGCCTCTTGGGATTGACTATAAGGAACTCTTCGGCCAGTTCTGTTACTATTGACCGCATGATTGTTACCTGGAGTATCAGCAATAGATCGATGTCTCAAATCAGGATTAACGGTTCTACAGTTTGGTCGGGGACAGCAAGTTCCAGCCCCGCCGATGTAAATATCAATAATACTACGATACCCGCCAACACTACGCGTTCTATCAACCTTATACAATTTAACAGTACCATGCTCAACGCGATTATTACTTTAAGTTTTGTAATGACTGACGGCACTACGACTACCGCTTGTACGGCCTGGCCGGCACAGGGTTCTGTTTGCACGCAGGCCGGCACAGGGCTTACTATAACAAGCATGGGCAAAACCTCCGGCTCCAATCAATACCGTTCTGTCCAGGCAACTTATAATATAGCTGACGGAAATATCTCCGATTATGATGAGGTTAACCAAGTTGTCCCGTAAAAAAAGCAACAAGAAGGGTTTTACTTTGATCGAGCTGATTATGGCGATAGTCGTAATCGGTATTATTTCCTTGCCTATATCTATTACTTTGAGTAAACATGTGCAAAGTGTATTTGTCTCCCAGGATTACTCTACAGCTTTAAATTTAGCCCGCCTTGATATGGAGCAGGCGCTTAATACTGATTATAACAGCCTGGGGAGCGCCTCTTTCAGTAATTACCAGGGCTATGCTTATGATTTGGACCGTACCGTAAACTACGCGCAAGGCAATTGGTGGAGCCCGGAGAGCCTGAAGCTGGTTGTTGTCAGTGTAACCAAGGCAGGCAGCGCGGATGCCTTGGTTACTTTAAAAACATATATTGCCAAGAATGTAACTTCAGGCCTATGAGGCTTAAACGGGGTTTTACTTTGATTGAATTGATCATGGTAATTGCCATAATCGGCGTATTAGCCGGGGCAGGCGCCTGGATTATGGTTTACACTGTAAAAAATTCTGTTTTTATCCCTAACCAGTTAGGCATGGATAAACTGGCAACGGATGCTCTAAATATTATGGCTGAAGGCGATACCCAGGCTAAAGGTTTACGTTTCAGCAGGGCGATTACCGCTGTTAACGCCAACCGAGTGGATTTTATTGACGGCGACGGGAAAACGGTTTATTTCCGGCTGGACGCAGGAACAAATAAATTGTACCGTTCAATAAACGGCTCGCCAGAACAGGCCATTCCGTATTATTCCAGCGCTGCCGGTTTGAGTTTAAGCGGCAAAAGCGGCTCACTTTTTACTTATTATGATGAAAATGGAACGCTAACCGCGATAGCCGCCAATGTACGGCGAGTGAGGATGATTTTGATTGCTAAAAGCGGGACAGGTTTGTATAATGACTGGCAGGGTATTTCTGAACAGGCCTCGTCAGTTGCCGTGAAGAAATTCCAATAATTAGATGAAAAGGCCCATAAACTATGGAGTGGTTTAAGCTTCTAAAATTCAGAGATAATTATAAACGGGTCACCTGTATTGATTTCGGGGGGTCGTTTATTAAAGTTGTCTGCCTGCAGGATGGAGGGGGTGTTTACAGACTTCTGGGTTATGTTCTGAAGGAGTTTGACGCAACCTCAAGCACATCCGGGGATTTAATCGTTTTCCTTAAACAGATTTTTGAAAGTAACCCTGTTTTCGGCAAGGAAACCTATTTGAGTATCTCTGACCCGGAGGGTATTTTTATTAAGAAGCTCAGCCTTCCGCATATGCCTAAAGATGAGCTGCTTAAGGCGGTGAAGTGGCAGCTTAAGGGTGAGCTGCCTTTTGCCGTCGAAGAAAGCGTGTCGGATTTACAGGTTATCCGTGAATACTCCGATAGCGAGGGGGCCAGGAAAATTGAGATTTTTTGCGTCTTTGCCAGGAAAGATGTGGTTAATAAATATGCTTCCGCGGTTACCGCTTGCGGACTGGCGCCCCAAAGAATATCAAGCAGCGTATTCAATTACTGCGGGATCCTGGATTCATTATCGCCGGGAACGCAGACCAGCGCTATTTTTGATATAGGGAACTCCCATTCGTATATTTCCATCTACCAAAAGAACCGGTTGAGTTTTGTCAGGAGCCTGAATTTCTCCACTTCCAAGCTTTCCGCCTCATTATGCGAAAGCCTGCTGACCGATAAGGGCAAGGTTGAAGTTGATTTTGAGAAAGCTGAACAGTTAACGCGCAGCATAGGCATCCCCCTCGATGAAACGGTTGAGCTTGACGACGGAATAAAGGCCGGTCAGCTTATCCCGCTTATGCGGCCGCTGCTTGAGACGGCAGCTAAAGAGCTGGAGCGTTCGTTTGAATATTTTAATTCTGAAAGCGGCTCCGGGAATCCGGAAGTTTTATATATTACCGGCGGCGGGGCAAACCTGAAGAATTTTGACAGTTATCTGGCAGGCCAGCTTAAGATAAGGACGGAGAAATTACCCTTGCCGGGCTCCCTTGATATAAGGGATGTTGACGCGGAGAAGTTTTTTCTGGACGCCAGCCAGCTTTCCAGCGCTATAGGATTGAGCCTGTTAGCATCGGGGATAAATTTATTGCCGCCTGAGATAAGAAGCCGGAAGATTGAGTTAATGCAGAAGTCCGTCTTGCGGATTGCCGCCATTGCCATCGGCTCGGTATTTGTTTTTTCCTGGTTTGTGATTAATTTTCAGATCCGTGATTATGGAAAACGGTTAAAGATCGCCAGAGTCCATTTGCAAAACGTTGAAGAGGTTAAAACTATCAAACAATTGGTGGATTTAAAAGAAGGCCTGATCAATAAGGTCAATACGGCAAAGGTCCCTGCCGGGGGCCTGCTAAAATTGATCGGTTCGGTAATACCTGCCAGCATCATACTTAATGAATTGGATTTTGACCAGGCCGGCCATTCGATGCGCCTTAACGGCATAGTGACAGCCGGTAAAGATTCCGCGGAAAAGGTGTTGACGGATTTTATGAACAGCCTGGAAGATTCGAAATTCGTCGCGGAAGCGAATTTGACCAGCTCCAGGGATGAACAGGGAGTAAGCAGTTTTGAGATAGAGTGTATTTTGGCTAATTAAATGAAGCTGTCGAAGATCGATATAAACGAAAACCAAAAAAAGATAATTATCATGAGCGCGGCGGGATTGTTTATCTTTCTGCTGCTTTGGGTATTTTTATATTTTCCCAGTAACAGAGAGATTACCAGGCTTAAGCGCGAGCTGGCTTTAACGCAGCGGCAGATCCAAGGTATCGAAATACTTTTAGCCGGCTCCAAAAGCAGGGATGAGGCGATATAT
Source organism: Candidatus Omnitrophota bacterium (assembly GCA_041648875.1). Taxonomy (GTDB): domain Bacteria; phylum Omnitrophota; class Gorgyraeia; order Gygaellales; family Profunditerraquicolaceae; genus UBA6249. Next base: position 24,010 of record JBAZOE010000005.1, read on the forward strand.
TCGCTTAAACAAAGGCAGCAATATTTAGACAGCAAATTCCCCCAGAAGGAGGAGGAAAGTTTAAGGATTATAACGGAAGTGGCGCGTAAAATGAATATAAGCGTCGTATCTTTGCAGCCGGGACTGCGCGCCGAATTCCTGGATGAATCCGGAAAACAAGTTTTAATCGACGGCAGGGCGGTTTGCTATCTGCCGATAACGATAGAGGTGGTTTGTTTTTATAAGGACCTGGTAAATTATTTGACGGAGTTAAAAAATGTTTTGCCGGCCTTTGTCAGTGTGAGTAGTTTGAATATTAATAAGGATAGCCGCTCTACCGGCAAGATCCAGGCAAACGCGGGATTTAACTTGTATCTGTTAATTTAATAAAATGCGCCGGAAAGAATTAATTGAGCTAGGGGTAACGGGGATTTTATTGGCGGTGCTGGTTTTGGCGTTTGCCGGCGCGGCTAAAAAGGCGGCCGGACGAAGGAATGGGCCTAAGGCGGTTGAATTAACCGGCGCGGCGGCTGTAGGTATGGCAGGCAGCGGGAGTTTATATAATTTACTTGAGAAAGAATCCGATTCTCTAGAGTTAAAGAGGGACCCTTTTACCTCCGCTCCCATAATAAGCGAGAAAAATATGCAATCCGGGTTTTGTTTGACCGGCATACTCTGGGATAAACTCAAACCGCTTGCCATTATTGACGGCCAGATCGCCAAGAAAGGGGACCGTATCGGCAACAAGGAGGTTGTGGATATAAAGCGGGACAGGGTAATCTTAAGCGATGGGCAGGAATTCTTTGAAATTAAACTCGAGCCTTAAAAACGCAGCGGACAGTTAATGGATAGAAAAGGAATTGCTAATTAACCCCTTTATGCTAAAATCAAAGTAATAGATTTTACCAATAATCATTAGGTTTGAGAGGTATTTTCTAAAGATGATCAATAATAAAGCCAGAAGTTTTGTTACAATTATGATTGTTGTAGGTTTAAGCGCGTTATTGCTGCGCACGGTCATACAGAAATTTATTATCTATAATATTGAACGCAACCAGTCATTGGTGCAGGTTA
>JBAZOE010000006.1:0-25026 GCA_041648875.1 Candidatus Omnitrophota bacterium
AGACAACCGCTTCTATTTCCTGTTTTTTATCAATATTGCCGGGATTCAACCTTATTTTATCCGCTCCATTTTCAATAGCGGCAATTGCCAGGCGCCAATCAAAATGGATATCCGCTACCAAAGGCAGCTTTACTTTCGCTTTAATTTTCCTTAAAGAAGCGGCATCGTTAAAATCATTGATTGCCAGGCGGACAATTTGACATCCGGCTTTCTTTAATTCATTGATCTGGATAACACTGCCTTCTACGTCGCTGGTCCTGGTCTTGGTCATTGACTGGATAGCTACGGGGTGGCCTGCGCCGATCAAGAGGCCGCCTATTTTTACAGCCTTGCATTTTCTTCTTACGATTTCCATATTAGCCGCCCAAGAACTTGCTGATTTTTTCTCCGTAAAGCCTTAATATATCATTATAGGTGACTAGCAGGGCTATTGTAATCATCAGGGTAAAACCAATGTTATTGACTACCTGCTCCGCCTTAATCCCCAGCGGCTTCTTTCTTAATTTTTCCAGACCCAGCAGGAATATATGCCCGCCGTCAAGAATAGGCAGAGGAAGAAGGTTGAATATCGCAAGACTTACGCTTAAAACAGCGATCAAGTGCATAAGGGCGATTATCCCCAGCTTTGCCGTCTTAGAGGTAATATAAAATATACCCAACGGCCCGGTTACGGAATCACGCACGGACATCTTACCGCTAACCAGCATCCACAGCCCCCTGTAAGTCATAATAGTCAAATCTATGGTTTTTTTGACCCCAAGATAGGCCGACTCAAAAAAACCATGCCTGACTTCAACAACCTCGTCAAACGGGCTGATGCCGATGATACCTAAGGACTTTTTCTCCCCTAATTCATCTCCCAAAACCTTATCTTTAATCGATACCCTAAATTTTAACTCTTGGTTATCGCGCAAAACCGAAACTTCCACGCTTTCTTTTATTTTTCTTTTCTGGATCTGGCGCTGCAGGTCTTCCCATAAATCAACCCTCTTGCCGTCTACGACAATAATCTTATCCCCTACCGCTAAGCCGGCTTCTTTAGCTCCGTAGCCGTCAATCAATCCTCCAACCTTGCTGGTCAAACTGGGATAACCCGCGAAGAAAATACACCAAAAAAACAGAAAGCCAAGCAGGTAATTTAAAAATGGGCCGAAGAAGATAATCTGAAACCGCCTGCCGATACTTTTAGCGAAATATTCATCACTCTTTCCGTTATATTCTGAACGGCTGTCTCCGGCCATCTTTACGTAACCGCCTAAAGGGATCAGGCTTATGCTGTATTCGGTATCCTTTTTCTTCTTTTTAAATATCTGCGGGCCAAACCCCAAAGAGAAATTCTCAACACGCACCCCATTTCTTCGCGCGGCAAAAAAATGCCCGGATTCATGCACGATAATAAGCAGGCTTAAAATAAAGATGAAAATAATTATGGCAATCATGTTTAATTTAAATTATCCGCAAATACAGGCAGCTTCATTTCTGGCCCAGGCATCGGCAGCCGTTATAGCCGCTAAATCCGGATTAGTTGTATTCGCGTGGCAGCGCATCACTTTTTCTACAATTTTCGGTATAGATAAAAAATCAATACGCTTGTTTAGAAAATTGTTCACAGCAACTTCATTAGCCGCGTTTAATACCGCCGGCATTGTCCCTAAATCTTCAGCTGCCTGATAAGCAAGCCTGAGGCAGGGGAATTTCTCAAGGTCCGGTTTCTCAAAATGCAGTTCTTTGAGGCGGTAAAAATCAATTCCCGCCAGCTTATTAACCAGCCGCCGCGGATAAGATAAGGCATACTGTATCGGTATGCGCATATCCGCCGCTGAAAGCTGAGCCATAATCACGCCGTCATTAAACTCAACCATGGAATGGATCAGGGCCTCAGGATGAATCAATACCTTGATTTTTTCTACTCCTAAATCAAATAAAAACATCGCCTCAAGCAGCTCTAACCCTTTATTCATCAAGGTTGCCGAATCAACAGTTATCTTCCTGCCCATCTTCCAGCGGGGGTGCCGCAATACTTGCCGCAGGCTGATTTTTTTAAATTTACTGGCCGACAGATTTCTTAAGGGGCCGCCGGAAGCAGTCAGGTACACCCTCCTGACATCGGCCGGCCTAAAACCTCCCATGCCCTGCCAGATGGCTGATTGCTCGCTGTCAACCGGCAGGATATTAACCTTATGTTTCTTTGCCAGCCGCATAACCAAAGGCCCCGCCATTACCAAAGCTTCTTTATTAGCCAAAGCGATATCTTTGCCGTTTCTAATTGCGTTGAGCAACGGTTTAAGCGCGGCCGAGCCGGAAATGGCAAACATTACCAGTTCAATCTTGGCGTCTTTGACCATTTCAGCCAAACCTTCTTCAGCGCAAAAAACCTTTATTGAGGCGCCTAAATCAGAGCGTAATTTAGAAGCCGCCTCTTCATTTCTTACACATACAAGGCGCGGCTTAAATTCTTTTATCTGTTGTTTTAGTTTAACAATATCAGAATTGACGCTTAGAGCTTCAACCTTGAATTGCCGCGGCAGGCTTAGCCACCGAAAGCGTACTCTGGCCGATAGATCCACTGGAACCTAACACCGCGATTCTTTTCATCTTACGGTTGCGCTAAGGTAGAAATAAAATACCGGGGCAGTGAACAACAAACTGTCAATCTGATCCAACACTCCTCCCATACCCGGAAAAATGTTTCCTGAATCCTTGATCTGACAGTCCCGCTTAAGCAGCGATTCGGAAAGATCCCCCAATTGGCCAAGAACCCCTAAACTAACCGCGATTAATAACAACTGCCCATAGCTAAATGGCAGGAAAGGCTTGCTGATTAAAGCTCCTAAAACGCTGAACAATAATCCTCCAAAAGCTCCTTCAACTGTTTTCTTCGGGCTTATATGCTGCATTAAGGGATTTTTTCCCCAACGGCTTCCCACCAGGAATGCTCCAATATCACCCAGTTTGACAATTAACAATAAAGCGGCCAGAAAACCAAATCCTCCGTAAAGATAACGTATCTTTATGATAAAACTAAAAAACCAGGAAACATAGAGTATGCCAAAAATAGTAGTAGAAATATCCACGATCACTCCGGAGGAATCCCGGCGCTTAAACTGCATAATCAGGATAAAAAACAGCGCCAAAACAATAAAAAGGAGTTCCCAGCTTTTTGTCGGTTCAAACCTAAACACGATAGATAAAGGAATTACCGTTCCCATGCCAATGCCGAAATATTTATAGATGTTTATCCCTTTTTTCTCCAGCATCACAAAATATTCATATAATCCGGCGACAATAAAAATAGTAGCCACCAATCCGCAAAGCCAGTCAAAAAATATCACTAGCGAAATAATACTGATAAGTATGGCGGAACTAATAATTCTTTTATGGAGCATTCAAACCTCCAAACCTGCGTTCTCTCTTTTGATATTCTTTAATCGCTTCCCTCAACTCTTCAATCCCAAAATCCGGCCAATATTTCCTGGAGAAATAAAATTCGGAATATGAAAGCTGCCAGAGTAGAAAATTACTAATGCGCATCTCTTCGCTGGTGCGGATTAACAGGTCCGGGTCCGGGATATCGGCGGCATAAAAATAACGGCTAAACTGCTCCGCCTCCAGGCTGTCAGGGTCAACATTACCGGTTAATACATCCCTGGCGAATCTCTTTGCGGCGTCAACGATTTCCTGCCTGCCGCCGTAATTTATGGCCAAAACAACCTTTAAACCGGTATTACCGGCGGTTTTCTCCTGAGCTTTCTTAATCTTAACCTGAAGATATTTAGGGATGGGTTCATCCCTGCCGATAACCGTAAAACGCATATTATTCTTATGCAAATAGATAATCTCTTTATCCAAAAAATTAGCCAGATAACGCATCAAAAGGTTAACTTCATTTCTTGGCCTGGACCAATTTTCCGTTGAAAAAGCGAAGAAAGTAACTATCTTGATCTTCAATTGGCTTGCGCCGCGGATAATCTCTTTTACGCGCTTTACCCCCTCCAAATGCCCACAAGTACGGCTTAGACCTTTTTCTTTTGCCCAGCGGCCGTTTCCATCCATGATAAAAGCTATATGCTTAGGGATTTTTAGATTGTCCTGCATACTACTGATGTAGCTGGTAATCTATGTTGGGAAAGAGATTGTCTTTATACTCAATATCCGACAGCCAATTCTCGTTAATATTATTGGACTTGATATCTTCATAAATACGGTTAAACCTTAAAAGGTGGTCTTTGGTGCGGCGAACCGCGTAACTTGTATGCGTGCCTGTGCCAAGGATAAATGCCCAATCCGAACTCTGCGCCAGCAGAAGCTCACGCAAAGCCTGATTTAACGCCCGGCGTAACAACCCTTCGGCCCGGGGAAAACTCCTGGACAACTCGCTCATCCGCTCTGAAGCCGCATGCAAATGCCGGTAGAGCCAGTCATTTGAACCTTGCAGCCACATTTCCGAATACCCTTTATAACCCCAGCTGGAAAGCGAAGGAGTAATCACCTGATTACGCGGATTCTCTTCTAAATATTCCGAAGGAGTAATCATGCGTATTTCATTCTGGTCACAGGCAACTTTACGGAAAAGAAAATCCAGCCACATCGGGCCTTCATACCACCAATGCCCAAACAGCTCAGCATCATACGGGGAGATAATAATGGGCGCCTTGCCCATAAGATCGTTAAGATAACAGGCCTGTTTCTGGCGGTTAAACATAAAGTTACCGGCATGTTCTGCCGCCCGATCCCTTGCCCACTCCGCTACATAGGGTTCCTTATGGTTGCCTGAACCGGTAATGCGGTAATATTTAATCCCTGTATTAATACGCACCCCGTCGGGATGGATATAGGGTTTGATATAATCAAACTCCAGGTCAAAACCAATATCACGGTAGAATTCCCGGTAATTATAATCTCCCGGATAACCTTCGATAGATGACCAAACCTGTTTTGACGACTCCAGGTCCCTGCCAAAGGCGGCTACACCCGTACCCTTACAGTAAACAGGGGCAAACACTCCATATTTAGGGCGAGGCGTGCCATGCAGCAACCCATGAGAATCAGTAAAGAAATAACGAATTTGGGCCTCACGAAGTATCTCATCATGCCCGGGGCAAAAACCGCATTCCGGCAGCCAAATACCCCGAGGCCTTCTGCCAAATACACTTTCATAATGATTCGCCGCCACCTTGACCTGCGCGCGCACTGAATCCCGGCAAACATCCATAAGCGGGAAAAAACCATGCGTAGCCCCACAGGTAATTATCTCTAATTTGCCTAAATCCTGAAATTTCTTAAAAGCATTCACCAGATTGCAGTTATATTTCTGAAATATATCCCGGGCGTGCGAGAACCTGTTAAAATACATCTCCGCCAGGCGCCTGAATGCCTCCTGCCACTTGGTTCTTTCCATTTCTTTCTGCGACAACTCAATAAGCTTATTTATATGTTTTAAATAACGCTCCTGCAACAAAGAGTCTGAAAGCATGGAGATAAGCGTGGGGCTTAAGGTCATGGTAATCCGGAAATCTATCCCGTCGACGACAAGCCCCTCAAAAACAGAAATCAAGGGCACATAAGTCTCGGTGATCGCCTCGTAAAGCCAATCCTCCTCCAGGAAATCCTCGTGTTCCGGGTGGCGCACAAAAGGCAAGTGTCCATGTAAAACTAAGCAAAGGTATCCTTTAGGCATAGGTCTATCTGGTCTCTCTGGTTACGATTGGAGTAATAGTACGCTCTTCTAATTTATCCGCGGAGGTAGCCTTAACCGGGATAATTTGTTTGCCATCCGGCAAATAATAACGCAAGGTAAAAGTTCCGTCGGGCCTTAGGTTAATCGGCTGCCCCTGCACGGTGACTTTTGCGTCAGGTTCAGTGGCTCCATAGACGATTAACTCACAATCCACTTTCATCCAAAAGCTTCTTTCCTTGATTTCTTTCCTCACCGGGCTCGAAGATATCCCTGAGCTGAATAATCCTTTTTTCAGGCGCTCCTGCCATGAGCGGCCTACGGGTGAGCTTTTGCCTAAGCCAAAACCCATGCCATAAAGCCTGGCAAAAATATCTTCCGGGATCATCCATTCCTCATCAGTGATCCAAGACGGACCATCCAAAGGAGTCTGAACAACATTAGAACGTAAAATAGTAATGAATCTGCCGTCGGTCAACATCAAACCAAGATCCACGCACCAACAACGCCCCGGACCAGCTGTATCGATATACCAGCTATTGGCAAAATCATTATACTGGATATCAAAGAAGCTATTGGCGTTAGAACCATTAAAAACAATACTAGTGACATCATAAACCCTCAAAATCTTTTTGGCGCGGTAGAAATCATCTCCCAGCCTATTCTTTAACTGATCAATAGCCTGGTTTCCTAACTCCCAGTAAGTATGCAGCCAGCGTACATCACGCACCTGCAAGATAATCTTATCCTTCCCGTAACAAGAAGGAAGCTCCTGCGGCATAGCGCTCCTGGCACGCATATCTTCCGGATGGGAAAATTTCGTGTTGACGGCAATAGTCTCCTGAAAACCCGGGATATCCCTGGTTACTGAGACTGGCCGCTCGGCGGAAGCAGGTTTATTTTTCTTTGGTTTTAGAGAAACAGGCTTAGCGCGGATAATTTTCTTCAGTTTTTCCTTTACTTTATTTAATATCTTCATAAGCCACCTCCCTCTAATAAAAAAGGGGGATAATCTCCCCTTTTCAAAAAACAATTACTGCGCTCATTCATTCTCCCTTTATTTCATTAAATTATTTCCCGGAGAGCTCTTTAGGCTTAGCTGTTTTCTTCAACTCATCTTTGAGGCTTTGATTAGCCAGCTGCTCCTGGGCTAAAACTTTTTTAGTCTCCTCAAGCGCTGCCTTTGCCTCTTCGGCCTCTTTTTCCTTCGCCTTGGCCCTTTCCTCTAAAGCTGACCTCTCCTGAGAAAATTTATTCATCTTCTCTTCCAGTTGAAGCCGGGCGACCATTTCTTTATCGCGGCCGGCTTTTTGGCGCATCGCGCTATTGCATGAACTAAGCGTGGCAAAGAAAAATACACACGATAATACCGCTAAAATAATTACTATGCGGTTTTTTGTCAAGCGGTCATCCATTATTTGAGATTCTCCTGAGGCTCTTTAAGCGTGGATGGCTCCATATTAAGATCTTCTTCAGTGGCCTTTGTCCCTATTGACTCTTTAGAATCGCCTTTAACTTTAGCGACATTGGGCAGGATAACAATCTCCACCCTGCGGTTCTGTTTACGCCCCGCCGCTGTTTCATTAGAATCAACCGGCCGGTATTCCCCATAGCCTATCGCGGATAAACGCTCAGGGGCAATCCCCTGGTCTTTAACCAGGTAATGCAAAACACTTAATGCCCGGGAAGTAGAAAGTTCCCAATTAGATTTCCATCCGGAAACTTTAATCGGAACATTGTCGGTATGACCCTCAATACCCACATTAAATTGAGCCATATTATCTTTTAAAACCGACGATACCTTGTTTAATAAATTATAAGCCTCGGGCCTGATACTGGATTTCCCGGAATCAAACAAAAGGTCCCCTACTACGGTAATAACCAGCCCTTTTTCCATCATTTGGAGTTTTATCTGTTTATCATTTATTTCCTGGCCGAGCTTTTGTTCAAGCATGCTCTTTGAACGGGAAAGTTCATCCAGCTGGGCATTCAGCTCTTCGATTTTCTGGGCATCAGAACGCCTGCCGCTTTGAAAAACAAAACTGCATCCGGCTAAACCTAAGGTTATGAATAAAACCAGCGCGAATTTAAAAAATTTATTTCTCATCTTACTCTCCTTGGCCCTCCAGCCTGTTTACTTGAAATTGAAGTTTAAATATAACATAACCCATTATTCTAGTCAAGAGTTTTATGGGGCTATAACTTAAATGAACAGGGTATCTTTTCTTGCGGAACCTATAGAAACCATGGTTATCTTAGCCTTAAGGCGCTCTTGCAGCTCCTGGAGATAGGCACGGGCATTAGGATGCAACTCTTTAAAGGAGTTTGGTTTATCATCCTGATCAGGCCAACCCGGCATCTCTTTGTAGACTGGAACGGCATTATTTAACACCTCAAGATCATGAGGAAACTCCTTAATTATCTTACCTTTATATTTATAGGCAGTACAGATTTTTACTTTATCCAACCCATCCAAAATATCCATTTTCATAATCGCCAACTCAGAAATACCGTTAAGCATCACGGATTCTCTGGCCATCACCGCGTCAAACCATCCGCACCTGCGAGGCCGGCCGGTTGTGGCGCCAAACTCCTTTCCCTTATCGCGCATGAAGTTACCGAAACCTAAAGCGAACTCCGTTGGGAATGGGCCTTCGCCTACCCGCGTAGTATAGGCTTTACAAACACCGACCACCTTATTGATCTTAACCGGCGATATGCCTGTGCCGATACAGGCCCCTCCTGAAGTCGCCGAGGAAGAAGTTACAAAAGGATATGTCCCGAAATCGATATCCAAAAATGTGCCCTGCGCACCCTCTAAAAGAATATCCATTTTTTCATCAACTGCCCTATTTAACAACAACGCGGTATTGCATACGAAAGGAGCGAATAATTTGCCATAAGCAAGGTATTGCCGGTATATTTTCTCAAAGCTAAAACCGGAATGCCGGTACACCTTCTTAAAAATCTCATTTTTTTCCTTAAGATTATCTTTAAGTTTATCCCTGAAAACTCCGGGGTTAGCCAAATCAACCAAACGTATACCGCAGCGATTAATCTTATCGGCATAACATGGCCCTATACCTCTTCCGGTGGTGCCAATTTTATTCTTTCTTTTACCTTCGCGCAATTGGTCCAGATTCTTGTGATACGGCATAATCAAATGCGCCAAAGTTGAGATCTTAAAACGGCGCTTAAAATCAATGCCGTTTTTGCGCAGGTCATTTAATTCGCACAAAAGCACCTCCGGATCAATCACTACGCCGTTACCGATGCAGCAAATCTTGCCGGCATGCAGGATGCCGGAAGGGATCAGATGGAATATGTATTCTTTACCAGCCACCACGACGGTATGGCCGGCATTGTTGCCGCCCTGGTAACGCACGATATAATCTACCTTCTGGGAAAGGATATCGATTATCTTTCCCTTGCCTTCGTCACCCCATTGCATCCCCACAATAACTATATTCATTTTTCTCTTTCTTTAGGTTTTACCTTTATTCTACCTGCCCGCTATAAGCATATCATGGTGTCATCGTAAAAATCTTATGCGCGATGTCCGGGTACCTGGCAATGAAATTCAACTCATCGTCAACCAGGGGTTTTTGATTATGCACATTAGCATACCTGACCAGCTCCAATATACGGGTAGCCTCGGCATCGTCTTTAAAAGCCACCTCTAGTTTTTCATAAACATTGCGAAACCCTTTAATCCCGGAATACTCCCCTGCAGTAATCTTCCTGCCGGTCTCAATTATTTCCGGCTCTCCGCGACCAAGCTCCTCATAATCATAAAGCTCATAATTACGCCTGTCCTTCAATGCCCCGTCGGCATGGATCCCGGATTCATGAGCAAAAGCATTTGCCCCTACTCCAGGCTGATTAATGGGTATCGGAACACCAAAGGCGTAAGAAGCGTATTTACAGATCTTCCAGGCCACCTTCAAATCCACCTTTTCATCTAAATGATAATCCTGCATGCCGTGACCGAATTTAATAGCCAATATTACGGAAACCAGATCCGCATTTCCGGCCCGCTCGCCCATACCATTAACACAAGTGTTAATGTAAGCGTCTACCCCGGCGTCATTGGCCGCCCTGGCTCCGGCAATGGAATTAGCCACCACCAAACCCAGGTCATTATGGCAATGCACTTCAATAGGCAAACTCACTGCTTCAGCCAGCAACTTTACGCGCTCGTAAATACTAAAAGGAGTATCACATCCTAACGTATCGCAATAACGGATCCTGCCTGCGCCGGCTTGCTTGGCTTTTGCGGCAAACTCGATAAGATAATCCATGCCGGTACGCGAGGCATCTTCCGCGTTTACTCCGATAGTTTCTGCGCCTGACTTTATTGCCTCCTTTACCGACTCCTCCATCTCCCGGATTACCGATTGATGGTCCAGCTTGCCTTTAAATTTATGGATAATCATCTGGTCGCTGGTCGAGATGGAAAGATTGATGTATTTTAACTGCGGCACCAGCTTAAAAGCAGCCTTTACATCCTCTTTTGTAGCGCGCAGCCAGCCGCTTAGCCTGATATTGGAAAATCCCCTTAATTTAACCAGATCTAAGTTGGCATTCAGGTAATTTGTTTCATGGCGGGTGAGCGGAAAACCGAACTCCGACTGAAAAACACCCATTTGGTCCAGGTACCAGTTAATCATAGTCTTCTGCAGTTTAGACAAACATATGCGCGAGGTCTGCACTCCGTCGCGATTAGTTACATCCAACAGGTAGATCTTCGATGTATGTGCCATAGCCGCTCCCTTTATTAATTATTTCTTTATTATATCCCTGAGTTCTTTCTTATCCGGCGCCCCGAGGGAAGAAAACATTTGATAATTATTCAAAAGGTAACTTAAGGAAAAACTAACCTGTACCTCTTTATTTAAAGCAATATTCTCTTTAAGCAGGAGCGCCCCTTCCGGGCCTCTGGCGCAGGCCTTTATTTTAAAGGCGTCAGCCACTTCAAGGCAATCCTCCCACCAGGAACTATTGATACTCTTGGCGCGGCAGATTAAATAATCCCAGAACTTCTGCGGATAATATTTCTGCACACACACCCCGCGCAGGCACTCTTCTATTTCAGGTGTGCCGTTCTTGACAACAAACCCTTTATCATTAGCTACTGCCAGAAAATGCAAGTTTGGGTTAAATTCTCTTATTACCGAAAGAATACCGGCGGCATCTTTATCGAATATGCTAAAAAATAAATCCAGGCTCCCTTTTTTAACCTGGCGGCCGATAAAATAAGAAATTCCGCCTATCTGCGGTCTAAGCGTATACCTATTCCCAACTAACTCCAGGTTATTTTTAAAGCTATCAAAGTTACTTTCTTTTTCTATTTCCTTGCCGATGATGTAAGCCGGCAAAGTCTTAATCGATAGTTCTTTAATCAGTTTTTGCGCCCGTTTTAAATCAATATATTCGGCGCTGATGCCGGGAAACTGCTTTTTTAATATCTCCACGACAGGCTCCGTATTACAAACAACGCAGTCCTTTGCGCTTATCACAATCAACTGCAACTTATTAGGTTTAGGAAATAAACAGCTTGCTTTAAGTTCCCCCGGGTTCTGGCAATTCCCTGTCAATCCGTCCTTTTTACAGTTAGCGTCTGAATAACAACGCGGCAGGATTGCCTGCACATCAGGGTCATCGGCTATTTTATCCGACAGCCGGATATCTTCAGCCTTACAGTTTAAAAGCCTGCCATTTTTAACCTCCAGAGTCAATTTCCCAAGTTTGCGCCCCTGCCAAAAAGGACGCACAATAAAAGTAGAACCCACTTTAGACTCCAACTCCTCCTTTACCGGATTATTTCCCATGAAGAGTATATCTATATTCTTAACTTTAGAAATTAAATCCAAATCTTCTTTTTTCCCCATGGTGCTTAAAACAACCACCACCTCCACGCCCTCACTCTTAAGACGGCTGACCAGGCGGCCTATCTCCCTGGGCGCCTCAACTTTTAAGCCTTCTGATTTCTGACCGGCAGATAAACTAGTTAAACCAATGATCCCTATCTTTATCCCGGAGACCTGCTTGACAATATAAGGCTCAACTTTATCCGATTCTAAATTAGCGCTTAAAAAAGCGGGGCTGTCTTTTCCGGAATTCTTTAAGAAAAAACTCTTCCCAAAATTAAATTCGTCGCTGCTTATGCCCACGGCATCATATTGCATCAACTTCATTGCCTTTAGATTTACTTCAGTGCGCTGCATATCCAGAAGGGTATTCTGAGTATATTCATCCATCAGCCCTCCGGCGGTAAAAGCTCCGCAATCTAAAAGCAAGAGCCCCGGGGATTTCCTTCTTAACTCTTTCACCAGGCTCGCCCTGCGGCTGATCCCGCCATCCTGCTCGATAGGACAACTGCAGGGATAAAGCATGGCATGGGTATTGCCGGTATAAAGGATAGTTATTTCTTTTGCATAAAGGTTACAGACACTCAAGGCGATAAACCCCAAAATAAACAAAACAAATTTAACTTTTTTCATGTGCGGATAACCTTTACAGTTAAAATGTTTTCTAATTCCCGTATCTTATCCTGGATATCCTGGCTGACCTGGCTGTCTACGTTTAATACACTTATTGCCTTTCCTCCCTGCTGATCCCTGCCAAAGGTCATCGCGGCTATATTGATTCCGTTCTTACCCATAAGCGTCCCAAGGCTACCGATTAAACCGGGTTTATCCCAGTTACGAATAAAAACCATCTCGCCAATCGGGTATAATTCAAGATAATAATCGTCGATTTTTACAATGCGCGGCTGTTTGTTGCTGGAGAGCGTCCCAAAGACTTTTTTTGCCTCCTTATCCGTCTTGATTTCTAATTGGATCAGATTTACAAATTCCCCTTCCTGGGCCGACTTTGATTCACGTAATTTTATGCCTCTTTCCTTAAGTAAAGATACGGCATTAACAAAATTCACCGTTTCTTTCAATATAGGTTCAAGCACCCCTTTGGCAAGAGCCAGAGTTACCGGGCTTAAATCATACTTAGTAATTTCTCCGCTATAATTTATAACTAACTCCTGGAACCTTCCCTCGACAAGCTGAGCGGCAAACATTCCCAGTTTTTCACCTAAATTAATATAAGGGTTAAGAATTTTGCAAACCTCAGCTTCTAAACATGGATAATTAGCGGCATTGCGTATTCCCCTTCCCAAAAGGGCGTCACGCACAATCTCGGCCACCTCGATTGCCACATTGACCTGCGCCTCTTCGGTAGAAGCGCCCAGATGCGGGGTAATAATCACATTATCAAGCTTTAAAAGTTCATTCTCCGCCGAAAGCGGCTCGCTCTCAAAAACATCCATGGCCGCCCCGGCAACCTTTTGTTCTTTTAAGGCCTTAACTAAAGCTACCTCATCGATTATCCCGCCGCGGGCGCAATTTATTATACGCACCCCTTTTCTCATTAAAGCAAACTCCTTATCCGAAATCATATGCCGGGTTTCATCGGTTAAAGGAGTATGCACGGTAATATAATCGGATTCCTGCAGCACTTTTTTTAATTCCGCGATCTCTACGCCAATGCTTTCGGCAACCTCTGCCGACAAAAACGGGTCATACGCCAATATCTTCATCCCGAATGATAATGCGCGTTTAGCCACCTCGGAACCTATGCGGCCAAAGCCTACTATACCGAGGGTTTTTCCATAGACCTCTACCCCCATAAACTTTGAGCGCTTCCATTCCCCTTTTTTCGTCGAGGCGTTGGCCTGCGGAATATTCCTGGAAAGTGAAAGTATCATGCTAAAGGTGTGTTCGGCGGTAGAAATAGTATTTCCCGCCGGGGTATTCATCACGATAATCCCTTTTTGCGTAGCTGCCTCCAAATCAACATTATCCAGGCCGACTCCGGCGCGTCCGATAACTTTAAGCTTCTTAGCGGCCTGAATTACGTCTTTAGTTACCTTTGTAGCGCTGCGCACTACCAGGCCGTCATAATCTTTAATTACTTCCTTCAGGGCATCTGGCTTTAAATCTGTTTTTACATCCACGCTAAGTTCCTTGGATTCTTTAAATACCTTTAGCCCCTCTTCGGATAAAGCATCGCTGACTAAAACCTTAATCATTTTACCTGCTCTCCTTCTTTAAAAATACCTCTTCAGCCGCGCTGACACCGGCTCCAAGTTTAAAAACATATCCTGATTCTTTTAAGACTTTCTCAAGACAGGAAACGCCCGCAATGATATCAAATTCTTCAATAAAACCCATGTGGGCAAACCTGAAAATTTTCCCCTTTAATTCAGCCTGGCCTCCGGCTATAGTTACCCCATAAACATCGCGCATGGTCTTAACTAATTTCTCCCCTTCAATACCGGCGGGGACCTTTACCGCGGTTACCACATCTGAAGAAGCATCGGGGGCGAATAATTCTAAGCCTAATGCATTCATGGCAGCCTTAGTGGCGAAAGCCATTATTTTGTGGCGATTGAATATATTTTCCAGGCCATCCTGCTTCATCATTCTCAATACTTCCACCAAAGCAATAACCAGGGAAATAGCCGGGGTAAAAGGTGTATCTGTCTTTTGAATCGCTTTCTTAGCCACCGTTAAATCAAAATAATACCGCGGACTCTTTGAAACAGAAATCAGTTCCCAGGCCTTTTTACTTACACTTATAAAAGCAAGTCCTGGAGGAAGCATGAAACCTTTTTGTGAGCCTGAAACACAAACATCAACACCCCAGGCATCAGTTTTTAAATCGATAGCTCCCAGGCCGCTGATTGCATCCACTACTAAGACTGCTTTAAATTTAGCAACCACCTTGCCAATAGCCTCAATATCGCTGACTACTCCGGTAGAGGTTTCACAAAGAGTGGTAAAAACGGCTTTAATATTAGGGTTGGCCTGAAGTCTTTTTTCTATCTCCTTAGGGTCTACCGCCTTACCCCATTCAACCTTAATCACCTCCGCTTTAACCCCATAACTTGTACATAACTCTGTCCAACGCTCGCCGAATTTACCGCTTTCTACGGTGATCGCAGTATCCTGCGCAGAAAGCAGGTTAGCTACCGCAGCTTCCATCGCACCGGTACCGGAAGAGGTCAGAATAAATACTTCTGATTGAGTCTGAAATACATATTTTAACCCCTCGGTAGCCTCTTTAAGTATTGCCTGGAACTGCGGGGTACGGTGATGAATAATCGGCCTTCCCAGAGCTTGGCATACTTCAGGCGGCAGCGGAGTCGGACCCGGTGTCAAAAGATAGTTTTTTCTCATTTTTGATCCTCCTTGCCCATAAGGGCACACTCGCGCAATTCCTTATAAGCGCGGGGTGTTATTTTATTTTTTTGTTGTTTAATACCACTTCATCAATTATCCCGTAATCCTTTGCTTCTTGAGCAGACATAAAATAATCCCTGTCAGTATCCTTTTGGATTTTCTCCAGTGATTGAGATGTATGATACGCAAGGATATTATTAATTTTATCACGCAGGGTCAATATCTCCTTAGCCTGGATGGATATATCCGCAGCCGCTCCCTGTACTCCTCCCCAAGGCTGATGGATCATCACCCGTGAATTAGGAAGCACAAAACGTTTCCCCTTGGTTCCGGCTGCCAGCAAAACCGCCCCCATACTGGCTGCCTGGCCTACGCAATAGGTGGCCACATCGCATTTTATAAACTGCATAGTGTCGTATATAGCAAGCCCTGCGGTAACCGAACCTCCGGGCGAGTTAATATAAACATTGATATCCTTATCCTTCTCTTCCATCTGCAAGAAAAGCATCTGGGCAATCACGAGATTGGCCACATAATCATCAATAGGCGTGCCGATAAAGACAATGCGGTCCTTTAAAAGGCGCGAGTAAATATCGTAGGCACGCTCATACCCCCGAGCAGTCTGCTCAATTACCATAGGAACCAATGTCTGCATTTTTGTATCCATCGTAGCCTCCGTTTTAATGAGTCTCCTGCCAATCCGCTTCGCTTAATAAAAATTCCATTACCTTGACCGGCATATGGTCATCCAAAGGAATGCCTTCTTTCCTGGCAATCTCTGCTAAAACTAAATAAACCTTAACCTGTTTCTTAGCCTGAGGCTGTATTCCCTCCAGGATCAGTTTCTCCTGCTCCTCAATTTTATCACGGGGCAGCCCTTTCATCGCTAAATCCAGCTTTGTCTGGCGCAGCATATCCTGAGCCTGCCGGTTAACCAGGCTCTCGGGAACTTTAAATTCCAAATCCTTCATCAGGTTATCAATCAATTCATTTTCAATACGCTGGCGTTCCTGATTTTCTTTGTTAATAAAAATCTGCCTCTCTACCGCCTTCTCAAATTCCGCCAGATTTGGATACCCCAAAGAACGGCTGAATTTATCATCTATAATCTCTGCCTTGCGTGATTCTTTAACGGAATCAATCTGTTTCTTTATTTCATCCGCGGCTACTGCCACTAATTTGTAATTTATCTTCTTTTTCTTATAATCTTCAATGGCTATCTCCGGAGTCACCTCTACAACCGCCTTAAAAGAAAGATTACTGCGGTCCAGTTTCACATCGGTTATCTGCGGCAATTCGATTACATCAAGTTTTTCTGCCGTAATTGCCTGGTTATACACATCAGGCACCAATTCCTTTAATACCTGCTCGTGTACGGAAGCGGCATAATGTTTCTCTAAAATATCCCGCGGAGCCTTACCCGGACGGAATCCCGGTACCTTTGCTTCCTTGGCAATCTGGGAAAAAACCTCCTCAAATTTATTTTTAACTAATTCCCCGCTCACCGCTACGCTTAATTCGCATTTAGTGCTATCCAGTTTCTTTACTTCAGTTTTCATTTGAATCCTTTCTTAATGAGGCCACAACTTATGGAGTGGCAACGAACATAAGTTGTATGGCCGAATTCAATGAACACTTGACTTACGAATACATCAGTATGAGTAAGTCAATGTGTAAATTGATCCCGACGTTACGAGTAGTACTTTGGCATTTGAGCTAAAGTACTACGAGTGTATAACGGCGGGAATCTTTGCTTATTATTCAATATCCCCGCGTACTGATTACAAAAATAAGTCAGTACAACCGGCGGGGATGATTTCGCCTCCTCAATAAGAGGGCGAAATCACATTCTGAACTTCTCCCCCAAATAAACCTCGCGGGCTCGCGGGTGGCTGATCAATTCATGCGCCGAACCTGATATAAGGATAGACCCATCGGCAATTAAATAAGCCCGGTCAGTTATAGCCAGCGTCTCCCGCACGTTATGATCAGTCAACAAAATCCCCAGCCCCTTAGCTTTTAACTCTTTAATGATCTCCTGGGCTTCATTAACCACTATAGGGTCAATGCCGGAAAAAGGCTCATCCAAAAGTATAAAAGAAGGGTTAGTTACGAGGGCCCTGGTAATCTCCAGGCGCCGCCTTTCCCCTCCACTTAAGGTATAGGCCTTATTTTTGGCTAAATGCGCTATATTCAATTCTTCAAGCAGGGAAATAAGCCTGCGTTTTCTTTGTGAACGGCTCAAAGGCAGAGTTTCCAGGATAGCGTTTATGTTTTCGGCAACCGTCAATTTTCGGAATATCGAAGCTTCCTGGGAAAGATACCCTATACCAAAACGCGCGCGCTCATGAATAGGCAGGTTCGTAATTTCATGATTATCAAAAACAATCTTACCGCGGTTTGGCGGCACAATGCCAACGATCATATAAAAAGTCGTAGTCTTGCCGGCGCCATTGGGGCCAAGCAAACCTACAATTTCGCCCCGTTTAACCGTAATATCCACGCCGTTGACCACGGTTCGTCCGTCGTATGATTTGGCTAAACCTTTAGTTTCCAAAAGCTGCATTCAAATTCTCCGTTTGATAAATCTCTATCTGCGGCCTACCGGTTAAAACTATCCTCTTATCCAAAGCAGTATAGACCGCCCCCTGGCTAAAAGACGTATTCTCGCCGCGCAATATACGCACATTCCCCTGGGCAATAATCTTATTGATAGAACTGGACATCACCGAGGAAGCCTCGTTCTTCTTCGGCCCTTCCTGTTTCGGAGTAAAATAAACCTGCATTTTATCGCTGTACATGGTTAAATCCGGCGTTTCTACTTTAACATTATTATTAAATATGGCAATATTTTTTTCATAATCTACTTCCAGCGGCCCATCGCAGATAATCATTATCTTTTCTTTTTTGCCCTTTTGCTTATCTTGCTGCTCAATATCCAAACGCACATCTTTTTCCAATGCCACCTGTTTAAGCGCGGTCTGGCCCCTTGCCCCTACACCGGTAAGGAACATGTCCGAACGCTGAAGATTAATCTTTTCCAAAGTGCTGACTATCTGCTGCTTACGGTCCCAATCCAGAGAATCAGTAGTCAGTTTTGATCCACTTGAGGTAGTAATCACCACATTATCTTCTAAATGAACAACTCCGCTTTTCTTATTAAAATCTCCGTTATCAGCGGTAAGATTAATGCTGTCTTTATCGGCGTAATGGTTGCCCACTACTTCCTTAAGCTTAACTACCTCATTAAATATATCCGCTGATTTTCCGGCCAAGTCCCAGGACTTTTTCCCTTTCTCTCCATAGCCAGAAAGGGAAAAGTCTCCGATCTGCTGGTCAGAATCATTAGTTTCTTTTATTGTTTTGCTGGTTTCAATCGCGAAAGAGCTACCGGATAAAAATATGAACACCACGATCAAAAATACAAACTTCTTAAGCTCCATAAAATTTTAAAGTCTCTTTCCATTTACCCTGCGATTTAAGGATCAATTCAGCTACTTCCCTGACAGCTCCGCGGCCGCCCGTATGGTTAGTTACATAAATTGCGGCCTCTTTTATTTCTCCGGAAGCGTTTCCCACCGCTATCGGCAAACCCACTTTACGCATAAGCGACAAATCCACTAAATCATCCGCCACAAAACAAATTTCATCTCTGGAAACCTTATATTTCCCGATAATCCTGCTTAAGACAGCGGTCTTGGGAAAAACATCGGCAAAGACTTCAGCCACCCGCATATCCTTGGCGCGCGGAAGAATGGTTTTAGAACTTTTAGCTGTAATCAAGATGGTAGGAATCCCTGCTTTATTCAAGACATAAACCCCTAAACCATCATGCACATCAAAAAATTTAAGCTCGCTGCCCCGGGAATCATAGACTATCCTTCCGTCAGTCAAAACCCCGTCTACGTCCAATAAGAGCAGCTTGATTTTCCGGAGTCTGCCGTTTAATTCTTCCCTTTTTGTTTTCTTAAGCATAATTAAACCAAGCCTGCCTTAAGCAGATCCTGAATATCCAGTAAGCCTACCGGCCGCATAAATTTATCCACTACGGGAACCTCATCTATTTTCCTGAATTGTAATATGCGCATTGCCTCGGCAGCCAGCATATCTTTATTTACAACGGCCGGATTCTTAGTCATCACTTCTTTAATCAGCCGTTGCGCCAGGTTCTCATCGCTCTCCAGGTGCCGGCGTAAATCTCCGTCGGTAAATATTCCTTTTAACTTGCCATTCTTATCTACAACCGTTGCTGAACCTGCCCTGGCGCGGGTAATCAAGCATAAAACCTGTGAAACTTTTTTGTTTTCATCTACCACGGCATTGGAGGATCCCCGGCGCATGATATCCTCAACTTTTAAAAGCAGCCGCCTGCCTAGAGCCCCTCCGGGATGGAAAAAAGCAAAATCTTTTTCTTTAAAACCTTTCAGCTCCAGTAGGCATACTGCCAAAGCATCCGCCATGGCCAAAGTAGCGGTGGTGGAAGCTGTAGGAGCCAGACCTAAAGGGCAGGCTTCTTTTTCAACCGAAACATCCAAAACTACATCACTATATTTAGCTAAAACTGATTTTACATTCCCGGTAAGCGAAATAATCGGCGAGCCTATCTTTTTAAGTATGGGCAGCAGCTGCTTCATCTCCTCAGTTGAACCGCTGTTAGAAAGAATAATTATGACATCGTCATCGGTAACCTTGCCCAGATCTCCATGAATGGCCTCTGCTGTATGCATAAATAAACTGGGCGTTCCGGTAGAAGCAAGTGTCGCGGAGAGTTTTTGCCCGATAATGCCGGTTTTTCCCATACCACTGACTACGACTCTGCCTTTATTTTTAAGGATTAGCTCAATAGCCTTGACAAACTCCTTGTTCAGGCGGCCCTTAAGCAGTTTTATCGCCTGCGCCTCAATATCCAGAACCTCTTTTGCCCGCTTAATCACATTTATTTTCATAGCGCACGCTCAATCTTTTTGATTTGTTTTAACAAGCTTTCCAATTCTTTAAAATTAATCATGTTCGCTCCATCACAAGGGGCTGTTTTAGGGTCAATATGCACCTCCAAAAATAAACCATCGCAGCCAAAAGCTACAGCTGCCCTGGATAAGCCGGCAACAAACTCACTCTGTCCTCCGGAACAGGCGCCCTTTCCTCCGGGCAACTGCACGCTGTGAGTAGCATCGTAGATTACAGGATAACCAAATTCGCGCATGATCGCGATGCTGCGGTAATCCGTAACCAGGTTATTATAACCAAAACTTACCCCTCTTTCGGTAATCAATATATTCTTGTTTCCGGTGGACTCAACCTTTTTAATTATCGGTAAAATATCCCAGGGAGCCAGAAACTGGCCTTTTTTGATATTCACAACCTTGCCCGTCCTTGCCGCGGCCAGCATAATATCTGTTTGACGGCACAAAAATGCCGGTATCTGTATAATGTCCAGGACCTTAGCTGCCGCGGGCATATCTTTTGCGCAATGCACATCGCTCAAGACAGGTATTTTAAGCTGCTGTTTTACTTTCTTTAAAATAGCTAACCCCTTATTTATTCCCGGGCCGCGATAAGAACCGACTGAAAGCCGGTTGGCCTTATCAAAACTGGATTTAAAGATAAACGGGATTCCGCATGAGGCTGCGATAGCCTTAATCTTCCCGGCAGCTTCAAGGCATGAACTTTCCGATTCAATAACACAAGGCCCGGCAATAAGCACGAGCGGATTCTTTTCGCCAAACTTTATATTCCCCACATTAACCTGGCGCATTAGCTTATCCCCTTTTGTAATAAAGCCTTGAGCTTCTCTAAATCTTCAGGAGTGTCTACGCTTATAGTGTCAAATTTAGTTTCAATCACCTTGATCTTGAAACCTTCGGCCAAAACACGCAGCTGTTCAAGCTTCTCCGCCCTCTCAAGATTAGAAACAGGCAGGTTCTTATAGGTAAAAAGGAAATCTTTTGTGTAGCCATAAAGGCCGATATGTTTATAATAAGTTGTTTCTTTGATCTCGGCGTTTGGCGCTAAATACGGGATAGGCGCGCGCGAAAAATACAAAGCAAGGTTATTCTTACCCACTACCACCTTCACCACATTCGGATCGGTTACCTCCGCCGGATCAACAATCTTTTTCATAATTGTCGCCATGCTAAGAGAACTGTCTTCTAATAAAGCGCGCGCGACATTATCGATCATCATTGGATGGATCAAAGGCTCATCCCCCTGGATATTCACAACGACCTTCACATCCAAAGGATTAACCACCTCGCTGATCCTGTCAGTGCCGCAGGTATGCTCTTTAGAAGTCATTACAGTTTTAGCCCCGAATTTAATTGCCGCCTTTTGGATTATTTCATCGTCACAGGCAATAATCAAATCATCCAGTATACGGCTTGATTTAGCCCGTTCCCAAACATGCTGCAACATAGGCTTGCCCATAATATCCGCCAAGACCTTACCCTTAAACCTGGTAGATGAATACCTTGCCGGAATAACTCCGATTACATCCATTTTATTTAATCCTCTCTAAAAGTTCCCGGGAAGTTGTTACCGCTGTCCCCAATTTCCCCACGACAATACCGGCGGCGAAATTAGCGATATGCGCTGCCTCAAGCTTTGAGGCGCCGGCGCAAAGCGCCAGGGTAAAACTGCTGATTACCGTATCCCCTGCCCCGGACACATCAAAAACTTCCTGCGCTACAGTCGGGATATGCGTCAGGCGGCCGTTATTTTCAAGCAATTTCATCCCCTGCTCGCCTAAAGTTACCAAAATAGAATCCAGGTTTAAATACTCCGTGATCTGGCGGGCCGCGGAATCTATATCTTTATCCGTAAATAACCTGTCTGTATTAATTTTAAGCCTGTTGCTATTGTCTTTAATCTTAAGATTTCTGATAGCATTCTCTAACTCTTTGCGGTTAGGGGTTATCGCGGTTACCCCGCGATAATACTGGAAATTCTCTTCTTTAGGGTCTACGGTAATGATCTTCTTATAGGCCTTGGCTAAAGAAACAAGCCTGCCAAGAAGCTCCACATTGATTACTCCTTTGCCGTAATCCTCGATAATAAGAGCGTCAAATGACCTGATATTCTTTTCGACATACTTTAAGATCTTTAAATTCAGCTCCTCCGGAAGGTCATGCGTATGTTCCCAATCCACCCTTACTACCTGCTGATGCCCGGCAAGTATACGCGTCTTTACGGTAGTGTGCCTTTTGCGCTCTATAAAGATGCCCCGCGTATTGATCTTTCTTTTTCTCAACTCCGCGAATAATATTTTAGAGTTAGCGTCATCTCCGGTAACCCCCAACAAAGAAACCTTGGCGCCTAAAGAACGGATATTATTGGCGACATTGGCCGTTCCTCCGGGGACAAAAGTGCGTTTATTGGCCCAAAGCACGGGAACCGGGGCCTCCGGAGAAATCCTCTCTACGCTGCCCCATATATATTCATCCAGGATCAAATCCCCGATAACTAAAATCCTGGCCTTATTAAATTTCCCGATTCTCTTTCTTAAGTTCTTCATATCTTTTCAATTACCGCCTGCGCCAAAAGCGGGAGCATTATCTCATGGTGGCCGATAATATAATAACCCCTGCCTCCTGAATTCGTCGGACGAGTTACCACATTCTGCGCCGGCCGGTAATGATAAATCATATCAAAATTGGCAGTGGTAAAATCCTTAACCTTATTCCCAAGGTTACGTGCCAGATTAAGCGCCTTTAAGAACACTTCTGGTAAAATAACCGCCGAACCAAAATTTAAAACCACTCCCCCCTGGTTTAACGCGCGGATATTCTCGACAAGAGTATGAAAATCACGTAACGAGCCTTCGGCGGTAAGGCCGGCGTCAAATGAAGGGTGCTGATGGATTATATCCGTACCGATCCCCACAAAAACACATACTGGTACATTGTATTTATAAGCGTTATAAAGCAGGCTCAAATTCTTATACGGCAAATTCTCATCGAAAATCATTTTTCCTACCGCGCTTCCCAACCCCAAACCTTCGCTTACCCCGTCTTTAACCGCCTGGTTAATAAAATCAGCGGTTTCTTTGCCCATACCGAAACTTCCGTTTTTAAGGTTTTCAGCAACATCTTCGGAGGTCTTTGACTGGAAAGCAATCTCAAAATCATGGATGATCCCGGCGCCATTAAGGCAAATGCAGCTAATCACTTTTTGCTTGATCAACTCAATTAATACCGGATTGAGCCCGCACTTTATTACATGGGCGCCGGCCATAAAAATTACCGCTTTTTTCTTCTTCCGGGCTGCGGCAATATCCGAAGAAATCTGCCGCAAATCTCTGGCTTTTAAGATATCAGGCAAAGAGCTTAAAAAACCGCTAAAACTCTTGAGTTTGGCCGGAGCAAGCGCGAAATCCCCCTTATTTACCTTGCTAAAGCGGGTTTTAATCGAATATCTTTTTACTTTTTTCAGGTTAATCATAGGTAATAATTTTATCACAATTCAACGCTAATTCAAACAGAAATATTTCCTTACAAGATATCTTGTCCGCGTCTGCCTTGGTTTGTTCTTCGCAGGGACGCTCGTTTTGCCCCGGCGTGTCAAAACTTCGCTCGGGTCGGCTGGCGTCGCTCTCTGACACTAGAAAATTACGGAACCGTGCCCGCTCCTTGCCTCCACGCCCTGCTCAAAATCAAACCAAGTCATACGCTAATTCTATAGATATTTTGCATTCGGTATATTGTGTAGCGTGCATTAGAAAATTTTCGGCAAATGTGCGCAAGGATTTACGACGAACGGAGGACTCTTTCGCAAGCGTAAGTCAGTCCGGGAGTGAATCGTAAACCGTAGCGCACGGCGAAAATTTTCGCACGCGAACAATATGCCGAAGAGCAAAATATCATTGACTGCTGAGTATGGATTCAGCGGCACAGAGCACATCCTCAACGCTGATCGCCTTAAGGCAGGCAAACTCTTTTTTGCAATTATGCGCCAGGCATTGAAGGCAGCCTATATCTTTATGCAAGTATTTATCCTGCTTGCCCAACGGGCCCCAGCGCCGCGGGCTAAGCCCGGCTTGATTGCGTCCAAAAATAGAAATAACCGGAACCCCTAAACTTGAGGCAATATGCACCGGCCCGGAATCATTAGAAATAAATAAAACACACCTCTTAAGAACACTGGCCAGCTGGCTTACCGAGGTCTTGCCTGATAAATTTAACGCCTTATCCCCTATTTTTCCGGCAATCATATTTGCAAGAGAAATATCCTTAGGGCCTGACACAATCAGGATCTTAAGATTATGCCTCCTGGCTAATATTTCGGATACTCGCGCGAAGTTATCTTGCGGCCATATCTTCGAAGGGCAACTTGCCCCGGGGTTAATCGCCAGCAATTTATCCGTTTCTTTAATACCATAACCGGCAAATAAATCTTTGGCCCACTTCTCTGATTCCGGCCTTATAGGCATGAATAAATCCTGTGCGTTACCGCTTACGCCTAAGCTGGAAATCAAATCCAGGTTATATTCCGCTTCATGCATGCGGCCTTCTTGTTTTATATGAACTCTTCTTAGATTATTCAGGAAACCAAATTTGCGGTTATAGCCTAAACGCTTAGGGATCCCGGCTAAGAAAACTAACAGGTGTATGCGATTAGTCGGATGTAAAATTACCGCCAAATCAAATCTTTTATTTCTTAGCCTGCGGGCAAATTTTAGCCAACGCAACCAACTTCTATGTTTAATATCTTTGTCATAAATTATGACTTCATCCAAATATGGATTTCCTTCGACGATGTCCCGGGCATAAGGGGCAACCACCATGGAAATATAAGCCTGGGGGTGCTTTTCCCTTAAGGCTTTAATTACAGGAGTGGACAACAACACATCTCCTATGCGGTCAGTACGCGCGATTAAAATACGCCGGTACTCTGAAGAGGCTTCCCTGGAAGCTTCTTTATCCCTGCTTTTAAGCAAAAAATTTACCTGCCTAAACACATCATCAACCTTCAGGCAAGATAGGCATGTCAGACTGGCAAAACGGCACTGCGCTTTTTCGCATGGCCGGCAAAATATATCTTTTTTGATAACTATTTTCTCTTGAGACCACGGCCCGTATTTATTTTCATCTGTCGGGCCGAATATTGCGGCAACCGGCA
>JBAZOE010000007.1:0-24652 GCA_041648875.1 Candidatus Omnitrophota bacterium
TCAGGTTTTATCTGCTGCGGGTATTAATGTATTCGTCGGCGTTTCCGGAACGGTTAAAGAGACGATAGAAAATTATAAGCAAGGAAAATATAAGTTAGCAGAAGTCCCGAGTGTTGGCTCAAAATTCGGAATGCCGGGAAAATAATCAGGAAGAATGATCCTGTGCAGGATAAAATGTTTGATGAGCACGATTAGGAGGTGATTAGTATGCCAGGAAGGGATGGGACAGGTCCTTTAGGACAAGGCCCCGGGATGGGGAGGGGCGTGGGTAGAGGCAGGAGGGGTGGCGCAAGCCCAGGAGGAAATTGTGTTTGTCCGGGCTGTGGAACGAAAGTTGCGCATCAGCCAGGAACGCCCTGCGCTTCGATAAATTGTCCTAAGTGCGGGATAAGAATGATAAGAGAATAAGGACTAAATCTTGGAGAAGGAAATTCTTGAGAATCATCGAAGGTATTTAGAGCGAGTCAATTTCTACCGAAGCAACGGCTATGATTTAGAAAAGGAAAGAGATTTTATCCTGGATAAATCCCTGCCTATTTCCGGAGAAATCCTGGAAATCGGAACCGGTAAAGGCCATTTTGCGCTTGCTTTGGCAAGGCGGAGCTATAGCTTTATAAGCATAGATATCTCTAAACAGGAACAAGAGATCGCTATGCTTAATTTGCGCTATTTGGGCCTGGAAAAGCAAGTTGTTCTTAAAATCGAGGATGCGACACGTTTAAGTTTTTCGGACCAAAGTTTTAATATTATATTTTCTATTAATGTATTTCACCATCTTAAAAATCCGCAAATGGCCTTAAATGAGATGATCCGCCTGTTAAAGCCTTCAGGAAAGATAGTATTAAGTGATTTTAGCGCTAAGGGCTTAGAGATTATTAATGCCTGCCATGCCTTTGAAGGTCGTACGCATGATTATTTTAAACATCGCTTAAACGAGGCGAAGGATTATTTTATTACGAAAGGTTTTAATGTTAAGGAGTGTCAGAGCGAAGTTCAGAAAGTGCTTATAGCTGAGCGAACGTAAGGATAAAAGATATGATTATTTCAGTGGCAAGTGGAAAAGGCGGAACAGGTAAAACTACCGTAGCGATTAATTTGGCGCTATCCATAGACAATGTGCAGTTTCTTGATTGCGACGTGGAAGAGCCTAACGCGCATATTTTTCTTAAGCCGCAAATCAAAGAACAGAAGAAGGCATACATCCCTGTTCCGGAAATTGACGAATCTAAATGCGTTTACTGCGGTAAATGCGCCAAGGTTTGTGTTTATAACGCTATAGCAGTGCTTCCCGGACAGGATGGAAAAAAGGGGACTACTTTGGTCTTCGCGCATTTGTGCCATGGATGCGGTGCCTGCAACGCGCTATGTCCGGAAAAAGCGATAAAAGAAGTAAACAGGGAGATTGGGGTAATTGAGTTCGGTAATTGCGGAGAGATAGATTTTGTCCACGGCAAGCTCAATATCGGCGAAGCAATGTCTCCGCCCCTTATCCGTCAGGTTAAAGAGCAGATTGATATTAAAAAAACCGTTATTATTGACGCTCCTCCAGGCACATCCTGTCCGGTAGTTGCTTCGGTTAAGGGCAGTGATTTTTGTGTGTTAGTTACCGAGCCTACGCCTTTTGGTTTAAATGACTTGATTTTAGCGGTTGAGGTATTAAGAAAAATTAAAATTCCCTTTGGGGTAGTGATTAACCGCGCTGATTTAGGAAATAATAAAACCGACCAGTATTGCAAGAAAGAGGATATCCCCGTATTGATGAGGATACCGTTTAAAAAAGAGATCGCTATGGCGTATTCCAAGGGGGAGCCTATGGTTAAGGTATTCCCGGAATACAAAAAAGATTTTCAAGGGCTTTTTAATGCAATTAAACATGGAAAACCTGGTTAAAACTTTCTTGCAACAAAAACGATTTAATCCTAATTTAAGCGAATAGGAGAACCTATGAATAAAAAGACGGATATATTAATTATCGGCGCCGGTCCCTCGGGAGTAGTATGTGCAGCAACTGCCAGGAAATATTACCCAGGGAAGAACATTACGGTGATGAAAGATGTAGCGGATGGGGTTATCCCCTGTGGAATTCCTTATATGTTTTCCAGCCTTAAAAATCCCGATGAAAATAAGTTGGGGATGGCATCACTTGAAAAAAATAATGTTGAGGTTGTCGTTGATTCCGCCGTAAGCATAAACCGTAAAGATAAGACTATAGAAACAAGAAATAAAGATACGTATTACTATGAAAAATTAGTTTTAGCGATCGGCTCAACTCCGATAATTTTACCTATTAAAGGAGTGGATAAAAAGGGGGTATACCCGATAAATAAAGAAATGGACTATTTAAAAGGTCTGATAAACCAGATTAAGCAGTGTAGGAATGTGTTAGTCATAGGGGGAGGATTTATCGGAGTCGAATTTGCCGACGAACTCTCAAAATTGGCAGGAGTACGTGTTACTTTAGTCGAGATGCTGCCGCATTTATTGGCCAATTCATTCGATGCTGAATTCTCCGAAATGGCCGAAGCGCGTTTAAAGGAGAAAGGCGTTACGGTATTGACCAATACGCGAGTTGAAGAAATAACGGGTGAGGATAAGGTGGAAAAGGTTCGATTTAGCGGTGGCCAGGAAATTCCTGTTGAAGGAGTCATTCTTGGCGTAGGATCAAAACCTAATGTGAAAATGGCCCTTGATGCCGGATTGGAGATAGGGGCATATAAAGGTATCTTAACCGATGAGTATATGCGTACTTCGGTGGATCCGGATATTTTCGCTATCGGGGATTGTTCATGCAAGCGTGATTTCTATACTCGTAAAGCGATCCCGGTAATGCTAGCCTCCACTGCGACGGCCGAAGCCAGGATTGCAGGCGCCAATCTATATCAGATTAAAGTAATCCGTGAAAATAAGGGGACTATTGCGGTATATTCGACTTACATCGATGGGTTGGTTCTGGGTTCAGCTGGCCTTACTGAGAAAACTGCCCGGGATGAAGGCTTTGAGATTGTTGTCGGCAGTGTGGACGGCGTCGATAAGCATCCTGCTTCTTTACCGGGCGCCTGCAAAGGGAGAATAAAGCTGATTTTTTCCAAGCAATCGGGGATTATTTTAGGAGGGCAGATAAGCTGCGGTATGTCCTGCGCACAGATGATAAATATCATAGGCGTTGCGATTCAAAAACGCATGTCGGCTACGGAATTAGAGACTTTGCAAGTAGCGACTCATCCTTACTTGACCAGCGCGCCGACAATGTTCCCTATAGCTTTAGCAGCTCAGGACGTATATGGGAAAATATAACGAGGATAAGATTATATGAAACAGATAGTTGTGATAAGCGGCAAAGGCGGCACGGGTAAGACAGTAATTACCGGGGCGTTCGCTTCTTTAGCCAAAAATAAGGTTATGGCTGATTGCGATGTGGATGCCGCTGATTTGCATTTATTGTTGCAGCCGAAAATAAAAGAACGCCATGATTTCAGGAGCGGATTAAGCGCATCAATTGATAAGAAAATCTGCCAGCAATGCGGGAAATGTATCGCGGCCTGCAGATTTAACGCTATAAGTGATAGCTTTATAATCGATCACGTATCTTGCGAAGGCTGTGCTTTTTGCAGTCATATTTGTCCGGTAAACGCTATAAAGATGGAAGAGAATCTTGCAGGCGAATGGTTTATTTCCGAAACGCGCTTTGGGCCTATGGTGCATGCGAAACTCGGGATAGCCGAAGAGAATTCAGGCAAGCTCGTGTCTTTAGTAAGAAAACAGGCAAAAGACTTGGCCGAGAAGGGAAATTACGATTGGGTAATCATTGACGGGGCTCCTGGTATAGGATGCCCGGTTATTGCTTCGCTTTCCGGCATAGATTGCGCGGTAGTGGTAACCGAGCCTACCTTATCCGGCTTACACGATGCCTTGAGGGTAATAGAAGTAACCAGCCATTTTAACGTGCCGTCTAAGATGGTGATCAATAAATGTGATTTAAATCCGGAGATGTCCGGGAAAATAGAGGAGCATTGCGCAAAAAACGGGATTCCGTTAATCGGAAAAGTCAGGTTTGATAAGACGGTAGTAGAAGCGATGGTTGAGGGGAAGACGATTATGGAGTATAAAGATACTCCTGTTAAGAATGAAATTATCAGGATCTGGGAAAGGATCTAAGTTTAAGCTATGGATAATCGGGCCTTTAGCTATATTGCAGCTATCTAGCCAAATACCCTTTTTTGTTTTAACAAAAAAGGGGATATACGCTGCTGTGTAAAAGTAGCATATCGGGAGGATATTAATATGAAAGAAACAGCTAGCAAGGAAGAAACTCTCGGCTATCCCGCGGAAGTCGTAAACCTTTTAAATGATCCTAAGTTTTTTGGCAGAATGAATGATCCTACGGCTTCATCATATTTAAAAGGGCCCTGCGGAGATTCTATGGAGTTTTACTTAGTTATAGAAAATAAAATGATTACTGACATCAAATATCTTACTGACGGCTGCGGCGCTACGCGCGCATGCGCCGCGATGGTCGCGCATTTGGCTTACGGCAAAACCGTGAAAGAGGCTTTGGCTATTTCGGCGGGAGAAGTGATTAAGCGGCTGAAAGGTTTACTGGAAGACCATCTTCACTGTACGATTCTTTCGGTTAGTACATTGTATAGGGCTATAGCGGATTATTTGTTAAGAGCATGATTATAACTAAACAAAAAGCCATAGATGAGATTCTTGACTATATTAAAAATGATTCGACTGTCTTTTTGATTGGATGCGCTCTTTGCGCGACAACTTGTAAAACAGGCGGGGAGGCTGAAGCAAAGCTATTGTCGGAATTACTGACTGCTAAAGGCAAGAAAGTAACCGGGTGGGATATTCTTAACCCTGCTTGTTATGTTTTAGAGTCGAAAAAATTACTTAGGCGTAAAGAAAAAGAAATTGCCGAAGCAGAATCAATTATCAGCCTCGCTTGCGGAGGAGGCACGCAGGCAATAGCGGAGGTTTTAGAAAAACCCGTGTATCCTGCTAACAATACATTGTTTCAGGGGGAAATACTTCAGCTTTCTCTTAAAGAAGACCGCTTTGAGAAAAAATGCCTTATGTGCGGAGAGTGTATAATTGGTACTACCGGAGGAATCTGTCCTGTAACGCGTTGCCCTAAAGGCCTGCGTAACGGTCCCTGTGGCGGGGTTAACAGGGGGAAATGCGAAGTTGACCCTGAGCGGGATTGTGTTTGGACGCTCATTTATAATAGGTTAAAAGAAGTAGGCCGGCTTGAGAATATGGAAGCGATTGGCAAAGTGCGAGATTATCGTACTGAAAAAAACTATGTTTTAATCAATAAGCGGTAGCAAAATGGAGAAGATATGGAAACTCAAGAAAATGAATATTTAGAACAAGAAAAACGGCTTAAGGGAAAAATGGCGAAGGTCAAATACCCTCTTATCGTTATGAGCGGTAAAGGCGGGGTGGGTAAGACAACGGTCGCGGTAAATCTTGCGTATGCGCTGTCTCTTTCTGGCAAGTCAGTTGGTATTTTAGACATTGATCTTCACGGGCCTAATATTGCTAAGATGCTGGGGATTGAGAAGAGCTCGCTTTATAATTTTGAGTTTGGAATTCAGCCGGTTGATGTGTCGGACAATCTTAAAGCGGTGAGCGTCGCGCTCACCGGTTATGATTCCGATCAGCCGATTATCTGGCGGGGGCCGATGAAAGCGGCGGTTATCAGGCAATTTTTGGCTGATGTAAATTGGGGCGAGTTGGATTATCTTGTTATCGATTCTCCTCCGGGTACGGGTGATGAGCCGCTTAGCGCTTGCCAGTTAATTCCCAACGTGAGCGGGATTATTATAGTAACTACGCCTCAGGATGTCGCCATACTTGACGCGCGAAAGAGCGTTTTATTCGCTAAAGAGATAAAAATACCGGTTGTAGGCATCGTTGAGAATATGAGCGGGTTTATTTGCCCCCATTGCCACAGCCAAACAGATATCTTTAAGAAAGGCGGAGGCGAAAAGGCGGCGCAAGAGTTAAACGTTCCATTTTTGGGGAGAGTGCCGTTTGAGCCGGAGTTCGTTGAATTTGGCGATAAGGGCACGCCTTTTGTTTCTTTTGGGCATAAATCAAAATCGGCTGAAGCATTTACAGGTATTGTGGCTAAGATAAGAGAATTTGTCGCAGATAAGGAATGAAGATCAAAGCCGCATTTAAATATATTCATGCCCGGTTCCTTAAAAAGAAGAGGCAAGATTAAATGAAAACCTATTTAGACTGCATTCCTTGTTTCTTCAGGCAAGCGCTTGAAGGCAGCCGAGTTATCCGGGCAACTCCGAAACAGCAAAAACAAATTATAGATGAGTTTTCCAGAAAAATACCGGAATTTTCCCTTCGCACCAGCCCTCCGGAGATAGCCCGGTTTGGTTATAGTATCTTACGCAAAATAGCTAAGGGAAAAGATCCTTACGGAGAAATAAAACAGAAAAGTAACCGTGCTGCCTTAAGATTGCTGGGAAGATTGAGAAATAAGATAAAACTTTCCAGGGACAGGCTCTTAACAGCTTTGGAACTTGCGATTGCCGGAAATATTATAGATTTTGGAGCAAAGAATAATTTGAATATTAAAGTTGAATTAAAGAAAATTCTTGCGCTGGAAGAAAGATTTATCCATAGAAAGTCAATTTTTCATTATGCGGAATTCAGGCAAGCCTTAAAGAACTCAAATAATATTTTGTATCTGGCTGATAATGCCGGGGAGACAGTATTTGACCGTATCCTTATTGAAGAAATAAAGAGAATATATCCCGCTAAAGATATTTATTATGCCGTTAAGGCAAAGCCCATTATAAATGACGCCTTGTTTGAAGATGCTAAGTTTTGCGGGGTTGATAAAGTGGCCAGGATAATCTCTAACGGGACAGGCGCTCCGGGGACAATTCTTTCCTTATGCTCTAAAGAATTTAAGAAGATTTATAGGGGCTCAGACATGATAATTAGCAAGGGGCAGGGTAATTTTGAATCTTTATCGGGAGAAGCAAGGCCGATTTTTTTCTTATTTACGGTAAAATGCCAGCCTGCCGCGCGAGAATCCGGGGCTAAGATAGGCAGTATTGTATTGATTTACAACTTTAAGAAATAATGAAACCCTTGGAAATTAACAGGTATCCTAACTGCATCCTGAGAAAGAAGTGTGTTTTAGTGGAGAGAATCACTGAAGATGAGATAAGGCTTTTTGATGAAATGCTTTTTACTGTCAGGCATTTCGGAGGCATGGGCCTGGCTGCTCCAGAAATCGGGATGGATAGAAGTTTAATAGTTATAAATATTAAGGGCGATGTAATAAAGATGGCAAATCCCGCAATCTTAGATAAGAGAGGATTTGTGCAATTTCAAGAAGGTTGTTTAAGTTTTCCCGGTTTGAATATGAGAATAGGCAGGGCGGATAAGATTGTTGTGCGAGGATTGAATGAAAAAGGTAAAATTGTTGAATTTAGGGCGGAGGGATTGTTATCAAGAGTTTTGCAGCATGAAATAGATCACTTGAAAGGGAAGCTTATTATTGATTATCTCGGCTTATTAGGAAGGGCGAGATTATTTAAATCGAGGTTTGTAAAGCCCGGGTTTAGGCATGTTTGCTTATGAAGATAGATGATAAAATATTGTCTCGTATAGCCGCAAAAGAGGATATTCATATTAGTTTATTGAAGAGGAATATTGCAAGAGGCTCGGTGGTTATCCTGGGGAGCAAAAACCATCGGGGGATAAAACCTATCGGCGTCGGTAAAGATTTAAGAGTAAAAGTTAACGCTAATATCGGGGCTTCTTCAGCAGATTTTAATTTAGCGAAAGAATTGAAAAAACTCAAAGCCGCTATAGAAGCGGGAGCTGATGCGGTGATGGATTTGACCGTTTCCGGCAGTTCCGTAGATATTGATAGGGTTCGCAGCGCTATTATCAGGAATTGTCCCCGACCCGTAGGGAGCGTGCCTATTTATCAGGCGGCTATTGAATCAGGCAGCCCTGAGGATATGGCAATAAAAGATTACCTCAGGGTTTTTGAGCGGCATGCAAGAGATGGCATCGATTTTGTCACGGTTCACGCCGGCATTACAAGGGCATCTTTGGGTATGGTTAGAAGAAGGTTGATACCGGTAGTATCAAGGGGAGGTTCTTTTTTGTTGAATTGGATGGCGAAAAATAAAAAAGAAAATTTTCTCTATGAGTATTTTGATGAGATTCTAGATGTAGCCAGGGAATATAATGTTGCCATAAGTTTAGGTGACGGGTTAAGGCCGGGATGTATTGAGGATTCAACCGATAAGGCTCAAATCTATGAGTTAAGGGTTTTAGGCGGCCTCGCCATGAAAGCAAGGAGCAGGGGGGTGCAGGTAATCATAGAAGGCCCGGGGCATATCCCTTTAAATGAAATAAAAAGAAACGTGGAATTAGAAAAGAAAATTTGTCATGAAGCGCCCTTTTATGTCCTGGGCCCTCTTCCTATAGATACAGCTGTAGGATATGATCATGTCGCTTGCAGCATAGGAGGCGCTTTGGCCGGTTATTTTGGGGCGGATTTTCTTTGTTATGTTACACCTAAAGAACACATTGGATTACCGGATGCTGAAGATGTACGCCAGGGAGTTGTGATTACAAAAATCGCTGCATCTATCGCTGATATCGCCCGGGGTAATAAGAAAGCAATCCTGCAGAATAGATTAATGTCAAAGGCAAGGAAGGATTTCGACTGGATTGAAATGTCAAAATATGTTATTGATGGAAAGAAATTCAGAGAACTTCTTAGCGGGAGTCCACGATTAAAAAAAGGCGGTTGTTCTATGTGCGGAGATGAGTTTTGCGCGTTAAAAATTTATAAATAGCATGAAGTTAATTACTAGAAATATCCATTACGCGGTCAAATCGTTGTTTTATTTTACTAATAATTCTTCAAGAATAATTTCGGTAAATGAACTGGTCAAGAAACTAAATATGCGTAAGGCTTTTTTACGCAGGGTTCTGCAGGCCTTAAGTAAACAGGGGATGTTAAGGTCCTTAAAAGGCGCTGGCGGCGGTTTTATATTGAATGCTGATCCAGGCAAAATACGTATTATAGATATAGTAAATATTTTCCGTCTTGAGACGGATATCTTTAGCTGTTTATTTGAGAAGGATATTTGCCCTCAGCCTGGGAAATGTTTGTTAATGCGAGAAATGAAAAAAATCGAATTTCAATTGAATAATGTATTAAAGAAGTTTACCATAAGGGGATTGCTTAAGGGTATGGACAGGCAGATTATAAAGGTTAGGTAATAATATGTTAAATTTTAAGCAGATTGATGAAGCAAGGAAGATTTTAGGGTTAGAGGAGGAGGCAAGTATAGAAGAAATTAAAAATGCCTTCAGGAAATTAGCCCTTAAGTACCATCCTGATAGATGTAAGGGAAAGGACAAGAAATATTGCGAAGAGATGTTTAAGAAAATAAGCCATGCAAAAGATGTTATCGGAACCTACTGTCTAAATTACCGGTATTCTTTTAGAGAAAAAGAAGTTAAGAGTCATGCTATGTCTAAAGAGGAATACGAGCATCTTAAAAGGTTTTACGACGGCTGGTTCGGTGATTTAAACTTATGAGCGATATTTTCGGTAAGTATTATAAAAAATATGACGCTTGGTACGACAGGCATAAATTTGCTTTTTTATCTGAACTGGAGGCAATAAAAAAAGTTCTACCCCGGGATGGAAAAGGCCTGGAAATTGGCGTTGGTACAGGTAGATTCGCTTCTAGATTAGGAATAAAGTACGGTATAGATCCCTCTGAAAAAATGCTCAAAATTGCTAAAAAAAGAGGTGTAGATGTACGCCGTGCTCAGGGGGAAAGATTACCGTTTGATAGCTCAACTTTAGATTATATTATTATCATTATTACATTGTGCTTTGTTAAAGATCCTGTCAGGGTATTGCTAGAAGCAAAAAGGGTCCTAAAGAAGCCTGGCAAGATTATTATCGGTATTATCGATAAGGATAATTTTTTAGGCAGGTTTTATCAGAAGAAAAAAAGCCCATTTTATATACAGGCACATTTCTTCGGTGTAAAAGAAATTGCTAATCTGCTTAAGATGTCTGGCTTTGGCGGGGTTTCGTATTATCAAACGATATATAAAACTCCTGAAAAAATGGCTTCAGTGGAAAGGCCCAAAAAAGGCTTTGGCAAGGGCGGTTTTGTAGTAATATCGGCAAAAAAGAAATGAGCGGACTAAAAATAGGTTTACCCTGATGGAGGGTTTTATCAGATGAATTTTATTTGGGCTTTGGGAGCCAGCATTGTTGTAAGTTTAATTTCCTTTGTTGGAATTATCAGCCTGCTTTTGAAAGAAGATTTACTAAACAAAATCCTTCTTTTATTAATTAGTTTTTCCGCTGGCGCATTGATTGGCGGAGCTTTTTTACATCTAATCCCGGAGGCAGTGGAGAAGGGCGGGCATCTGCCGGTATATCTGTTAGTGATTGTGGGGTTTATTTTATTCTTTATATTGGAGAAATACCTCTATTGGCGGCATTGCCACAAAGGCAAATGCGATATCCACACATTTACTTATCTTAATCTTATTGGGGATGGGGTGCATAATTTTATAGATGGGCTTATTATTGGTTCTTCTTTTGTGGTGAATATAAATTTTGGTATCGCTACGTCTTTTGCGATTATCATGCACGAAATACCCCAAGAGATAGGGGATTTCGGGGTTTTAGTCTATGGCGGCTTAAATAAGGATAAAGCATTGTTTTATAATTTCTTATCCGCTATTACAGCCATCCTGGGTACGGTAATCGGTTTTGCCCTTGCCAATATATCGGATGGTTTCTTAAGATTACTTATGCCGATGGCCGCAGGCGGGTTTATTTATATTGCCAGCTGTGACCTTATACCGGAGTTGCATAAACAACAGGATATTAAGAAGGCCACGCTTTCCATGGTAGTTTTTATCTTTGGCGTGGCGTTTATGTATTTGGCCGCGGCAATACATCATTAAAGCTATGAAAATTAAAATTATCGCTTTAGGCTCAAGCAAATGGGAGCGGTTAATCCGCAGGTGGGGGGTCTCGTTTTTGATTGGAGAAGACCTGCTCTTTGATACTTTTGGAGACCCGGGAGTGCTTGTGAATAACATGCGTAAATTCAATATTGATCCCGCTAAGATCAAGCATATTGTCTTGTCGCATGATGACTGGGACCATATATCCGGGTTGTGGTATTTGTTGGAGGGCCGGAAAGATATTACTGTTTATATTTGTCCTGGTTTTAACCAAGAGATAAAAGACAGAATTACTTCCTTTGGTGTCCGCGTTATTGAAGTTGAGCCGTTTACGGAAATTGAAAAAGGCGTGTTTTCTACCGGCCAAATTCACAGCTCTTCTATCGGCAGGAGTATTTTTGAGCAGGCGTTGGCCGTAAAGTCCTCAAAGCATATAACTATTATTACGGGTTGTGCTCATCCCGGGATCGTCAAGATTATAAATACTGTAACAAAGCATTTCTTAAATGAGCGGGTTTACTTTATTCTTGGTGGTTTACATTTAAAAGATAATGCAAATGAAATAAACACAGGTATTATACAAGAATTACGAGATCTTGGTGTTTGCAAAGTTGCCCCGATGCATTGTACCGGTAAGCGGGCGACGGAAGCGATGCGCGAAGCTTTTGGTTATGGATTCCTGCAAGCTAAAGAAGGAGACAGTATCGAGCTATAAATAAAATCGTGATCATCGCAGAAACCTGTTTGAATGCTCTCCGGATATTTTTCTCTAATCTTCCAAATTAGTGTTATTAACAAGTGAATTAAAACGCAGGCTGGGTTGTGGTTTATTGGGAGCCAAAGACCGGCAAATAAGAAATTAGCTGAATATATGCGCTCTTTTATCCGCGTGTACCGGTATCACTCCCAAGGAATATAGAGATCCCTGATACATCTTGGTAATTTTATCCTTCTTGTCTGTGTCGATAATTGAGTTATAATAATCAATTAAGATAAGATCCCGCCTGATCTAAAGAAGCTTATCCGGTAGCTTGAAAGGAGGCTCCAGCATGAAAAAGAAAACCAGGGTTATTATTCTGGTGTTTGTTTTCCTTTTTGTTTTCTGCCTGGCCAGGGATTTTTTTATTAAATCATTGATCGGCAGCATGGCATCCAGGATTACGGGCACTCCTGTCAGCGTAGGCGGCCTTTCACTAAGCCTAATAAGGCAATCGATAAAAATATCTAATTTTAAAATGTATAACCCCAAGGGTTTTGCGAAGGATATCCTTGTCAATATACCCGGGATGAGCGTTTCCTGGGATTTAGCCGCGCTGATAACCGGAAAAATTCATCTTAAAGAACTGGAGTTAGAAATTAAAGAGATAGGGATGGTTAAGAATAAAGAAGGCAAGTTAAACGTTGATTCCTTGAAAATAGCCGTGGAAAGAACTGGTGAAAAAAAGAAGAAAGGCACAACTAAACAACTTCCCATGCAAATAGATATCGTCAATTTAAGCATTGGCAGGGTGATAAGCAGGGATTACAGTGTCGAAGGCCAGCCTGTTATTAAGGTATATGATATTAACCTGAAGAAGTCTTATAAGAATATCACCAGCGCACAGCAGTTAGCTGCTTTGATTATAACGGAACCGCTTAAGTCTGCGGGTATTGAGGGGCTCAAAGTATATGGGGTTTCTATGCTTGCCGGCGTGGCTGCTTTGCCGGTTATGGCGGCGT
Source organism: Candidatus Omnitrophota bacterium (assembly GCA_041648875.1). Classification (GTDB taxonomy): domain Bacteria; phylum Omnitrophota; class Gorgyraeia; order Gygaellales; family Profunditerraquicolaceae; genus UBA6249. The sequence continues at coordinate 12,727 of JBAZOE010000007.1, forward strand.
TTACATTTACCGCTAAAGATTACGCCCAGGAAGTTTTTAATGTTGAAGCGGAGAGAGCTTATGATACCGGATTAGAGGCTATTCAGGCATCGGGCAGGGTTATATCGGAAAACAGGGCTGGTGGTATTATAAGCGCGGAGGTTAACGGGGCGCGGGTAACTTTGCGGCTAAAGAAGCTTTCGAAAGAATCAACGCAGGTTAATATCTCCGCCCGCAAGTTGGGTTTTCCTAAGCCCGAGATAGCATCAGGAGTAATGTACCGCTTGAAAGAGAATCTCAAATAGAACTCTTATGTTTTCTTTTTGGGCGAGCATACTTAAATGGTAGATATAAAAACCGATTGGAACTATCCTGATAAAATAAGGCCTGATGAGAACCCCGGCTATAATACGAAATATGAACCTAAGTAACCTAAAAGGATATTAGTCATGACAAGGAGGGGTAATGAAAAACAGAAGATTATTTTTTGTTTTATGCTGTATTTTTATTTTATCGGGTTGCAGTTTTATTCAGAAAGCGCGCAGGGCTGATGAACTGGAAGTTGAAAATTCAAATTTGAAATATAAGATATCTCAATTAGAAAAAGAAAAAACCAAGGCAGTTGAGCGTGTGGTTGAGGAAAAAGAAAAAGAACTTTCCGAGCTTGAAAAGGCAAAGCTGCAACTTGAAGAGTCACTGAAAAATGAGATTGGGGAATATAAGGCAAAGTTAAAGATGACTGAACGCGGCCTTGTTATAACTTTTGTCTCGGAGGTTTTCTTTGACTCTGGAAAAGATAAAGTCAAGCAGGAAGGCATGTCTGCGCTTCAGAAAGTAGCCGAAGTTTTAAATAAGGATGTTCCGGGTTCTGACGTGGCAATCGAAGGGCACACCGATAATGACCCGATAAAACATTCCGCCTGGAAAACCAACTGGGAGTTGTCTTCGGCCAGGGCCTTGGCAGTTTTACATTATCTGGTTGATGAATGCAGTGTTAAGCCGCAGCGTTTATCCGCTAACGGCTATGGTGAATTCAGGCCGGTATCGCCCAATGATTCAACGGAGAATAAACAAAAAAACAGACGAGTGGAAATTGTTATATTGCCTTCTAAAATAAGCAAGGTAAAAGCTAGCCCTGGCGTTTAGAGTTACCGGTGTTAACTCAGCTCATGCCTTGATAAAAGGATGGAGGAGGAGAATATGGATGATCTTTCCATACTTATCGGCGGGAAAGCAGGTTTTGGTATAGACAAATCGGGTTCCCTTATCGGCAGGCTTTTAAATCAATCGGGGTACCGCGTTTACATCTACCGGGATTATCCTTCTTTGATCAGAGGAGGCCACACCTTTTCTATTATCCGGGCGTCAAGAAGTAGGATCTTCGCCCATCAGGAAAAAGTAGACCTTATTTTAGCCTTGAATCAGGAGACGCTTTCGCTCCATAGAAACAGGCTGAAGGAAGGTTGTTTTTTTATTTTTGATTCAGAACAATTAAAACCGGCCGATGAGCAGGAATGCGGCTTGGGTCTTCCTCTGGGGAAAATTATTAAAGAAGAGCATGCCTCCGAAATAATGCGTAATACCTGTATGGTCGGGGCACTGGCAAAGGCTTTAGGCCTGGATTTTGATCTTTTGGCGGGAATTCTTAAAAAAGAATTCAGCAGGGAGGCTGATTTAAACCTGAAGGTTGCCCGGCGCGGATTTAATGAGGCAAGAGAATTGATCAAGGTCGAGCCGCTTAAGCAAGCGGCCCTGCCGTTGATTAGCGGAAATCAGGCAATCGCTCTTGGCCTTATCAAAAGCGGGCTCAATACATATATTTCTTACCCTATGACTCCAACTTCACCTATTTTGCATTTTCTTGCCGAAATCGCGGATAGTTTTTCATTAAATGTGATCCATCCGGAGAGCGAAATCGCGGTAGCCCTTATGGCTTTGGGTTTTTCATACATGGGCAAAAAAACAGCGGTAGGCACTTCCGGAGGTGGATTCTGCCTTATGACTGAAGGTTTAAGTTTCTCCGGGATCGCGGAATTGCCTATAGTTATTATTTTAGGCCAGCGTCCGGGCCCTTCAACCGGCCTTCCCACGTATTCGTCTCAGACGGAACTGCATTTTGCTTTAAATGCCGGGCAGGGGGAATTTGCGCGTTTTATCGTCTCGCCGGGAGATGCCGAGGAGGCGTATTACTGGTCGGCAATGAGTATGAATATAAGCTGGAAATACCAGATACCCGGCATTATCCTTTCGGACAAGAATATGGGAGAAGGTGTTTTTAATTTTGATTTAAACGCGGCCGGAGAGATTGAAGAAGAGCAGCCTGTTTACTGGGATGGAAAAAACGCCTATAAAAGATATATGGTTACGGAAAACGGTGTTTCGCCTTTATCGTTTCCTCCTGTCAAAGGCGCAGTAATCAAAGTAAATAGTTATGAACATGATGAAAACGGCATAACTACGGAAGAGATCAAGGATACAAACCAGATGCAGGAGAAGCGCCTGCGCAAGGAAATATTTTTAGCGGAGGAGCTGGAGAATATTAAAACCGTAAACGTGTTTGGGGATAAAGATTCAGAAACCGCGCTGCTTTGCTGGGGGTCTAATAAGGGAGTTTGTAATGAGATAGGGCAAAGGCTGGGTTTGAAGGTGGTTCAGCCGATTGTGCTTAACCCATTTCCCTTGAGGCAGTTTAAAGATGCGTTGGCCGGGGTCAAAAAGATTATTTGCGTAGAAAGCAATGCTACGGGCCAGCTAGTCCTGCTTATCAAAGGTCACGGTTTTAATGTGGACGATAAAATATTAAAATACGATGGCAGGCCATTTTCTACCGATGAGTTGGAAGAGAAGGTAAAAGCATATTTGCCGTAAAAGGAGGCAGGCTAAGAAATGGACAAGATAGATTTAGGCTCTTACGCGCAGAATACCTGGTGCCCGGGTTGCGGAAATTTCGCAATTCTTAATGCCATAAAATACGTATTAGCTGAATTGCATTCCGAAGGCCTGCCTTTAGAAAACGTGGTTTTGGTCTCAGGTATCGGCTGCCACGCTAAGATAGTGGATTATATTAACTTGAACAGTTTCTATTCCCTGCACGGAAGGAGCCTGCCTCCGGCGGAAGCCATAAAATTGGCAAATCCCGCTTTAAAAGTAATCTGTTTTGCCGGAGACGGAGATGCTTATGGCGAAGGTATTGAGCATTTGATATTTGCCGCTAAGCGTAATATAGACATTACTATGATCATACATAATAACCGTGTGTATGGCCTTACTACAGGCCAGTATACCCCAACTTCACCTTTGGGTTTCCGCGGCAAGTCTACGCCAGCCGGCACTCAGGAGTCACCGATAAATCCTTTAGATTTGATGCTTTCAAGCGGGGCGACATATTTAGCAAGAGGAACTTCTCACGGCATCGAACTGCTCAAGAAGATATTCAAAGAAGCAATCCTGCATAAGGGGTTTTCCCTGGTTGATGTCCTGCAGGTTTGCGTAACCTACTTTAATATGTATGAATATTACGATAAACATGTATATGAATTAAGCGGCCATGACGCAGGCGATTATCATCAAGCTTCGGGCAAGATAAGGGAGTGGGATTATAACCAGGAGGCGCCGATTGCCCTGGGCGTATTCTATAAAAAAGAACTCCCCGGTTTTGAAGAGAGGTTTCCGGTAGGGGTAGCTCAAGAGCCGCTAAGCCTGGATTTAAAGATAAAAGAATTGATAAAGGATTTTATTTAGCTAAAAAGAAAACCGGCATATTTTACTTGACAAAGATGTTTTTATGTTTTATTATTAGCATATGCCAATAAATGAGAAGATGGGCCGGGGCAGGCCGAGAAAATGCCGTTGTGTCAGGGGAGAGCCAAAAGTAAAATATTTTAAGCCACAGGGAGTGCCTTCGGCCATGCTTGAAGAGGTCATCCTGACTGTCGATGAATGCGAGGCTTTGTGTTTTGCGGACCGCCAGGGCATGTATCAGGTTGAGGCGGCAAAAAAAATGAAAGTTTCCCGTCAGACCTTCGGCAATATCATCGAATCCGCCCGTAAGAAAGTAGCTGATGCTATCCTTTGCGGAAAGGCTATCAGCATAGGGGGCGGCGCGTATACAATTTCCAAAATAAAACATAAAAGGGGCCAATGATGCGTAAAGAAAAAGCAAGGAAACATTTTTTAAATAAGGAGGGGCATAAGAAGCTTAATTGCGCCCAATCAATTATTAAGGCTTTCCATGACGCCTTCGGCCTTTCGGAGCAAGAAGTGGATTCTTTCGCCGGTTTCGGAGGGGGAAGGGCTCCGGAAGGAAAATGCGGGGCATATTATGCCGCTTGTTGTTTAGTTTCAAAGAAAGATCCGCTTCAGATTGCTCAGCTTGAACGGGGTTTTTTGCATGCTGCCGGTTCTCTTAAATGTAAAGAGGTGCGCGGTAAAGGCAAGCTTAGCTGTTTAGGGTGCGTAGAGAAGGCGGCAGAGCTTCTTGAAGGAGACGGAGATGATTAATAAGCTCGTAGCATTTGCCCTTAAGAAACCAAAGTTAATATTTACTGTAACCTTTATATTAGTGCTGGTATCGCTGGCGGCTTTTATCCGGGTGAAGGTGGATACTGACCCGGAGAATATGCTTCCTGAAAAAGAGTTTGTCCGTGTTTTTGACCATGAGGTCAAGAAAGAATTCGCTATTTATGATTATATTGTCTTAGGAGTGGTTAATGAAAAAGATGCACAGGGGGTTTTTAACCCGGCTACCCTGGAAAAAGTATATAAGATTACCGATGATGTAAAAAAAGTAGACGGGGTTATCGCCTATGAATTAATGAGCCTGGCTAATAAGGATGATATCGAGCAGGCGGGCCAGGGGGCAATTAGTTTTCGTTGGTTGATGGGTGAGCCTCCATATACCGCTTCCGACGCTTCGCGTATTAAAACCCGGGCGCTTGAAAACCCGTTATTCTATGACACGCTTATCTCCCGTGACGGCAAAGCTTTGTGTATTTATGTTCCTATTAAAGAGAAAAAATTTAGTTATCGTGTCGCGAAATCAATTCAGAAAATTCTTAAAAGTTATCCCGGGGCTGAACAATACTATTTGACCGGGCTGCCTTTGGCAGAGGATGCCTTTGGCGTTGAGATGTTTTGGCAAATGGGGATTTCCGCCCCTCTTGCGGTATTGGTAATATTCCTGCTCATGTGGTGGTTTTTTAAGCATGTGGCGCTGGTGATAATGCCGCTGGTGATGGCTATGATCGTGGTTATTATCACTATGGGGCTTATGGTAGGTTTAGGCTTTCCCATACACATTATGAGCTCGATGATCCCGATATTTCTTTTGCCAATATCAGTGCTTGATTCTATCCATATCCTGAATGAATTTTTCGAGAAATACCGCGCGTTTAAGGATAAAAATAAGACTATTACCTATGTATTGAATGAGTTGTACCGGCCGAATCTCTTTACTTCCCTGACTACGGTTGCCGGTTTTTTCTCGCTTTCTTTCGCCCCGATCCCTCCGGTGCAGGTATTTGGAATCGCGGTGGCATTCGGTGTCGCTCTCGCATGGGTACTTACCGTATTGTTGATTCCTGCCTACATTGCTCTTCTTGATGAAAGGAAGCTGGGTGATTTTGGCGTGCATGAGGATGATGCGGGAAAGGGTTTTTTAAGCCGCTCTCTTAGCGCTTTGGGGAGGTTTACGGTTTTACGCTGGAAGCAGGTTTTATTTTGTTCTGTCGCGGTGATCGCGCTTTCTATTTACGGGATTACGCATATTGAAATTAATGATAATCCGACAAAATGGTTCAACAGGAAGCATCCTATCAGGGTGGCTGATAAAGTGCTTAATGAACATTTTGGCGGAACCTACAGCGTTTATTTAGTGCTTGAGGCTAAAGAGAAAGACGCGCAGCTATTCCTGGAGCCTAAGATGCTGCGCTACATCGAGGGGTTGCAGGGCTATTTGCTTGAGAAAGGCAAGGTCGGTAAATCTACGTCTTTGGCTGATATCACTAAGAAAGTTTATTATGAGCTCTTAGGTGGAGATAAAAAGAACAATTTAATACCTCCGACGCCTCAGGCAGTGGCACAGGCCCTTATTTCGTTTGAGAATTCGCATAAACCCGATGACCTCTGGCATTTTGTTACCCCTGATTATTCCAAAGTAAATCTTTGGTTGCAGTTGACTTCAGGCGATAATAAGCAGATGGCGGCTGTTTCCAGGCAGGTTAACGAGTATTTCAAGGAGAATCCCGCGCCATTTGCCGTCAGCTATAATTGGGCGGGTTTGACTTATATCAATATGGTTTGGCAGGACAAGATGGTGACGGGTATGTTGATAAACTTCCTCGGCAGTTTTATCATCGTCCTTTTTATGATGATTATTCTTTTTAAGTCACCGGTTACCGGGCTTTTATCCATGTTGCCGCTTACGGTTACCATATTGTTCATTTACGGCCTGCTTGGTTTTACCGGCAAGGAGTATGATATGCCGGTTGCGGTGCTTTCGGCCTTGACGCTGGGCCTGGCGGTTGATTTTGCCATTCATTTTATTGAACGTTCCAGGATGCTCTATGCGGAAAACAAAAGCTGGCCTAAGACCGCTCAGGGGATGTTTGGTTCTCCGGCAAGGGCGTTAATCAAAAATGCCCTGGTAATCTCCATAGGTTTCCTGCCGCTTTTTGCTTCGCCGCTGGTGCCGTATAATACCGTGGGTTTTTTCATGTTTGCGATTATGCTGGTGGCCAGTATCGTTACCCTTATGGTGCTGCCTGCCCTTATTACAGGTTTTCCATGGCTGGTCTTTGAAGAAAATAAAACAAAGGCGATTTGTTCATGCGGAAAATGCATTTTGTTCTCGATTATTGTCGCTTCTACTCTGGCGTATGTACTTTTAGGATATCAATTGGCCCGGATTAATCTAACAACGATAATCTGCCTGATAGTTGTAGTGGTTTTATCCGGAGCCTGCTGGTTTATATCGCGGCAGAATATTTGTAAAAATAATACCTGAGCTTAAAGGAGGCAAGATGAGAAAAATCTTAATTTTCTTTGCGGGGATTTTTTTCGCGGGTAATGCGTGGGCCCAAGAGTTAAGCGTTGATCAAATCGTGATTAAGGCAAATAACCGTTCATATTATCAGGGGAAAGACGGAAGGGCCAAAGCAACTATGGTGGTAACCGACTCCCAGGGCCGCCGGCGAGAGCGCCAGTTGACAATTTTAAAGTTGAATGTGCAGGAAGGCGGGGATCAGAAATATTTCGTCTATTTCCATAAGCCCAATGACGTTAAGGGAATGAGTTATATCGTCTGGAAGCATGCGGGTAAGGATGACGACCGTTGGCTGTATTTGCCTGCCATGGACCTGGTGCGCCGTATTGCAGCATCCGATAAACGCTCAAGTTTTGTCGGGACTACATTTTTGTACGAAGATATATCCGGCAGGTCAATAGATTTAGATAGCCATGAATTGTCCGCACGCGATGCCTCATATTATACTATTAAGAATACGCCCAAGGATGTTGCGCTAGTCGAATTTTCCTATTATACGGTCAAGATTGATAAAAATAGTTTTGTTCCCATGAAGGCGGAATATTTCGATAGGTCCGGAAAGCTTTACCGCACTATTGAGGCCCTTGAGGTAAAAGATGTCCAGAATTATCCGACGGTCATCAGGATGAAGGCAGCGGATTTAAACTCCGGATCCAATACCGTTATGGAGTTCAGTGATATTGCTTACGATGCAGGATTAACTGATAATATATTCACCGAACGTTTCCTGCGCAGGCCGCCGCAGCAGTGGCTGAAGGAGTAAGAGGTTGAGGGGTATATTTTTTATAGGCCTGGGAATTTTACTTGTAAATGTTTTACCCGCACAAGCGGCAGAGCTTCCCGAATTGCACGGTTTCGTTGAACAGGCATACGGTTACAGGATCAGCCATGATTCATTGACCAAGCATAAAAATTACAATATGCTTGAGCAGCGGCTGCAGTTAAAGACACGCTATGCTATCCCGGGTGAAAATTTTTTGTCCGCATGGAACGGGGTAGCCTCATTTAAGGGGGATTTTCTCCTGGATGAATATTTCGATACCACCGGTTCTTTTGATTTGCGTGAGCTTAATCTTGCTTTTAGCCCGGATAGCATAATAGATATCAAGGCCGGAAGGCAAATTTTGACCTGGGGTACAGGCGACTATATTTTTATCAACGATTTTTTCCCCAAGGATTACGTATCGTTCTATATCGGCAGGGATGATGAATATTTGAAAAAGCCTTCCGACGCTTTGCGCGTATCGCTTTATCCTAAAGCGGCAAATATCGATTTTGTGCTTATCCCGGATTTTACTCCCAATACTATGCCGGATGGGGACAGGGTTTCTTTTTTTGATAGTTTCCAGGGGGGTATTACCGGCAGGGACAGCCAGAGCAACGCGGTCAAGCCGGCATTTAAGGCTAAGAATATGCAGTATGCGTTGCGTATCTATAGGAATTTTGACAGTACGGAAGGAGCGTTATATTATTACCGCGGATTTGACCCGTCACCGCGCAGCTACCTGGATGAAGCCAACCAACAGCTTTTTTACGAACGCCTGGATGCCTACGGAGCAAGCCTGCGCGGTCCTTTTTCCTCGGGTATAGGCAATGTAGAGGCGGGGTATTATCGTTCGCGGCAGGATCCGCGCGGGGATAACCGGCTTATTGAAAATTCCCTGTTTAAATTGCTGGTTGGTTATGAGAAAGATATGGGTAATGACCTTAAGATCGGCGCGCAGTATCTTTATGAGCAAAAACTAAATTATTCCGCTTACAGGTATGCGCTGCTGCCGGGTGATTTTTCCTGGGATGAATACCGCCATCTTTTGACGCAGCGTATTACCAAATTGTTTAAGAATCAAACTGTGACCCTGGGTCTTTTTAATTTCTGGTCGCCTTCCGATAAAGATGGCTATGTGCGGGCATCATGCGCTTATGACATTAGCGACCAGTGGAAGATTGTTTTTGGGGTAAATGTCCCGTGGGGTGAGGATATGACCACTGATTTTGGGATGATGAAGAAGAATAAGAACGCGTTTGTGCGGGCAAGGTACAGTTTCTAGGGGGGATTACTATGGAAAGTATCTTAAGGGGGATAGCAGGGTTTTTTATTATCGTTAGTTTGCTTTTGGCGCTTTTTGTTGATATGCGCTGGTTATGGTTTACGGCATTCGTGGGGGTCAATCTTCTTCAGTCTGCATTTACGGGCTACTGCCCTATGATGTCGATCCTGAAGAAGTTCAACATTAAATGAACAGCTACCAATTTATTCAGCTGGAGAGAAGCCTTTAATTATGAGGTCTCTATTCTTGAGGGCGCCATTATCATTCGTTTGGGTATTGGCCGGACTACGCGCAGCAAAGCAGTCCTATCATCCTGTGGAGATGATAAAAAAATATACTGTTTCTCTCAAAAAACTAAAATGTTCTTTAATGCTATTGTAAAAAAACTGAAAGAGGAAAGAGTGCGTTCATTGTTTAGGCAGAGCTGGTCAATGAGCTGGCCGATGACCTTGATTATGTTCTTTCTTTTCTTAATCGGCCTGGCGGACGTCTACGTTGCCGGAAGAATCAGTAAAGAGATCCAGGCTTCTTATGGACTGGCCTCGCAGATTTATTTTATCCTGAGTATCATTGTTTTTGCCTTGACCGTGGGGTCTGTGTCTTTGGTTTCACGGCTTTATACTTCAGAGAGAAAAGATGATTTTATCGCCGCGGTTGATTCTTCTATCGCCGTTTCCCTGGCAGCGGGCGTTGTCTTTACGATAATAGGGCTTTTATTTTCACGAAGCATTATCAACGCCCTGGCTGTGCCGGAAGAGCTTAAAGGATACGCCGTAATCCTCTTGCGTATATATTCGGCGGGCCTGGTTTTCTCATATTTTTTGATCAGTTCAAACGGGATCTTGCGCGCCAGCGGAATGATCCGCAGTTCACTACTCACTATGGCTGTAGTATGCCTGTTGAATGCAGTACTTAATTTCTACCTTGCTTTTCATACCCCACTTGGATTCCAGGGGATTGCCGTGGCAACGGTATTTAGCTCTTTAGCCGGCTGTCTTATGAATGTGTTTTTTATGCGCCGGAAGATTACCGGTTTATTCAGGTTTTGCGCTCCGGCAGTTAAAGCAATGATGCAGATTGGCTGGCCGGCGGGCTTATTGCAGCTTTTATGGCAGTTCGGCGCGATGGCGATTTTTTTGATCCTGGCTGCCCTGCCGCGTCATAATATAGAGATTATGGCTGCTTTTACCAACGGCCTAAAGATAGAATCCGCGATTTTTCTTCCGGCTTTTGCTTTTAATATGGCAAACGCGGTTGTGGTGGGGAATTTGCTGGGTAAGAAAAAAGACGGCGACGCTTTTCTGATCGGTATAGTTACTGCCGGATTCGGCGTGATTATAGTATTCTTGTTGACTGTTTTAGTAATGGCAAACGCGCATTTTATCGCTTCGCTTCTTTCCCCGGATGAAACCGTGGTTAAAGAATGCGTCCGCTATATTTATATCGCGCTGCTTTTTGAGCCGGTGATGGCCTGGGGGGTGATTCTGGCCGGAGCTTTAAACGGGGCAGGGGATACCAGGGGAGTGATGTGGATTGTGGCTTTGAGCGTTTGGCTGGTGCGTTTACCCGTAAGTTTTTTCCTTGCTATTGTATTTGGGATGGGGGCAACGGGTGTTTGGTGGGCGATGAACCTTTCGCTTGTTTTTCAGGCGCTCTTGTTGAGCCGGCGCTTCCTTAAGCGCAGATGGCTTTTCTGCCATCTGCCTTATGCGGCCGGTACAGTCCAGCAGCCGGTAATCCCTGTAGAGTAATTAACTGATTATGGAGGATTTTCATTTGTATACCTGCCCGATGCATTTAGAAATCAGGCAAGATGCGCCTGGAGATTGCCCAAAATGCGGCATGCCTCTTGAGCCGGTTGCTCCGGTATCCGGGGAGGATGAGGGGTATAAGCTGCTGCGAGCCTTATCCGGAAAGTTCAGGATAGCCCTGGTTTTTGCATTTCCGGTTATTTTATTAAACCTTGGGGAGATGTTTCCTTTCTTAGGCGCCAGGCCTTTTGTTCCTTATTTGGTTTTTTCCTGGTTACAGCTAATTTTATCGGCTGTGGTTGTTTTTTGGGCAGGCGGTTTTCTCTTCTCCAAAGCATGGCAGTCTATCATGAATAAAAATCTAAATATGTTTACTTTGATTGCCTTAGGTGTGGGCGCCTCCTATAGCTATAGCGCTGTAGCAGTTTTATTCCCGCAGATTTTTCCGGAATCACTAAAAATGATGGGAAGGATACCCTTGTATTTTGAGGCTTCGGTTTTTATCACAATCCTGGTTATTTTGGGGCAGTTGTTAGAAGCAAAAGCGCGCATGCGTACGGGTGAGGCTATCAAGGCTCTACTCGGCCTGGCGGCAAAAGATGCCCATCGCATGCGCGATGGCAGAGAAGAGGATGTTTTGATAGATTCTCTTCACATAGGAGATCTTTTAAGGGTCCGGCCCGGAGAGAAGGTGCCGTTGGACGGTGTTGTAATGGAAGGGAAAAGCTACGTTGATGAGTCCATGATTACCGGAGAAGCCATCCCTGTTGTAAAAACTCAAGGGGATAAAGTTGTGGGCGCGACTATCAATCAAACCGGAACATTTTTAATGCGCGCGGAGAAAATTGGTTCGCAGACTTTATTGTCACAGATTGTGCGTATGGTTTCAGACGCGCAGCGAAGCCGGGCGCCTATCCAGAGAATAGCTGATCAAGTATCCGGGTATTTTGTCCCTCTGGTGATTACGGTATCGGTTGCTACTTTTATAATATGGTTTAATTGGGGGCCGTACCCTAAAATGACATATGCTTTTGTAAATGCCATTGCCGTATTGATTATCGCCTGCCCCTGCGCTCTTGGTTTAGCCACGCCTATGTCTATTATGG
>JBAZOE010000008.1:0-22864 GCA_041648875.1 Candidatus Omnitrophota bacterium
CGTATTGACCAGTTCTCATGATAAAGATATGGGGGTATTCCCGCTGGGCACGCCATTAATAACGGGGCCGGCGGTTTTGACTACCACGCTAATGATGATGAACAGCTTTGGCGCGGCGGTAACTTTAGTTTCATTGATATTAAATATGTTTTTTGTCTGGATTACTTTGGTCAAGACTGATACAATTATGAAGGTATTCGGCCCCAGCGGAACAAGGGCTTTTTCTAAGATAATGTATATATTGCTGGCGGCTATCGCGGTGATGATGATCAGGCACGGTATAATCGGAGCGTTTTTAAAATGATGCGCAAAGTTTTGACATTCATTATGGCCGGTGGAAAAGGAGAACGGCTTCTTCCTTTGACTAAGGACCGCACTAAGCCGGCGGTGCCTTTTGGCGGGATATACCGGATTGTTGATTTTACTTTAAGCAATTGCATTAATTCGGGATTGCGCAAGATTTATATCCTCACTCAATACAAATCAGCGTCTTTGCAGAGGCATATCCGCCTGGGCTGGAATTTCCTGCCTTCGGAGCTGGGACAATTTATAGAGCTGCTTCCCGCACAGCAGCGCATAGGTGATTCCTGGTATATGGGGACAGCTGATGCGATTTATCAGAACCTTTATACGCTAGAAATGGACCGTCCGGATGAAGTTTTGATTTTGGCCGGAGACCATATTTATAAAATGGATTATTATTCTATGATCGATGTGCACCATGAACAAGGCGCTGACCTTACGGTGGGGGTGGTGGAAGTAGAAAAGAGTAAATCCAGGCATCTTGGGGTGGTTGAGGTGGATTCAGCGGGAAAAGTAACGGGTTTTTACGAGAAACCTTCCAATCCTAAAACTATCCCCGGAAAGCCGGACCAGATCTACGGTTCAATGGGGATTTATGTATTTAAACAGTCGGTCCTGATGCAGGAGCTGCTTGAGGATGCTAAGGATAATAAATCTTCGCATGATTTTGGAAAAGATATTATTCCGAAGATGTTAAAAAAGGGGATGAAGGTTGTTGCTTATAATTTCCGCGGCAAAGACAAAAATGAAGGTTATTGGAGAGATATCGGCACGATCGACGCTTATTATGAAGCGAATATGGAATTGATCCAAGTTAATCCTACATTCAACCTTTATGACCAGGAGTGGCCGATAAGGACATTCCAGGAGCAATATCCGCCGGTCAAGACCGTGCATTCAGGAGACCGTGAAGAAGGAAGGGTTGGGCTGGTGCTTGATTCTGTGGTTTCTGAGGGTTGCGTGGTTTCCGGGGGCCGTGTGCAGCGTTCAATACTATCGCCTAATGTAAGGATAAATAGTTTCTCTGAAGTATATGATTCGATTCTTATGGAAGGCGTCAATGTCGGCAGGTACGCTAAGATTAAGCGGGCGATTATCGATAAAGATGTGAATATCCCGCAGGGGATGATTATCGGTTTTAATCTGGAAGAAGACAAAAAAAGATTCTTTGTCAGCGCGTCGGGAATTGTGGTGGTGGCAAAAGGCACGGAGATAAAGTAACGGACGAAAAAGTATGATTAGAAAAGCCAGGATAAACGATATAAAGCAAATTCAGGAGTTAATTGCTTGTTTTGCCAGGCGGGATGAGATGCTGCCCCGCTCGCTGAATGAGCTTTATGAGAATATAAGGGATTTCTGGGTATATGAAGATAAAGGTAAGTTAGCCGGATGCGCGGCGCTGCATATCTCCTGGGATGACTTAGCGGAAATTAAATCTTTGGCGGTTGCTAAGAATAAGCAGGGCAAGGGTATCGGACGCGACCTGGTGATAGCTTGCCTTGCGGAAGCCAGGGTTATGGGGGCAAAGAAGATTTTTGTTTTAACATATAAGCCGGAGTTTTTTAAAAAGTTAGGTTTTAGAAAGATTAAACATGACGCTCTGCCACATAAGATCTGGGCGGAATGCATTAACTGCTGTAAATTCCCCAACTGCCAGGAAATTGCCCTGTTAAAAATCTTGTAAAATCTAAATAATGTGGTACAATTTTTAAATCTGTTAAATTACAAGCCCCAGATAGGGGGTAGGTTTAAGGGGACACTTTTAGCTTTAGGTCAGGGACAGGTCTTGCTTTGGGGACAGAAACGTCCCTACATACGGGAGGAAGAATGGATTATTTGTTGACTGAGGAACAGAAGATGATCAAGGAGTTGGCGCATAAGATTGCCGAAGATAAGATCCGTCCGGCTGCGGCTAAATATGATATCAGTGAAGAGTATCCCTGGGATGTTTTAAAGGTGATGGCTGAATCTGATATGTTTGGTTTATTTATACCTGAGGAGTACGGCGGGTTTGCCACCAGCGTTTTTAATTTATGTCTTGCTACTGAAGAGTTTTCCCGCGCCTGCGGGGGTATCGCGGTTTGCTATGCTGCCAGCGCTTTAGGGACTTTTCCGATTGTCTTATTCGGGGATGATGAGCAGAAGAAGAAATACCTGCCGGATTTGGCGAAAGGCAAGAAGGTAGCGGCATTCGCGATTACCGAGCCGGAGGCTGGATCCGACGCTTCAGGGATTAAGACTACCGCCAAAAAAGAAGGCGATTATTATATTTTAAACGGTCTGAAGCATTTTATTACTAATGGCGGAGACGCAGAGACTTATGTTGTGATTGCCATGACTAATAAGTCAAAAGGCGCCCGTGGGGCTTCAGCTTTTATTGTAGAGAAGGGTACGCCGGGTTTTACTTTCGGAAAGAAAGAGGATAAATTCGGCATCCGGGCATCGAGTACGCGCGAGTTAATCTTTACGGACTGCAAAATTCCCGCAAGGAACCTGCTTTCTAAAGAGGGTATGGGTTTTATCGTGACGATGAAGACTTTTGATATGTCGCGTCCGGGAGTCGCTGCTCAGGCCTTAGGTATCGCTCAAGGTGCGTTAGAGTTGGCAGTAAAATACGTGCGTGAGAGGGTGCAGTTTGGTAAGCCTATTTCAAGTTTTCAGGGAATCCAGTGGATGCTGGCGGATATGGCAACTGAGGTTGAGGCAGCGCGCGGCCTGGTATATTCAACTGCCAGGATGGTTGATGCCGGAATCAAAGATGTGGCAAAAGAATCCGCGATGGCCAAGATGTATGCTTCGGATGTCGCGATGAAGGTTACGGTGGATGCTTTGCAATTATTCGGCGGGTATGGTTATATGAAGGATTATCCGATTGAGAAATATGTGCGCGATGCCAAGATCACCCAAATTTACGAGGGGACAAATCAGGTGCAGCGCAATATTATCGCTTTGGCATTGATCAAAGAAATGGCTAAAATATAGGTAATTATAGTTAATGATAAGTAAAAGTAAGTAAGTTTGAGTAAGTAATATATGAGGCAGGTATAAAAGATGAATATAGTAGTTTGTATAAAACAGGTCCCTGAGACAACTGAAGTAAGGATTAATCCTGAAACAAATACGCTCATGCGCGAAGGGGTAAAATCGATTATTAATCCTTTTGATATGTATGCGATTGAAGAGGCGGTGCGGCTTAAGGAAAGATTCGGGGGCAAGGTTTCTGTTTTAACAATGGGGCCGCCGCAGGCGGATGGGGCTTTGCGCGAAGCAATATCTATGGGGGCTGATGAAGGATTCCTGGTCTGCGACCGCGCTTTTGCCGGAAGCGATACCTGGGCAACCAGCTATACTTTGGCGGGAGCGATTAAGAAGTTGGGCGCCTTTGATCTGATTATTTGCGGCAAACAGGCTTCAGACGGGGATACGGCGCAGGTTGGGCCGGGGATATCCACGCATTTAAATATTCCGCAGGTAACTTATGTAAAAAAAATAGAAGAGGCAACTGATAAATTGATGAAGGTTGAGAGGATGCTGGAGGAAGGATTTGAAATCATCGAGACTCCGCTGCCAGCGCTTTTAACCGTAGTTAAAGAGATCAATGAACCGAGAATTCCTTCTTTAAGAGGATTGATGAAAGCAAAGTCGGCTAAGATTACTACTTTTACCCAGAAAGAATTACAGTTGGATCCGCAGCAGATTGGCTTGTGCGGCTCACCTACCCAGGTTGTGAAGATATTTACTCCTACTCCCAGGGTTGGCGGACAGATGCTTACGGGCGAGATTCCTGATATAGCCAGGCAATTAGTGGATTTAGTGAGGGCTGAGGTTAATTAAAATGTCGATTTCGATTATTATTGAGAAATGCACGGGTTGCTCTCTTTGTGTAAAGGCCTGTCCGTTTGACGCCATCCGCATAATGGACAAGCTAGGGAGCAGTGGTTCGGCCTCCGATAGCCGAAGCCACAAGCTAGGGAGCAGTGGTTCGGCCTCCGATAGCCGAAGCCAGAAGAAGGCGGTAATCGATTTAAATAAATGCACTCTTTGCGGAGCCTGCAAGGACGCCTGTAAGTTTAAGGCAGTTTTGTTGGAGAAGACTCCGGCTAAATGTGATTTGCCGGATATAAAAGGTTATAAGGGCATATGGGTCTTTGTCGAGCAGAAGAACGGCAGAGTGCAGTCGGTTTCGTATGAATTGTTAGGCAAGGCGCAGGAGTTGGCCAAGAAATTAAATTGTCAGGTGAGCGGGGTTTTGATTGGCAACAAATTAGAGGACCAACTGGATGAGCTGATCTTTTGCGGGGCGGATAACATATATCTGGTAGAGGATCCGGCGCTGGCGAATTTCCAGGATGAACCGTATACGAATATTTTAGTTGAACTGGTAAGAAAATATAAACCTGAGATTCTTTTATGCGGGGCGACAAATATAGGCAGGTCTTTAATTTCGCGCGTGGCGATAAATATTAAAGCCGGATTAACCGCGGATTGCACTGGTCTAGACATCGAACCTGACAAAAAGATACTATTACAGACACGACCGGCTTTTGGCGGAAATATTATGGCGACAATTATTTCCCCGAATTACCGGCCGCAGATGGCAACAGTGCGGCATAAAGTATTTGCGCCGATGCTCGCGGATAAAAAACGTAAGGGTAAAGTTATCCGGGAAAATTTTGACAATTCTCTTTATGTCTCGCGCACGAAGCTTTTGGATATCATCGAAGAAATTGAGTCTACGGTAAATTTATCCGAAGCGGATGTTATTGTATCCGGAGGCAGAGGTATGGGAGGAGCTGAGAATTTCAAGTTGCTGGAAGAATTGGCGCATGTGTTGGGCGCGGCAGTCGGCTCAAGCCGGGCGGCAGTGGATAGCGGCTGGATGTCTTATTCGCACCAGGTTGGACAGACCGGCAGGACCGTCGCGCCGAAGATTTATATTGCCTGCGGAATAAGCGGCCAGATACAGCATCTTGTGGGGATGCAATCCTCGAAGATTATTATCGCCATCAATAAAGATCCCGAAGCTCCGATTTTTAAGGTAGCTACTTACGGAATTGTCGGTGATCTGTTCCAGGTTGTTCCTGCTTTAATTCAAGCCTTCAAGTCATCTCTGCGAAAATAAGCTTACCCGAAATTAGATCCAACTTCAATTTTTAAAAGTATTTGTTGGTTAACTTGATGCCATGTATAGGGTTACGTATACTGTCTACTTTGCAGGAATATGCAGTGTTTTGCTCTAGAACAATCCTAATTTCAGCTATATGTTAAAGAATGTAAAGATTTTCCTTGACAAGATTGCTAAAGTTATTTATAATATTTTCCAGATTGGCCTGGCCCTGATGGGCTAGGCACTTCCTCGGGCATTTCGCCCTCGGTCGCTTCGTTTTCGTCCTTGCAATGACGAGGAGAATAGGGGTTATGGTAAATACAAATTTGATGACTATTGAAGATCTGGCGGATTATTTAAAAGTAACCCGTAGGACTATTTATGATTGGCTAAAGCATAATAAGATACCGGCGCTAAAGCTCGTCGGGCAATGGCGCTTTAAAAAAGATAAAATTGATGATTGGCTTGAAGGCCAACAGTCACAAACACATTAGAAAGGGAGTTAATCATGTATTTTAAAAGATTAGAGCTTTTGGGTTTTAAGTCATTTTGCGATAAGACCGTGCTTAATTTTGAACCGGGGATTACGGCGGTGGTTGGCCCAAATGGTTGCGGAAAGTCAAATATCTTTGATTCAATCCGCTGGGTATTAGGAGAGCAGTCGGCAAAGTCGCTGCGCGGCTCAGAGATGCTGGATGTTATTTTTAACGGCGCGGACAATAAAGAGCCGTTGAGTATGGCCGAGGTGAGCTTGGCTTTTGATAATTCTACTCGTTTTTTTAATGTTGACCATCCGGAGGTCTTGATTACGCGCCGGCTTTTCAGAAGCGGCGAAAGCGAGTACCTGTTGAATAAGGCTGTTGTCCGGCTTAAGGATATACTGGATTTGTTATTAGGCACGGGGATAGGAGCGGAAAGTTATTCCATTATCGCGCAGGGAAAGATAGATTTGGTTTTAAGCAGTCGTCCGGAAGACCGGCGCATGGTTTTTGATGAGGCAAGCGGCATAAGTAAATATAAAGCCCAGAAGAGGGAAACCACGCGCAAACTGGATGAGACAGAGCAAAATCTGCTGCGCGTAAATGATATTGTCACCGAGGTCAAGCGGCAGATCAGCTCGCTTGAACGCCAGGCAAATAAAGCGCGCAGGTATAAAGAGGTCTTTGAGGAGTTAAAATTAAAAGAAACTGACCTGGCAGTGACGGATAAAAATAATTTTATTAAGCAAAGGGATGAGATTGCCGGAAAGCTTGAGAATTTGAAGAAAGAGGATTTAGTATTAGCGGATGCGGTCGCCGAACTTGAGGCTAAGATTGCTAACCGCCAGTCTGAATTAAAGGCGCTGGAAGAAAGTTTGATGGAGGGGCGCAGCCAAATACTTAACCTGGAGAATAGCCTGGTGCGCAATAACGAGCATATCGCTTTTAACCAGCAGCGCATCGCGGAGCTTGAAGAAAATAGCCGGGTTTTGGAGTCCCAGATCGAGCAGGCAAGAAGCAAACTCTTGCAGGATGAAGAAAAGCTGGAGAAGGTTCGCGTTGAATACTCAAGCCTGAAGCAGAACATAGAAGAGAAGCAGTCTGTGCTATGGCAGAAAGAAGAGGAGATCAATAAGCTTAGCTCTTCTATTAAAAGCTCTCTTGAGGCTATTTCCGAGAGCAAAAAGCTTATCCTGGATTTGGAGACCAGAATTTCAAATACTCATAATGAAGTAAGTGAGCTTAATTCCAAGCACCAGGTATTCCTGGCGCGCAAAAAGAGGCTGGAGATCGAGAAGGCGAAGGTTTACGAAGAAAAGGTCATCTCTGAAGAGGCCTTGAATAAAGTTACCCAGGAGCTCTCCAACACCCGGCAGCTAGTGGAGGATTTCAGGCAAAGAATCGCTAATGTGAAGTCTAGCCTTGAGCATGAAGGATTAAATTTAAACGGGATTACCCAGGAGATTACTAAGCTTGAAAACGAAAAGCTTACTTTGGTTTCGCACAAAGAATTCCTGGAGAAGCTGAAGAATAAATATGACGATATCGGTGAGTCGCTTAACGCGGTGATTTACCTGGATAACCTGCCTAAGGAAGGCGCTACCGGCCTGGTGGTAAAGATCCAGAATCAATCGGCTTTAAGCGATGAAGACCGGGCGCATTTTGGTCCGGCGGCCTTCAGGATAAGCGGAGAGGCCAAACCCATTGAGTTAGACACTCAGAATATCAGCGAAAAGATCGCCAACCTTGAAGAAAACCTTGGGGAGCTAAAGAACAGGAAGCTGCTGCGCCAGACTTGTATTTCAGAATTAACCAAGATGTCGGATGAATTGGAGCAGGAGCTGCGTAACCATGAGATTGCTTTGGCCAATAAGGAATCCAGCCACGCTACGACTTTGGAGCAGTTTAATAAAATAAAAGATGAAGAGGATGTCATCGTTATGGAGTTGGCGGATGTGGCCCGGGAGATCTCCGCGATTGAGCAAAACTTAGCCGATGCTCAAGGCCGGCTTGTCAGTTTAAATAATGAAGAGAGGTTTAAGCAGGATTTAATCGTACAGGAGGAAGACAGCATTTCTTTAAACAGCAAGGCGCGTGAAGAGGTGTTGGTTTTAATTACCCAGACCAAGACGGAGATTGAGGCCTTGAATAAGCGTTTTAGCTCCGACGCGGCAACTTTAAAGATCCTTGATGAAACTTATTGCCAGGATAAGGCCAGCCTTGAGAATATCGAGAGGCAGATAGTTGAGGCCAAAGAACGCCAGCAGGGGTTAGGGGTTGAGATTGTTGATTGCCAGAATAAAATTAATGAGTCAGAAGAGCAGATCAAGGAAAAGAAGCTAAGTTTAGCGGATGTTGAGTTTAAGTATAATGAGGTATCCAGCGGAACGGCCGGGGTAACTAAAAGAATCGAGGTTGACCGTAAACACCTGGAGCAGATAAAAAACCAACTGCATGATTTGGAGATGCAGGATAAGGACCTGGATTATCGTTATTCGGCGATAAAAGAGAGGATGATCTCGGCGTATAAGATCGATTTGGATCTTCTGGTTGAGCCGGCTAAAGAATTAGACCTTCAGGTTTTGTCCTCGGAAATCAGCGAATTAAAAAGGAAGCTGGATTCCTACGGTACGGTTAACCTGGTAGCGATTGAAGAGTATGATGAGCTAAAACAGCGCTATGATTTTCTTATTCAACAACAGACTGATCTTGTGAATGCCAAGGAGTCCCTGCACCAGGCGATCTTAAAGATCAACCGCACGACAAAACAGATGTTTATGGAGACTTTTGAAAAGGTGAAGGTGGAGTTTAAGGATTATTTCCGCCTGCTCTTTAACGGAGGGGACGCGCAGTTGTTTTTGGTTGACGATAATGACCCGCTTGAATCCGGGATCGAGATTGTCTGCCGGCCTCCGGGGAAGAAATTACAGAATGTGCTCTTATTAAGCGGAGGGGAAAAGAGTATGTCGGCGATAGCGCTGATCTTCGCTATTTTCAAAGTCAAGCCTTCGCCGTTTTGTATCCTGGATGAGATTGACGCTGCCCTTGATGAGGCTAATGTAGACAGGTTCTCCAGGGTCTTGCAGGAATTTTCCAAGACTTCGCAGTTTATTGTGATCACTCATAATAAGAAAACAATTGTGAATGCCAGTGTTATGTACGGCATCACCATGCAGCAGTCGGGAGTCTCAAAAATAGTTTCGGTAAAGTTATCGCAGGATAAACAAAAGCAGGAACAGCCGGTTACGGCTTAAAGGTTAACCGCAGCAGGTCGTATTCTTACCGTGGTTTTTGGCTTTGTAGAGGGATTTATCTGAAACGGTAATTAACTCCGCGGAGTTCAAGCCATTCTCGGGGAAGGTGGCAATCCCCAAGCTTACCGTCAGCATTTTATTGGGAAAGATTTCTTCGTTCAAGAAGGGGTATTTTTGAATATCCACTCTCAGGCGTTCGGCGATCATATAGGCTTCTTTCTGTTCGGTCTGCGGCAGGATAATGGTAAATTCTTCGCCTCCGTAACGGCAGACGTGGTCCATTTTGCGCGATTGATTGCGCAGAAGCTGCGCTAAATCTCTTAATATTTTGTCTCCCGCCTGATGCCCCAGGGTGTCGTTATAAATTTTGAAATTATCTATATCTATGGTAATTAAGCTAAGTTTAGTTTTAGTCACTTTGGCTTTTTCCAGTTCTATTTGCAGAAGGAATTGGAAGTATCCGTGGTTCCAGAGGTTGGTCAGGTAGTCCGAGTGCGCCCGTTCCGCGGTCAATTCAAAAAGCTGGGAGTTCTCAATCGCCAACCCCGCCTGGTTAGCCAGCATGGTGAGCATGCGGATATCATCTTTGGTGATCGGATCGTTAGTGATGAAATTGTCCGCGACGATTATCCCGTTTACCCGGTCTTTTGCCTTTAGTGGGATAAGTAAAAGTTCGCTGCTTTCCAGCATTTTAATTACGGGGGAGTTGCGGTATTTTTGGATAGTCTGGCCGGTCAAATGCAGGGGCATGCCTTCCAAGACCGCTAAGGACAGGGGGTTTTCATCTTTGTCGTACATGGATACTTTTAAATTCCTGACCTGGCGGTTAAAACCGGATTCCAATACCGAGCTGGAGTTTTTAAAGGCGTTGATTAAATCTTCCAGGTCCATTTTTTCTTCTTCAATTTTGGTCCAGGCGGCGTTAGCTTCTTCGCCGCTTTCCGGGCCGATGCCCATTTTACCCTCGATGATTTTTTCTTTCTCGTTGACCAGGAAAAGCATTGCTCGGTTAAAGCCTAAGCCGGTATGCGCGGTTACGCCGGTAAGAATGATGTAGAGGATTTCATCCAGTTTTAAGGTGGTGCGCATGGCATTGGAGATTTCGTATAATATCCCCAGTTCGATTTTGGTGCGCTCAAGTTCGATCTTTAATCTGTTTAATTCTTCCATATTGTTTTAAGTCTAACATATTTCTTGCCGATGTCAAGGAGAGGCCGGATGCAAAATTCAATTATTTGTTGACAAGCGCATTTTTACGGTTAAAATTATAATTTTTGTAAACTAATATTACAGAATCGATAATCGAAATGAAAGAAAATATTTTTCTGAAAACCGCGGGACTGCAGGTTTTTATAATTTTATTCTTTTTTATGGCTTATGGTCACGCGGAGGATATGGCAGCTTATCCTGTTTCGCATATTGCCGGCATCCAGGCGATTTTAAAGGACTCCGGTCTCTATAAGGGTTCGATTGACGGGATCAACGGCCCCCAAACAAAGCAGGCAGTAAAAGAGTTCCAGAGGAGGAAAGGTTTAAGTCCGGATGGGATTGTGGGCAGAAAAACCCGGGAAAGGTTAAGCAGGTATTTATCGGATAAGAGCGAAAAGATCAATAAGCTTAGCGAGCAGGTTAGTAAATTGCAGAAGGAAAACTATTTTTATGAAAATCAGCTGAACGCCGTGTATGAGGAATCCAGAAAGAAAGACGCGCAGTTGGAGGAGTTAGCCCAACAGCTTAAGAATGAGCAGGAAGAATATGAAGCCGAATTATCGCGGAGTAAAGAAGATATCGCAGATCTGCGGTCGGATTATGATAACAGGTTAAGGGTTGAGAATAGCAGGATAGCCGGATTAGCCAGGGAGAGGGAGTATCTTATCGCGGAGGCTGACAGGTTAAGAAACCTGCAATTTGTCAAGTTTGAGAAGCTAAAGACGATTAAAAGAGAGTTGGATGCGGTCGTCGGTTCAAGTTTGTAAACTTAGCAGAAAACTTAGCAGGAATTAGTTGACATTTTGCAGGTACTCTTATATAATTAATCAAATATTACTAGGAGGGAGAAAATGGACCGATTATTGAAAAACGTTTTAATAATTTTTTATTTTTTAGTCCTTTGCGCTCCGCTTGTGTTTGCTCAGGAATCCATAACCATTACTACCTATTATCCTTCACCTTACGGAAGTTATAATGCTTTGCAGACAAGCAGGCTTGGGGTGGGTGATAATAATGCCGATGGCAACCTTACTTCCGCTGATGTGCCTACTACTAATGGAGATGCATGGTTTAGGGGGAATGTTGGCATAGGTACGATAACTCCGTCGGCTAAGCTGCAAATTAACAGCAGCGGGAATGTGGATACATTAAATATTAGTTCCAGCACAAATACTCACTATACCCAAATTATCCAGAACAATGGAGGGGGCGGGCTGGGGCTTCTTGTCAGAACTGGATCGGCTGCTGGTGCGGGGGCGTCGTTTAAGGTCGCTACATCGGATGAAGCTACAACCAGACTTTGGGTTGGTAACAATGGTTTCGTTGGTATTGGCACGGCGGTTCCTCATTCAAAATTTTCTGTTATGCAAACTATAAACGGTTTGACAACGGGCTTGCAGTTTAGCGGTCATCATACTCCTGGTGTCGCGGCAGGGGGGATTATTAACGCATTTGATAGCGATGGAACAACAGCCCGGCATTTGACATTGCAATTAAATGCCGGCAATGTTGGTATCGGGAATTTGATTCCGGCGTTTAAATTAACCGTTAATGGCTCGGCTTGGTGTCTTGCAGGGGCATGGACTGGTTCGGATCTTAGATGGAAGAAGGACATTACCACCCTTGATAATCCTCTTGCTCGGTTATTAAGGTTAAGGGGCGTGAAGTACGACTGGAGAAGGGAAGAGTTTAAAGAGAATAATTTCCCTGAAGGCAGGCAGATCGGTATGATTGCCCAGGAGGTAGAGAAAGAGTTCCCCGAATTGATTATAGAAGATAAAGAGGGGTATAAGGCAATCGCTTATGACAGATTTACGGCTGTGCTTTTGGAAGCTTTGAAGGCTCAACAAGAGGAAATCGAAGGGTTAAAAGAAGAATTGTCAAGTATAAGAAGCATGCTGAATAAATAAAGAGTAACGTTAATTTGCGGGTTAGATTTCCCTCCTTTCTGCGTCAATTGGGGTAGAAAGGAGGGTTTTTATTGTTTGACAGTTATGGAGGGGTGGGTTATAATATTTTCTAAATTTAAACAATGGAGGATAGAATGGTAGTTGAAAAAAAGAAAGAAGAAGCAAGAGAGGCGTCTGACCGGCAGAAAGCGCTGGAGTTAGCGCTGGCGCAGATAGAAAAGCAGTTTGGCAAAGGCTCAATTATGAAGCTGGGCGCTCATACCAAGGCCAATGTTGAGACTATATCAACAGGCGCGCTTACATTGGACCTTGCTTTGGGTGTTGGCGGCCTGCCCCGCGGAAGAGTAGTCGAGATATTCGGCCCGGAAGCTTCCGGAAAAACCACTCTGACTTTGACGGCGATAAGAGAAATTCAGAAGAAAAACGGTGTGGCGGCGTTTATTGACGCGGAGCACGCATTTGACCCGACTTATGCCAAGATAATTGGTTTGAATTTAGATGACCTTTTAATTTCCCAGCCGGATACCGGGGAGCAGGCTTTGGAGATCGCAGAAACCTTGGTGCGTTCCAACGCGGTGGATTTAGTGGTAATCGATTCGGTGGCGGCGTTGACCCCGCGCGCTGAGATTGAGGGTGAGATGGGTGATTCACATATGGGCTTGCAGGCGCGTTTAATGTCCCAGGCTTTGCGTAAGTTAACCGGCTCAATCAGTAAGTCGCGAACCACGGTAATTTTTATTAATCAGTTAAGAGAAAAGATCGGAGTTATGTTTGGTTCGCCTGAGACGACTCCGGGAGGACGCGCGCTTAAATTTTATTCGTCGGTAAGGCTGGACGTGCGCAG
Source organism: Candidatus Omnitrophota bacterium (assembly GCA_041648875.1). Lineage (GTDB taxonomy): Bacteria > Omnitrophota > Gorgyraeia > Gygaellales > Profunditerraquicolaceae > UBA6249. The sequence goes on from JBAZOE010000008.1 coordinate 13,107, forward strand.
GATCGCTTATTTAAAAGAAGGGGACAGGGTCATTGGTAATCATGTCAGAGTCAAGGTGGTTAAGAATAAAGTAGCTCCGCCGTTTCGCGAGGCAGAGTTTGATATTATGCACAATGAAGGGATTGCCAAGACAGGCGCGGTGATTGACGCGTCGGTAAGTTTAGGAGTGATTGCTAAATCCGGGACATGGCTTTCTTTTGAAGATAAAAAGTTAGGCCAGGGGCGGGAGGCGGCAATAAAATTCTTAAAAGAAAACCCGAAATTACAGGAAGATATTGAAAAGGAATCGCGCAAGAAGTTTGACCTCGCCAAGTAGGCCACAAGGCCATGGTTTGGCTTCCGATAGCCAAAGCCATAGGCCGCCACAAGGCCATGCCTGCTTGCCGGCCAGGCAGGGTTTGGCCTCCAAGGCTAAAGAGTATGCTTTTCTGTTGCTTAAGTTCCGTCTGCGCAGTGAGAAGGAGCTGGCGCAGAGGTTAAGGCAGAAAGGTTTTTCCGAAGAGCTATCCCAAGAGACGGTAAACTTCTTAAAGGATAAACATTTTATTGATGACCTCGTTTTTGCTAGGGGTTGGGTTTCCAGCCGGCTTAAGCGGCCATTTGGTTTAAGAAGGATAAAGCAGGAATTGATGCAGAAGGGGTTGGATAAACAGGTTATTGAAGAAGCCTTTGTTCAGGCAAAAGAGGATTACGACGAAGCCGGTATAGTCAAACAATTAGCCGAACAAAGGTTGGCTAAACTAAAAAATATAGAGCCGCTTAAGGCAAGGGCACGGGTATACGCTTATTTGATGCGCAGGGGGTTTTCGCCGGATTTGATTAGTAATGTATTGAGGAAGTAATTGTTTTGTAACCTTTAGAAATATAAAGAGATACATAAAGCGTCTTGTATATGACTGCGGATAGTTTAAGAGAGAGGTTCCTGGAATTTTTTAAGGCCAGGAAACATAAGATTGTTGAAAGCGATTCTTTGGTCCCCAAAGATGATCTTACGGTATTGTTTACTCCCGCCGGGATGAACCAGTTCAAAAAAGAGTTTATGGGATTTGACTCAGGATTCAAGCGCGCGGCGACAGCGCAGCGCTGCCTGCGCACTGATGATCTGGATAAGGTTGGTAAAACCAGCGCTCACCATACTTTTTTTGAGATGCTGGGAAATTTTTCCTTCGGAGACTATTTTAAAGAGGAGGCGATTGCCTGGGCATGGGAGTTTTTGACTAAAGAGTTAAAGATTGATCAGGAGAAGCTTTGGGTTTCGGTTTACCAGGAAGATGATAAGGCTTATAATATCTGGAAGGATAAAATAGGTATTCCTGAAAAAAAGATCGTAAGGCTTGGGGATAAAGATAATTTCTGGCCTGCCGAGGCCAAGACAAAAGGGCCAAACGGCCCCTGCGGCCCCTGCTCGGAGATTTTTTATGATTTTGGATCCAGCGTGGGCTGCGGGGAGAAGATTTGTGATCCGTCCTGCAGCTGCGGAAGGTTTGTTGAAATATGGAATCTTGTGTTTACGCAGTTTAACCGTAAGGATGACGGTTCGCTGGAGCCGCTGCCGAATAAGAATATCGATACGGGGATGGGTTTAGAGAGGCTGACCGCGGTTATGCAGGGCAAGCAGAATAATTTTGAAACGGAATTATTCCAGCCGATAATAAAAGAGATCCAGCGCGGCGTAGAAATTGAGATAAGCCTTCAAGACAGCAAGAAGCTTTTTTATGCCATCGCGGATCACCTGAGGGCGGTGGTTTTTTCGATATATGACGGGATAACTCCGTCTAACGAAGGCCGCGGGTATATAGTCAGAAAAATTATCCGTAAGAGTGTTATGCATTTGAAGAGCCTGGGCATAAATAAGCCATTTTTAAATACATTAGTAGGTCAGCTTGCACAAATAATGCAGGCGCCTTATCCGGATTTGAAAGACAGACAGGAGGACATTGCCCAGGTTATTTTGAATGAAGAAAAAAACTTTATTAATATTTTGAATTCAAGCGAAGTTTTGTTTGCTAAGATTCCTTTGAATGCCGGAGCAGAAGAAATAGGGGAAGCCGTTTTTAAACTGCATGATACATACGGATTCCCTTCGGAAGAGATAGAAAAATACCTGAAAAAACAAAATGTTGATAATTTGGCTGCGATAGCTGATGTTGTCAGCAGGAAATTCGAAGAACAGCGGGAACGTTCCAGATCACAGAGCACAATGAAAGGCGATGTTTTTGATGCTAAGGGTTTAGGCTTAAAGCTAAATGCTACGAAGTTTGTCGGTTATAAAGAGAGCTCCTCGGAAGCCAAAATCCTGGCTATTTTAAAAGACGGTAAAGAAGTAAATGGGGCTTTAGCGGGAGGTCTTTTCCAGGTTGCTTTAGACCGGACTCCATTTTACGCCGAATCCGGAGGACAGGTTGGCGATACCGGTGAATTAGTAAGCGGAACGAATATTTTTAAAGTTTTAAATACGCAGAAAATCGATAATGTTTTTTTACATATCGGAGAAGTTAACTCCGGCAGCTTTAAAAAAGGCGATAAGGTGGCGGCCCAAATAGATGTTAAGCGCAGATTGAATATTGCCAGGAACCATACTGCTACGCATATATTGCAGGCGGCTTTGCGGGAGGTTTTAGGAAGCCATGTCCAGCAGCAGGGGTCTCTGGTGGCGGAAGAGAAATTCCGTTTTGATTTTACGCACTTTAAAGGTTTGACAAAAGAAGAGATCGCCAGGGTTGAAGAGGTAGCAAATAACTGTATCGCCAAGAGCCAGCGGGTAAACTGTGAAGAGATGAATTTTAAAGAGGCGAAAAAGGCAGGGGCGTTAGCGTTCTTTGAGGAAAAATACGGGGAGATGGTGCGCGTGGTTACCATGGGGGATATTTCAAAAGAACTCTGCGCAGGCACGCATCTTGATAATATCAGTCAGATTGGCTTTATAAAAATAATTAGCGAGGGTTCAGTAGCCAGCGGTATCAGGAGGATTGAGGGGGCTACTGCCAGTTTCGCGGAGAGATTTATTCAGGATGAAGAGCTGAAAGCCATTGAAGAATCTAAGAAAAAGAGCAAGTTAAGGGATTTAAAGGAGCAGGAGAAAAAACGCAGCTTAGAAGTAAGTAACAGTTTACGGGATGCGGCTCCCAGGCTTATAGAGAAGGTAATAAAATTAAACGGTGTAAATTTAGTTTTATCGCTTGAGGCGAGTTTAGATATGAGCGCTTTGCGGCTTCTGGCGGATAAAGTAAAAGAGGAGCTAAATCACGGGGTGATTGTTTTAGGCTCGCAGGACAGCCGGCAAAAAAAGGCATATTTGGTTATCGCGATTACGCAGGATTTATTACCAAAAGGCCTGGACGCGGGGGCGTTAATCCGTAAGGCTGCTCCGGTTATCGGAGGCTCAGGCGGAGGCAGGCAGGATTTTGCCCAGGCAGGAGGAACAAAGCCGGAAAATTTTACATTGGCATTTGAGGAAATAAGAGCTATAATTAAAGCTTTATAAGGAATTTTATAGCGGGTAGGTAGTAGATAGTGTTGGTAAGCAGGGAAAACAAAGATAAAGATAATGAAGATTATAAAGGCAGCCAGTAAAAAATTAGATAAAATTTATAACCGCGGTTTGTGCCGGCAGGCGCGCGTTGAGGAAAAGGTTAGAAAGATTATTGATGATGTGCGCCTTTTCGGGGATGAAGCGCTGATTAAGTATACCCGCAAGTTCGACGGCGTAAAAATGCAGCCGAGGCAGTTAAAGGTCTCGGAGATTGAAATCAGCGGCGCCTATGCCAATATCAGCCCGAATTTTGTCAGTTCCCTTAAGGTAGTTATAGAAAATGTAAACCGTTTTTATCGTAAGCAGCTGCGCAAATCCTGGAGGATTAAGGGGGCAGACGGGATAGTGCTGGGTGAAAATTACACTCCCCTGGAAAGAGTGGGTATTTATATTCCCGCCGGAACCGCTCCGCTGGTCTCGACTGTTTATATGACGGTTTTACCGGCAAAGATGGCAGGGGTAAAAAAGATTGTTTTGGCCAGCCCCCCGGATAAAAACGGCTATATCAACCCGCACATATTGGTAGTCGCCGACCTGCTTAAGGTTGATGAGATTTACCGCGTTGGAGGAGCGCAGGGGATAGCGGCTTTGGCTTATGGGACCAAGAGTATTCCCAGGGTGGATAAAGTTGTCGGGCCGGGGAATATTTATGTAAGCGAGGCAAAACGGCAGGTTTTTGGCTTGATCGATATAGATATGATCGCCGGGCCCACGGAACTGGTGGTTATCGCCAACCGTTTCAGCGACCCGAAATTCATTATTGCCGATTTGCGCGCCCAGGCTGAACACGCAAAAGGCCTGGCGATATTGATCACTAATTCCAAGGCTTTGGCTAAAGAGGTAAAATCCCAGTTGGACGGGGATAACGGTTATATTATCCTGACCAAGAATTTAAAACAGGCTTGTGAAATTGCCAATAAAATCGCTCCCGAGCATTTGGAGATACTGGTGCAGAATCCCAATGGGTTGTTAAAGAATATTAAAAATGCCGGGGCGATATTCTTAGGGCCTTACAGCCCCACCGCGGTGGGAGATTATGTCGCCGGGCCCAGCCATGTTTTGCCGACAAACGGAACAGCCAGGTTTTTTTCCGGTTTAAGCGTGTCTGATTTTGTGAAGAGCTCTCATATTATAAGCTATTCCAAAAAAGCGCTGGAAAAAATGCGCGAGCCGCTGGAGAAGATTGCCGGGATTGAAGGATTACAGAGGCATGTGGATTCGGTAAAGGCCAGATTTTAATTGGAATAGGGCAGGTAGTAGACGGTAGGTAGAATGTAGGCAAGGAGAAAAATGAGAGAAGCAAGTAAAACCCGTGAAAGTAAAGAGACCAATATAACGATTAAGTTGAATATTGACGGATCAGGAGAATCAAAGATAAATTCTGGGATAGGTTTCTTGGATCATATGCTGGAACTCTTCGCATTCTGGGGGCATTTTGACTTAGAGATTATTACTAAGGAGGCAGATTTTAAGGTTGATATTCATCATGCCAATGAAGACCTGGGAATTGTTTTGGGGCAGGTTTTTAAATTAGCCCTAGGCGACAAAAAGGGGATCAATAGAATTGGAGACGCTTCAGTTCCTATGGAGGAGGTAACTGCCGCCGTAAGCCTTGATATTAGCGGCAGGGGTTCTTTTAAGATGAGCGGCGCTATTAAGGGAATTCCGAAAGAACAATCCGGGGCTGTTAAACCTGTACAAGAGAACTATAAGCTTGAATATGCCGAACATTTTTTTGACGCTTTTGCCAAGCAGCTTGGGATGAATTTGAATATTAAAATAGAAAATCCGAGTAATGATTTGCATACCTCTTTGGAGCCGGTTTTTAAGGCATTAGGAAAGGCTCTATCTGAAGCTGCAGGGATTGACCCGCGCAGGAAAGGCATTCCTTCGACCAAAGGTGTTATTGACTGATGAAGATCGCGATCATTGACTATGGGATGGGCAATATTCATAGCGTGTCCAAGGCCATCCAGTTTTACGGAGCCAAACCTGTAATAACCAATAAAACAAGCCAGTTAAACTCTTGCGCAAAAATAGTCCTGCCGGGAGTGGGCGCTTTTGATGATGCGATTGCGGAGTTGGAAAGGCTGGGGTTAGTTTCCGCTATTAAAGAACAGATTGAAAAAAGAAAACCGTTTTTGGGGATTTGTTTAGGTATGCAGCTTTTATTTGAGGGGAGCCAGGAGGCAAAAAGCAAAGAAGGCCTGGGTGTTTTTAAAGGGCAGGTAATTAAGTTCAGCGCTAAATTGGGGCAAAAAGTCCCGCATATGGGATGGAATAACCTGGGGGATATTTTACCGGGGTGCCCTTTGTTAAAGGGAATAAGCGATAATGAACAGGTTTATTTTTGCCACTCTTATTATCCCGAGCCTGCTGATAATTCTATAGTCGCAGCGGTTTGCGGCTATGGCGTAAAGTTCGCTTGTGTTTTAGCCAGGGATAATACTTACGGTGTGCAGTTCCATCCCGAGAAAAGCCAGGCAGCAGGGCTTAAAATAATTAAAAACTTTGTAGAGCTATGTTAATCATACCGGCGATAGACTTAAGAGGCGGAAACGTAGTCAGGCTTTTTCAGGGTAAATTCGATCAGGAAAAGATTTATTCCAAAGACCCGGTTAAGGTGGCCAAACATTGGGCCAGGCAGGGCGCAAAATTCCTGCATATTGTGGATTTGGATGGGGCATCCAGCGGCGAATCCAGAAATTTGGAGGTCTTAAGAGAAATCATAACTCAGGTGGGTGTTCCTCTTGAGTTTGGCGGCGGTGTAAGGAGTATGGAAAAAATATCCGAACTGCTTGATATGGGGGCAGAGAGGGTGGTTTTGGGTACGCGGGCGGCTAATGATGCGCAGTTTTTGAAAAAGGCCTGGAAGAAATTTGGCGAAAAAATTATTGTGAGTATCGATTCTAAAGACGCAAAGGTTTTGACTCAGGGGTGGAATAGCGCTACTTCTAAAACAACGCTGGATTTTGCTGAAGAATTAAAGGAGTTGGGGTTTAAACAGGTTATCTATACAGATGTTTCTAAGGACGGGGCTTTAGCCGGCCCGAATATTTCAGGGATTAAAGAGTTGATCAGCAAGACCGGTTTAGATGTTATCGCCTCAGGAGGGGTGGCGGATTTAAAAGACTTAGCCAGGCTTAAGAGCCTGAAGAAAAAAGGTTTGTCAGGGGTGATTATCGGCAAGGCTTTATATGAAGGTAAATTTACTTTGGCCGAGGCTTTAAAAAACTAAAGGGGGACAGACATGGAAAAAAGAGTATTGTTACTGGGGCTGGCGGTGGTTTTTGTCGTTGGTTTAAGCGGATGTTCTACAGGCAGGAATAAAGATTTGGAAATTCAAGGTTTGAGAAATCAGGTTTCGGCTCTTGAATCACAGGCGCCCGCTAAAACTGAAGAGATGAGCAGCGCGGAGGAAATTTCGGTAAAGAGTGAAGTACCGGCGGAGAGTTTAGACCAGGCCGGAGAAGCAAAGCAGCGGCCGAGCGCAAGGCAGATCCAGGCGGCCCTGAAGAATGCCGGATATTACCAGGGGGTTATTGACGGTAAAATTGGAAGGCAGAGCCGTCAGGCGATAAGAGATTTTCAGAAGGCAAACAATCTTTCGGTGGATGGCAAGGTGGGAAAGAAAACCTGGGCGGCCCTAAGAGAGTATTTGCAGAAAAAGGTTAAATAAACGAGGCCATAAGTTATTTGGCCGAGTTTATCCTTGTGAGCAGGCGAGCAAGGATATTGTTATATAAAACAAAAAGTTATATGTTGAGTAAGCGTATTATTCCATGTTTGGATATTAAAGACGGCCGTGTGGTCAAGGGCGTAAAATTCCTGGGGCTTCGTGACGCAGGAGATCCGGTCAGCGTGGCCAAGGCTTATGATGCCCAGGGCGCCGATGAGCTGGTTTTTTTGGATATTACCGCCAGTATTGAAAATAGAAAAACCCTGCTGGCCCTGGTTGAAGAGATCGCCAGGAATATCTTTATGCCGTTTACGGTTGGGGGAGGTATAAGCGAGATTGAAGATATCCGCAATATCTTAAACGCCGGAGCGGAGAAAGTTTCTCTTAATACCCAGGCGGTGAAATTTCCGGAGTTAATCAGCAGCGCCGCGAAAAGATTCGGCAGTCAGTGTATCGTGGTAGCTATTGACGCCAAAAAGCAGGGTGATTTCTGGGAGGTCTTTGTTAACGGCGGCAGGACTCCTACCGGCATCGATGCCTTGATTTGGGTGGAAAAAGCCGCCAGGCTCGGGGCAGGAGAGATCCTTTTGACGAGTATGGATTATGACGGGACAAAAGACGGCTATGACTTGGAATTGACTAAGGCAATTACGCAAAAAGTGAATATCCCGGTGATTGCTTCCGGCGGAGCGGGTAAGCTTGAAGATTTTTATAATGTTTTTACGCAGGCAGGGGCTGATGCGGCTTTGGCCGCTTCACTTTTTCATTATGGCAAGCTTTCCGTAAAACAAGTTAAGGAATATTTAAGCCAGAGAGGAATAGATGTGAGATTATGAAAAACATAAAATTTAAATTAAGAGATTTAAAATTTGACAAGAATGGCTTGATACCGGCGATTATCCAGGATTATAAGAATAATCAGGTGTTGATGGTGGCTTATATGAACCTGGAGTCGCTGCGCAGGACTTTAAAATTAGGTAAAACATGTTTTTGGTCGCGATCAAGAAAAGAGTATTGGGTCAAAGGTTTAACTAGCGGGCATTTCCAGTTCGTTAAATCTATATCCTATGATTGTGATATGGACGCGCTTTTAATCAAGGTCCGCCAGGTGGGGGCGGCTTGCCACACAGGCAACAGGAGCTGTTTTTATAGAAAGATTAAGTGAGGCCATAACTTATGGAGTGTAAGCGACATAAGTTATTTGGCCGAACTTATCCTCGCGAGCAAGTGCGAGCAAGGATTTTGCTAGAAGTGATTATATGCAAATGTTTAAACCAGATTTAAAAGAATTTCTAAAATTAAGCAAAAAAGGTAATGTGATCCCGGTTTATATGGAGGTTAACGCGGATATGGATACTCCGGTTTCCTCCTTTTTAAAAATTAAGCAGGGCGATTATTCTTTTCTCTTGGAATCGGTGGAGGGGCAGGAGAAGATCGCGCGGTATTCCTTTTTGGGCACTAATCCCAGCATGATCTTTAAAAGCAGGGGCAGGCAAATCACAATCATTGATACCGGAAGAAATAAAAGCAGGAGTTTTGTCACTAAAGAAACGCCTCTGGATGAAATTAAAAAGATAATGCGGGATTTACGCAGCGTGGAGTTGGACGGGCTGCCGCGTTTTTACGGCGGGTTTGTGGGTTATATCGGATATGATACGGTGAGGTTTTTTGAAAAGATTCCCGATAAAAACAAAGACCTTTTGGAAATTCCGGATACGCTTTTTATTTTAACGGATACAATTTTAATCTTTGACCGGCTTAATCACTCATTGAAAATTGTAAGTAATGTTATCCTGCCTAAAGAGGCGGGAGCTTTAAAGAAAAAACAGCTTTACCAGCAGGCAATTAAGAAAATTGAATCAATGCATGATGATTTTAACCGTTTTGTTATCCAGCCTAAACCGGCTAAGCGCTCCGGCAAGTTATCCATCAGCAGCAACCTTAGCAGACAGGAATTTATCAAGATGGTTAAGAAGGGCAAAGAATATATAAAGAAAGGCGATATCATTCAGGTGGTTTTATCGCAGAGGTTTAAAGTTAAGACGCAAAAAGACCATTTTGAGGTTTACCGTGCCTTGCGCAGCCTGAATCCTTCTCCGTATATGTATTATTTAAAGTTGAAGGATTTTTCTATTGTGGGTTCAAGCCCAGAGATGCTCGTGCGCTGTGAAGACGGCTTGGTGCAAAACCGGCCTATTGCCGGAACCCGGCGGCGCGGAAAGAATAAGCAGGAGGACATGCGTTTAGAAAAAGAGCTTATAGCTGACGAGAAAGAAAGGGCCGAACATCTGATGCTGGTAGATTTAGGCAGGAATGATTTGGGCCGCATAAGCAAGTTGGGGATGGTTAAGGTTGACGATTTTATGCGGGTAGAAAAATATTCCCATGTAATGCATTTGGTCAGCGGGGTAAGCGCGGCTCTTGACAAAAAAAGGTTTGATATCTATGATGTATTAAAAGCCGCTTTTCCGGCAGGCACAGTCTCAGGGAGCCCCAAGATACGGGCGATGGAGATTATCGATGAATTGGAAAATTTGAGGCGTTCAT
>JBAZOE010000009.1:0-22593 GCA_041648875.1 Candidatus Omnitrophota bacterium
TGCCTCCGGAAACATGCTTGCACCTCTCATCTAAAAGCAGGCTTGCCCGGCGCAGCATCTCTTCGGCTGAGCGGCGCGTAAAAGTAAGCAAAAGGATCTGTTCGGGCTTAACTCCTTTCTCAACCAGGTAAGCAACCCGGTGCACTAAAACACGTGTCTTTCCGCTGCCTGCGCCGGCGATTACTAAATGCGGGCCGTCAATTGACTCCACTGCTTTTAATTGCGCGCAATTTAATTCCCCGTGATAATCTATTTTTTGCATTTTTAAGAAAACGCTTTCTAAAGGACCTTAAAATGACCTTGATTTTTATCCGGCATATGGCATGCTTTAATTACTCTTTTTTGTTAACTAAAATGTGGAGGAAAAACGATAGCGCAAGCCATCGAGGATTATCCCCTCCAGAAAGGGCCATGTTTCCATGGCCCTTTCTGTTTACGGGGAAAGTTTAGGGCTTGGATTTTATATATGCCCGGATGATCTTCTGCTCGGTAACAGGCCGGTCTTCAGCATTAACCGGGGTATTTTCGATTTTTTGCACTACGTCTAAACCGGAAACCACTTCGCCAAAGATGGTATGGCGCATATTTAACCATGGCGTTTTAGCGCAAGTAATAAAAAACTGGCTGCCATTTGTATTAGGGCCGGAATTTGCCATGGCCAGAATTCCCGGGCCGTCGAATTTAGCTACAGGACTTACCTCATCTTCAAAAGGACTGCCCCAGGCTGATTCCCCGCCCATCCCGGTTCCCGTAGGGTCTCCGCCCTGAATCATAAATCCCTTGATCACGCGGTGGAAAATCAAATCGTCATAATAACCTTTGTCTATTAACTTAATAAAGTTCTCACATGCCTTTGGCGCAACATCAGGTTTTAATTTAACCTCTATATCCCCTTGATTAGTCTCCAAAATTACAGTTGTTCCATCCATAGCCAAGATCCTCCCATAGCAAAACATTAAACAAATAACCGACAATAAAATGGATATCTTCTTCATGGTTTATTTTTCCTCCTCTTTTTGTTTTTGCCTCTCCTGCAGTATCTTCTGGGCGACTTGCCCGGGGACCTGCGTATATTTATCAAATTCCATAGTGGCGTTTGCCCGTCCGCTGGAAAGAGAGCGGAAACTGCTAGCATACCCGAACATCTCTGCCAAGGGAGCCTCGGCTGAAATAATCTTCTGATTAGCCTTAGCATCGATATTCAGGATCTTGCCGCGGTGAGAACAGATATATCCTACGCAGCCATTCACATATTCCTCAGGAGTAGAAACCTCCAGTTTCATACTAGGCTCAAGAAACACCGGGTTTCCTTTCATAAATGCGTCTTTAAACCCAAATATAGCTGCCATCCTAAAGGCAATTTCCGAAGAATCCACTTCATGGAATGATCCATCAACCAATTCTACCTGCACATCTACAACCGGGTATCCTCCGTAAACTCCTTTTTGCATAGCTTCAATCACGCCTTTCTCAACTGCCGGGATAAATGAACGCGGGATTGCACCCCCTTTAATGCTATCTATGAATTTGAAACCCTCCCCGGGATTATTAGGATAAATTTCTAAAACTACATGTCCGTACTGGCCGCGCCCGCCTGACTGCTTTATATATTTACTCTCCGCGCTTGCCTGCTTTAAAATAGTTTCCCGGTAAGCAACCTTTGGTTGGCCCACCACCGCTTCTACTCCGAATTCTTCTTTTAATCTGTCAACGATGATCTCCAAATGCAGCTCTCCCATGCCGGTAAGGATGACCTCTTTGGTTTCTTCGTCAGTTTCCACTTTAAAAGTAGGATCCTCCTCGGTAAGCTTAGCAAGGCCCTTGCCTAATTTGTCCTGATCCGAGCGGCTTTTAGGCACAATACTTAAAGAAATCACCGGAGTAGGAAATTTTATCGCTTCCAAAATTATAGGATTGTCCATATCAGAAAGCGTATCACCGGTTATTGTGTTAGCTAATCCCGGAATTGCCACAATATCGCCGGCAAAAGCATGATCGATATTTTCACGTTGGTTGGCATGCATCTGAACAATACGACCTACTCTTTCTTTTTTGTTCTTGGTGGTATTTAAAATATAAGTGCCGGCTGCAAGGATACCCGAATATACACGCACATAAACCAACTTTCCCATGTGCTGATCAGCCTGGACTTTAAAAGCCAGGCCGCAGAACGACTCATTAATATCAGCCTTACGCTGCAGTTTCTTCTCCGGAGCCTCCGGATCATCTCCCTGGACTGCCGGAAGGTCCGAAGGAGAAGGAAGAAAAGCGACAATGGTATCTAAGAGTTTTTGCACACCCTTATTCTTAAAGGATGCCCCGCAAGTAACCGGTACCATTTTATTAGCTATTGTTCCTTCCCGGATAGCCCGGTATAGTTCTTCCTGGGTAATCGCCTCTTCCTGCTCCAGGAATTTCTTCATCAGGATATCATCTCCGGATACCGCCCTCTCAACCATAATATGCCGGAATTTTTTTGCCTGTTCTTTTAACTCCTCAGGGATATCCTCAACATCAAATTCCTTGCCCATGGACGCTTCATTGTAAATATAAGCCTTCATCTCAATTAAATCAATGACTCCGCGGAATTTATCTTCGCTGCCAATAGGTATCTCCAAAGGAACAGCACAGGCATTCAAGTCTTTTTCTATCGCGTTCAATACGCTGTAGAAATCCGCTCCCGTTCGATCCATCTTATTGATAAAAGCAACCTTAGGAACATGGTACTTGTCAGATTGCCTCCAGACTGTTTCTGACTGCGGCTCTACTCCGCCAACGGCGCAAAAAACCGCCACTGCTCCATCAAGCACGCGCAGGGATCTTTCAACCTCAACGGTAAAATCAACATGTCCCGGGGTGTCGATAATATTAATACGGTGCCCTTTCCAAAAACAGGTTGTGGCTGCAGCAGTAATGGTAATGCCGCGTTCCTGTTCCTGTTTCATCCAATCCATAACTGCCGCTCCGTCATGCACTTCCCCGATCTTATAGGAACGACCGGTATAAAAAAGTATTCTTTCAGTAGTAGTGGTTTTTCCAGCATCAATATGCGCCATAATCCCGATATTTCTTACCTTCTCCAGGGCAGTCTGCGGCACAGGCAGAACGCCGGGTTTTTCTTCCCCCTGCGAAGATTCTTGAGTTTTCGCCTCTTCTTGTATTTCTATCTTCGTTTCTTCTTTTACTTCCTCCAGCTTCTTTTCTATGGGAACTGTTTTTTCTTCTATTATATCCACAAAAGCGGCGAGTTCTTCCCCCTCTTCATTTTGAATGTTTTCCATGACAGGCTTTTCAGGCCCCTGCTCTGCCTGCGGTTGCGCAACGTTTCCCGCTGGAGGCTGTTTGTCGAAAGAATCCTCAAACGCCGCTTTTTCCTGCAGCTGATTCTTAAGCTGAAGCAGCTCTTCAACCAGCAAGCGGGATTTTTCTTCCCTGCCCTCTAATTCCTTTTCCAACTGCGTATACTCTTCGTTAAGCTTGTTAAACTCCTGCTTGGGCACCCACTCGCTGATTTTTTCTTTACGATTAAACTCGGAAATGGAAGTTAAATACCCCTTAATATCCTGGAGCTGTTTTTCTATCTGGTGCTTCTGAATCTGAAGCTGTTCTTCTTTGGCTTTAACCTCTTTATCTTCCGATTCTAATGATGTTTTTAATTCGCGGACCTGGCGCGACAACTCTACATTCTTGGTAAATTCCTCCTGCAATTCTTTTTCTTTGACAATAAACTTATTTTCTAATTCCAGGCCCTCGGCCCTTTTCTTAGCCAATTCTGTCTCAGCCCTGGCTACCCACTCCTCCCTACGCTTCAACTCATCGGAAAATTGAGACTCTTTTTCCCTGGCTAATAAAAATTCCGCCTTCTCCCTCTCATACTCTGCTTTTACCTGAATTAACTGGTTCTCTAATTCCTCCGATTGACTCTCCAGGCGTCGTATTTTCTGCTCCTGGTTAGGCTCTTCAGAAAGCCTGGGCCTATATTCATCATCTTCTTCTTTTTCTTCCTTCTGCGGCCCAGAGGATGCCCCGGCAGTAAAAATACCACAAATCGCGTATATGATCATCCCCACGCCTAAACCCGCCAGAATCTGCATTGTTAAAATCATTTTAATCCGCCTTTTGCCATTTTTCCAGCCGCTCTTTAATTTTGGCTTCGTAGCCTATATTGGTAGGCTCATAGTAACAGACTTTCTTATGCGTATATTTTTGTTTTACAAAATGCCCAGGGAAATCATGCGCGTATTTATACCCAATTCCATGCCCCAATTTCTCCGCTCCGCTATAATTAGTATCTTTCAAATGATCCGGGACAAGCTGCACTTTTTTCTCTTTAATATCACGCGTTGCCTTTTCAATCGACAAATAGCTTGCGTTTGATTTAAGTGCGCAGGAGACATAAATTACCGCCTGGGCCAAAGGTATCCTGGCTTCAGGCATACCCACAAATTCAGAAACCTGCAAAGCAGCATTAGCTAAAACCAAAGCCATGGGGTCGGCATTGCCCACGTCTTCGGCAGCCAGGATACAAATCCTGCGCGCGATAAAACGCGGGTCTTCCCCGGCATAGAGCATTTTAGCCATCCAATAGATCGCCGCATCCGGATCAGAGCCGCGCATAGATTTAATAAATGCCGAGACGGTATCATAGTGGGCATCTTCATCACGGTCATAAACTACCGCTTTTTTCTGGATGGATTCCTGGGCTATCTCTAAATCAAAAATAATATAGCCGTCCTCCTTAGCGGCAGTAGTTAAAACCCCCAGCTCCAATGCAGACAAAGCCCTGCGCGCATCACCTTCACAAATCTTGGCTAAAAAATTAAGCGCTTTTTTATCAGCTTTAACCTTAATACTGCCTAACCCCCTGTCTTTATTTTTTAAGGCATTATTAATTATCTCCAACAAAGCTGCTGCCTCAAGCGCTTTTAATTCACAGACAATGGAACGAGAAAGCAAAGCGGAGGTAAGCGAAAAATAGGGATTATGCACAGTTGCCCCGATCAATATAAACCTGCCTTCCTCTAAATCAGGCAGAAGCACATCCTGCTGCGCTTTATTAAAACGGTGTATCTCATCGATAAAAAGGATGGTTTTCTTTTGGCCCTGGCTGGTTTTTAGCTTAGAGGCGGCAATAATCTTTCTTAATTCTTCGACATTAGAAGTAGTGGCATTTATAGCCACATAGTTTGCCTGGGTCATCTTGGCGATGCACCAGGCCAAAGAAGTTTTTCCTGAACCGGGAGGGCCGAAAAGAATAAGCGAGGTTAAACGGTCGGCTTCAATAGCCCGGCGCAATAATTTTCCCTTTCCTAATATATGATCCTGGCCCAGCAATTCATCAAGGTGAGCCGGGCGCATGCGTACCGCTAAAGGAAGTTCCTTGGTATTATTTTGTGTTTTTTCCTCAAAAAGATCCATAGTATTATTCATGCGCATTAGTGAGGATTTCTTTGGATAAAATTACCACTTGCTTACCCCGCTGCTCCACCTTGTTTCGCAAGTCTCCGCAAGAAGCGGGGTTATCCTTGCTCACTAATACTCGCAAGGGTTTCGCTAAGAAATCTATAGGTGCTCATTTCGCGGACGCTTTCGCTATAACTTACGTCGCTATCGCTTCCGTAAGTTATCCGCTCAATAAAAAATCCCCGCAGAAGTGCCGTTGGATAGATAGTCTGAACCGTTTTGGTTTCAGGTGGGTGCCCTCCCCTTGGCGCCTAAGCGGCAAGAGAGTTTGGGCTCCCTGAAAAAAAGTGTTGGTTCAATAATTATCAAGGTCTCCAACGTGCACCGCAGGGATATCTAAAAGAACATGTATTTTCTATAAAAAGTATAGCACATATCCAAGGTTAAAGTCAATCCCAGCTGCGTTTTTACTATTTTTCTAACGCAATTTTATACTAAAACGTTCTTCTAATAAAGAACAGATGGAATTATGCAGCAGGCTTATTTCTTCTTCAGTAAGCGTCCGGTCATCTGCGCGATAAACACATGACACGGTAAGGCCTTTACACCCTTCGGGAATCTGCTTGCCCTGGTAATAATCTTCAACCTTCGCTGAACGCAATAGCGGCATCCCCTTGGCTGTTATTGCCGCCAGTAAATCCTTGATAGATACGCCGCCTTTAACTACAAAACTTATATCCCTGGTTATTGCCGGGTACCTGGGCAGATCTGAAAATTTTTTGTCTAAATTTATAAACGCGGATATTTTCTCTAAATCTAACTCGGCCAAAATAACCTGCTTGTTCTTTATATCAAAGGCAGCCAAAGCTTTCTTATTTAAACTGAGCATGATGCCTGCTTCTTGCTGGTTGACAACAATACTAACCCCTCTTTCTCCTTGATTCTTAAAATCATAATCCCTGATCCCAAGCTTATTAAATAAACCTTCTAAAATACCTTTTAAATGAAGGATGGTAACCTCATCTTTGATTAAGCCCTGCCTGGTTAAAAAAGAGCTTACCCCGCATAAAGCTATACCTAAAGATAATGACTCCTGTAGGCGCCCCTGCGCAGAAGCGCGCACCGGCCGATCCGATAAGGCCGGGTGCTGCGCAACATCAGCCCCTCCTGAAAAAACGTCGGCTATCTCAAAGATATTGATATATTCCTGTTGCTGATCTAAATTATATGCCAAGCAGCGGATAAGGCTAGGCAGAAGCGTGGGGCGCAAAACCTCCTGTTCTTTACTTAAAGGATTAAGAATTTCAACTGGTTGCATGTCCTGTTTAACCCCGGATTTTGCCAAGAGGGCCCGGTCAACTAAACTATAGGTAATTGCCTCATGCAAGCCTAAGCCAACCAACACATTTTTTATATGTGAAATAAGATCCCTTTTGCCGCTAATGCTTGCATTTGGTTTTATGGCAGGCAAGGTTTGCGCAATTTCAGTATAGCCATAAATACGCGCAACCTCCTCCACTAAATCTATAGGTAAATTTACATCCTGGCGGAAACCAGGCACCTTGACCACAAGCCTGTTTTTTGAACGCGTCTTTGAATCAAAACCCAAACCATTTAAGATTTTCTTGATTTTGAGCGCTGGCATATTTGCCCCCAATATCCTGTTTACATATTCCGGCTCTAAATTAATCAACACACCAGATGGTTTAGTTGAAGCTGAACTCTTATATCCACAGGGTTTTCCGGAAGCCAATTTACAAATCAACTCTTGAGCAGCCAAAGAAGCAATCCTAGCTGTTTCTAAATTAACTCCTCTTTCAAATCTGTATGCTGACTCGGATTGCAAACCCAGCTTTTGCCTGGCGCGGCGGACAAGCACGGGATTAAACACCGCTGATTCAAGTAAAATGTTGCGCGTCTTAACCGTAACCTCCGTATCTTTACCCCCCATAATCCCGGCTATAGCCTGCGGCCTGTCTTTATCCGCGATAATTAAAATATCATTACCAAGAAGCCTCGGCTGGTTATCCAAGGTAACCATCTTCTCGCCCGCTTTAGCCCGGCGTACAACAATTTCTTTTCCTGCTAAAAGATCCAGATCAAAAGCGTGCAACGGATGACCCAGTTCAAATAAAATATAATTGGTGATATCAACGATGTTATTTACACTGCGGCAGCCTAATAGTTCCAGTCTTTCTTTAAGCCACAGTGGTGAAGGCCCAACCCTGATTTCGCAGATTGCCCTGGCGCTGTAAAATGAACAATCTTTCTTATCTAAGATAGATATTTTTACCGGTTTGAGCTCTTCTGCTTTTATCTTCGGCTCTTTGAAAGTTGGAATTTTAAGCTTTTCGCCCGTAACAGCTCCGATCTCCCGGGCAACCCCCAAGATACTCAGCCAATCCGGGCGATTCGAGGTAATTTCTATTTCAAAAACAAAATCCCTGCCTGTCCGGCAGTCAGGCCCTCCTGCCTCTTCCAGGGAAACTACCTCTAGACCCGCCATAGTCAGCTTTTCTGCCAGCTCCTTGGGCGAAATTTTAATATTCAAGAAATCTCTTAGCCAATTATAAGTTACTTTCATATTCTAAAATTGTTTTAGGAACCTTAAATCATTCTCAAAGAATAGCCTGATGTCATTGATCCCGTATTTAAGCATGGCAATCCTTTCTATGCCCATGCCAAAAGCAAAACCGGTATATTTTTTGGGGTCGTAATTAACCTGCTTGAAAACATTAGGATGTATCATTCCTGCCCCTAATATTTCAAGCCATCCTTTTCTGCCGCAGGCAGAACAACCCTTTCCTTTGCAGATCAGACAAGAGATATCTACCTCTGCCGATGGTTCGGTAAAAGGAAAAAAATGCGGCCGGAAACGCATTTTGATATCACTGCTAAATACGCTTTTTAGGAAAAAACTCAATACCCCCTTTAAATCAGAAAACCTTACATTTTCATCAACCAGAAACCCCTCAATTTGATGGAACATAAAAAGATGACTGGCATCCACGGCATCCGGCCGGTAAACCCTGCCCGGGACAACAATAGCCAGCGGCGGTTTATGTTTTTTCATTGTGCGCACCTGCACAGGAGAAGTGTGGCTGCGTAAGAGAAGGTCGGGATAATTTTTAAGGTAAAAAGTATCGAAAGCATCGCGGGAAGGATGTTCCAGCGGGATATTTAATCCTGTAAAATTATTGTGCTCCGTTTCAACCTCAGGGCCTTCAAGCACGCAAAAACCCATATGGCTGAATATGGCGCAGACCTCATCGATAACCCGGGTAATCGGATGCGCGGTTCCCAACCCCGCGGCTATCCCGGGCATACCAATATCAATATCGGTATTGCCGGCTTGAAGGCTATCCCCGGCTAAAGATTTTTCTTTCTCGTGAATAAGATTCAACAGCCTGTTTTTTAAGGCATTGACCTCTTTACCAAAACTTCCCCGCTGCTCCACGGCAAGTGATGGAATTGAACCGGTCAACTCCGCGATCAAACCTTTTCTCCCTAAATATTTGATGCGCAATTCTTCCAGGGCCTGCGGGGATTCCACGTTTGATAAATCCGCTTCTATCTGTGTCTGAATAAGCTTAATATCCATATTAAAATTAAAGCTCCGAATAAAGAAATACTCAAATTCTTTTTGTCCAAATTCAATCTTTGGTTAACTATTCTACCGTCTCCAAGCTTACGCAACGATTGCGCGTGGATATCTAAATCCCCTCCATGCTCGGAGCAGGCGCGATGGAATATTCCGGTTACCTCCACCTTGTCTCCCCGGGCTTTATAACTGCCCGTAAAATTTATTTCTTTCGCCAGGGCAGCGCTCATCCATATACCCAGCGCGTTATCCCCGTCATTTATATTGACCCAGGCAAACTCGCCGCGCAGCATTATATCCCCTATAGCTTCGCCGGTAAAGGTTACCGATTTGCCGTCATGTTCTTTGGCGTTTCCGATCAGCTCGCTGCTGCTTAAGCTCTGGCAAAAAACATGAGCTCTCGGATAGGCTGCTAATATAAGCAATAAAATTAGTAAAACTGATTTAAAATTAATCTTCATTTACCTTTAAGCGCGGCAATCAAAAATCCAAGAATCGTAAATACCGACATAAATTCTAAACGGCCGGTCCACATCTGTATTATGTAGGTAACCTTCAGCGCTGCCGGCATGGCAGCATTGGTGATCCCGCAGGATAAACCGACATTGGCCGCCGCAGACGTAGATTCAAAAAGGGCGTTCAAGAAAGGATGGCCGTAGAACATGCCAACCAGCGCGCCCAAGCCATATAAAATTATATAAGCCAAAGTAATAATAAGGGCGCTCCTTACCAGTTTATCTTCTAAGAAAACCTCTTTAATATGATGAAACTTCTCAATAACTAAGGCCCTCTCGGGCATGATGATTCTTTTTAAATCTTCTTTAAAAGCCTTAAAAATAACTCCTATGCGCAGCATTTTAATCGCTCCGGTGGTAGAGCATACTGCCCCGCCTAGAGCCATAGCCAGGATTACCCCCGCTAACGCAAGGTGGTTCCAATCCGCAAGAAACTGCTGCGGATAGATAGTCTGAAAACCTGTACCGGTATGCCCTGAGACAAGCTGATAGAAACCTTTCCGGAAAAGAGCCACGGCTGAAGGATAGCTGCCCATTTGCGCTAATCCTACGGCAACAATAGAGAAAGCAACGATAATGGTAATAAAAAGCGTGCTGGTTTCAATATTTCTAAATATTTCTTTACGGTTGCCCATCCACAAATGATAATGCAGCTTAAAATTAAGCGCGCCTAGCACCATAATGATTACAGTAATAACTTCGTATGCCATGCTATGATAATAAAGTATGCTTTGCGACTGCGGGCTAAAACCCCCTGTGTCAAAGGCGGCCATAAATATACATGCGCCATGAAAAAAAGAATTCAACGGCTTTATGCCGTTAAATATCCCGGTTATACCTAAAGCGATAGTGCCTAGTACCAGGTATACAAAGCTCACCAGCCAAATAAACCTGGAGGTATGCACTACATTCGGCAGAATCTTTTCATCGCGCGCTTCGCCAACATACATTTTGAATGCCCCGGAGAACCCGCGCACAAAAAAGGAAAGCGCGATTACCACAATCCCCTGGCCTCCGAGAAACATAATCAAATGGCGCCAAAGATTATGCGTATAGGACATATGGTCTAAGTCCTGCACTAAAACAAGCCCTGTGGTGGCAAACCCGGACATGGCATCAAAACATGCGTCGAGAAAAGTTTTCCAATGCCCGCTTAAGTATAAAGGTATGGCCCCCAAAAACATAGCCACGACCCAGGAAAGGCTGACAACGATCATACCCTGCATCCAATTCAAATCTTTCTCAGTGTGGCAAATTTTAAGCAGGAGCAAGCCCAAGAAAACAGATATTTCAATGCTGATAAGAAAATCCAATGCGGGATTTAACTCTCTAAAGCATAATCCTGCCAGAATCGGCACAGCCATCGTAAAAGCCAGGCCCAGAATTATCTTGCCAAGGTAAAAACCAATGATCTTTAAATCTTCCAGGCGGGGTTTAAGAATCATAATTTAAAATAGATAGCCAGACAGATCAATAAAGCTGCCAGCATAATAGAAAAGACGTATAGAAGTTCCGTAGCAATTCCGAAGAGGATATTTAGAGTGAGCTTAACTCTCATCTTTAAAACTTCCCGGCTAAAAGGCTTAATAGTTGCGGCTCATTGCCAACCAGGGTAAGGGCGATTACATCATCTCCGGTCTTAAGCACCGTATTGCCCTTAGGGAGAATCACCTCTTCTCCGCGGACAATAGAAACCAAGACCGCATCCTGCGGCAAAGTAATATCTTTTATTTCTTTATTAATTACAGGGGAATCGCTGGGTAGATCTACGCGCACTATAGCAAGTTTACCGCGCTTAAAACTCATTAAATTTACAAAATCGGAAAAGGAGACCTCTTCTTCAATCACCTTGGCAATAATCTTTGTAGAGTCAACCGGCACATCAACCCCTAATTCATTAAACGTATGTTCGTTATCGGGGTTGTTTACGCGGCCAACTGTACGCTGAAGATTGAATTTCTCTTTGGCCAGCTGGCAAACAATCAGGTTATCCTCATCTTCTCCGGTAACCGCAGCCAAGACATCCGCGCGTTCGATCCCGGCCTCTTCCAATATTTTAGGATCACATCCATCTCCGTTCACTACCAAAGCCTCTAATTCTTTAGCGATCTCATCGCAGACTATACGATCTTTATCGACAATGCTTACAGTATGTTTACCCTGGCAAAGCCTCTTGGCCAAAAAATAACCTACTTTTCCTGCGCCGATAATTAAAATATACATTTCTATTCCTCTCCTAGATGAAACCTTTCCCTGATCTCCTGGAGGTTGGAAACTTTAAGTACGCCCATTAAGGTGTCTTTATTTTTTAAAACAGTCTTGGACTCGGGAATAATAACCCCCTGCATTCTTCTAATAGCCACCACTATAAATTCCCCGGGGATATTTATATCCTGGATGGTTTTGCCGACTAAGCTGTCCTTAACTTCAATTTCAATAACTCCTAAATCCTTGGATTCAATAAGGTAGCTGGAAAACCTGCTTTCAATTATTTTATCTCTTAGCATGGATGAGAAAAGCATTGTTCCGCTGATAATATCCAAACCAAGGGCCGCGTAAATATGCGCCCGCTGTGGATCATAAACGCGCGCAAAGACTTTGGGCACACGGAATATTTTTTTGGCAACCTGGGCGCTGATTAAATTAGTGTTATCTCCGTTAGTTACCGCGCAAAAAGCATCTGCCTTCTCTATACCCACCTGTTTAAGAAGCGCAAGGTCAAAACCATTGCCTACCATAGTTAAACCATTAAAGGTAGCTCCCAGGCGAGAAAAAGATTCCTGTAATTTATCAATAATTACTACATCATGGCCTTCTCCGGACAGAAGCTTGGCCAACTCCGCTCCTACCCTTCCACAGCCTGCAATAATTACGTACATAGATAACCTCTTACCATAAAATAGCCGGTCTTACTTTTTAATGAGCTCAACTATCTTACTAAAAGCGTTATTGTCCCTTACCGCTAAATCCGCCAAAATCTTGCGGTCCAGATTAATTTTGGATTTCTTCAGACCACTCATAAATACACTATAAGTAATCCCTTCCTGGCGGCAAGCCGCGTTGATACGCGCAATCCAAAGCCTGCGGAATTCACGTTTCTTGTTTCGCCGGTCACGATAGGCATATGTAAGCGCGTGCATCAATACCCTTTTTGCCTGCTGGTACTGCTTGCTGCGATCTCCCCAAAATCCCTTAGCCTGTTTTAAAACCTTCTTTTTTCTTTTACGAGTTGCTACACTGTGTTTAGCCTTTGCCATTTTTTCTCCTTACCCACAAGGTTCACCGGCCATTCTTTTAAGGCCGGGTGTTAGCCCACAAGGGCGCTTCAATTAAGATAAAACCATTTTCTAACCATAAGGTAACATAGATTTTATAAATCTTTCTTCCTTTTTCCCGGCAAGAGTCCTGCGCTTCCTCAAATTTCTTATTTTACCGGTTTTTTTAGATGAAGCCAGATGGCTCTTACCGCCGGGCGAATATTTAACTTTACCTTTCTTGGTAAGCTTAAAACGCTTAGCTACCCCTCTTTTTGTTTTTAACTTTGCCATTTTTTTCTCCTTGCACAGAAAGTGCACACCGGCCCATCCAATTAGGCCGGGTGTTATTATATCTTATTTTGGGGCAATCACAAAGGACATAATTCTGCCTTCCAGTGACGGCGCCTTTTCCACTTGGCCTTCGCTTTGAGTATCAATAATAAATTTATCCAGAACCTTCCTTCCCAGGTCTAAATGTTCCATCTGCCTGCCACGAAAGAAAAGGTTAACTTTAACTTTGTCTTTTTTCTTCAAGAAACCTACTACTTGCTTAACCTTGGTTTCGAAATCATGCTCGTCGATGTTCGGCTTAAGGCGGATCTCCTTCAGGCGGCCTTGTTTTTGATGTTTTTTGGCTTCACGTTCTTTTTTCTCAAGGTCATATTTGAATTTACTGAATTCAATAACCCGGCAAACCGGCGGAGTGGCAGCTGGAGCAACTTCTACTAAATCCAACTCTTGCTGGTTAGCAATCTCTAAAGCCCTCTGGGCAGTCATTACTCCCAACTGGCTACCATCGCTTCCGATGACTCTTACCTGCGGCGAGTTGATCCTCTCGTTGATACGAATGAACTTTTTTATAGCAACCACCTCTCTTTCTATTTATACTGCTGAATCTGATTAATTAATTCCTCAATAAATTTATCCAACGCGACTGCGCCCAGGTCTCCACGCCCCTTTTTACGCACACTTACCTGGGCCTGCTTTGCTTCCCGGTCCCCTAAAATCAAACAATAAGGAATCTTATTTAATTCCGCGTTGCGGATCTTTTTATCCAGGGTATCATTACGAATATCCATATCTACTCGTATTTGGTTTCTTTCTAGTTCCTCTTTTACTTTCTGGGCGTAAAGCGCACCCTGTTCTTTAATCGGTATCAACAAAACCTGGGTAGGGCTTAACCATAAAGGAAGCTCCCCCTTGTAATGCTCAATCAAAGCGCCGATAAAGCGTTCTAAGCTCCCCAATAAAACCCGGTGCAGCATAATCGGTTGTTTTTCTTTACCTTCAGCGTCAACATAAGTCAGGGCAAATCTTTTGGGCAAAGCAAAATCGCATTGGATAGTCGCGCACTGCCAAGTCCTTTTAAGGGCATCTTTCAGCTTTATGTCAATCTTTGGGCCGTAAAACGCGCCGTCACCCTGGTTAATTTCATAAGGCAAGCCCTTATCTTTCAACGCGTTTTCCAAGGCGTCGGTCGCCCTCTGCCAATCTTCATCCGAACCGATAGATTTTTCCGGCCGCGTGCTAAGTTCAATTCCTACCGAGTCAAACCCGAAAACTTTCATGGTGTCAAAAACAAAATCAATAATCGCTTTGATTTCCTGAGGTAATTGTTCCGCTAAACAAAAAACGTGGGCATCATCCTGGGTAAATCCGCGCACCCGCAATAACCCATGCAAAACACCGGCTTTTTCCCGACGATAAACTGTGCCCAGTTCAAACAGGCGTATAGGCAAATCTTTATAGCTTCTGGTTTTTGATTTATAAATTAGAATGTGCCCCGGACAATTCATGGGCTTTAAAACAAACTCTTTTCCTTCGGCCACGAAAGAATACATATTTTCCCGGTAATAATCATAGTGCCCGCTGGTCTTCCAGAGCGCGACGTCCATAATATGAGGAGTAATCACCATCTGATAACCGCGTTTTAAATGCTCTTTTTTTTCATAATCTTCAATAATAGTGCGCAGTAGAGCGCCCTTGGGATGATAAAATACTAATCCGGCACCCGCTTCTTCGTGATAAATATCAAAAAATCCTAAGCTGGGCCCCAGCTTTCTATGGTCACGCAGTTTTGCTTCCTCCAAGGAATTTAAATACTCGTCTAATTCTTTTTGCGTGTTAAAACAGGTTCCATAAATTCTCTGCAGCATGGGGTTAGTTTCAATACCGTGCCAGTAAGCACCGGCAACCGATAATAACTTAAAGAATTTTATTTCTCCGGTAGATTTCACATGCGGCCCACGGCATAAGTCTAAAAAGGATTTACCGGTTTTATAAATAGAAACTGTCTGCCCCGGCAAATCATTGATAAGCCCTACTTTATAATCTTCATTTGTTTTCTTAAATAACTCCAGAGCCTCAGATTTATCCAGCTCTTGGCGCAAAAATGGTTCATCTCTTGCGATAATTTTCTGCATCTCCTGTTCGATGTTAAGCAGATCCTCATTGCTAAACGGTTCTTTTTTGTCAAAATCATAATAAAAACCGTCTTCAATCGAAGGCCCAATGGCTAATTTTGTCTCCGGCCAGATAATTTTGACCGCCTTAGCCATAATATGGGAACATGAATGTCGTAAAGTAGATAAATCCATTTTAATAGTTTCCTTGTATGAGAATTAATTATTAAGGCACTAAGTTCGCTACGCCCCTTGTCGGGGCGTTTAACGCTCGTTTGAGTACCATTTTAATTTTTCGACAAGAAAAATTAAAATGGGCCCAAGTGGACTTGAACCACTGACCTTTGCGATGTCAACGCAACGCTCTAACCAACTGAGCTATGAGCCCTACAATCCAGGTTTCTTTACAATCCCATAGCGAAATCCTCGTAGGGGATGAGCTATGAGCTTGAGCACAATAATTTTTTATCTAGCGAAACTCCAACGAGTGTACCAAAAATTGTAAATTTTTGGTACGATCATAAGTTGGAGCCTTTGTTAAAATTGGGCAAGAAGGGAGTCGGACCCTTACGACCTTGCGGCCAACAGATTTTAAGTCTGTCGTGTATGCCATTCCACCACTTGCCCGTTACCAATTCTAGGCGACGAGCGGAATTGAACCGCTGAATAGTTGTTTTGCAGACAACTGCCTTACCACTTGGCTACGTCGCCAAAAACTATAAATATTTTCTTACTTCTTTAACGATATCCTCTGGATCTGCCAAACAACCTAATCCCACATTGCCGCAGGCAAGCCTGCCTTTACGCGGTGCGATAAATTTATAACCGCAAGCTTTTAATTTCGCAATATTACTCTGAGTAATTTTGTTATCATACATAATCTCGTTCATTGCCGGGGCAATTAAAACTTTTGCCTTGCTTGCGCAAACTGTGCAGGTTAAAAGGTCATCGCAAATACCTGCGGCAAGCTTGGCAATTATATTAGCTGTTGCCGGGGCAATTAAAATTAACCCCGCTTCTTGCGCCAAAGATACATGTTCAATCTCCCAGGTATCAGGTTCATTAAAAATATTCGCCTGATAAACCCTGTTGCCGCTTAAACTGGCAAAAACAATCGGCTTGATCAACTCTTCTGCCTCTTTGGTCATGATTACCTTGACCGAAAAACCGCATTCTTTTAACTTACGGATAAGTTCACAGGCTTTATAGATTGCAATACTTGCGGTTACGCCTAAAATAATATTTTTCTTGGGCTTCTCCATCATTCTTTTGTTTTTATTGCCCTGGCTTCTATTTTACCTTGCTCAATTTCATGCAAAGCCACGGTTGAAGGTTTTGTAGAAGCCGCGTCATCCACCAATTTTGGCTGGCCTTCGGCAAGTTCTAAGGCTCTTTTGGAGGCTAAAATTACCAGTTTATAAATAGATCCTAAACTCTTATCTAATAGTTTCTCCCTGCCCCGATATCCCATCTTTTACCCCCTAAGTAATATGTTAAGCACTGTTTTCCTTCAAAAATATCTTCTTCAGTTCCTTAAAAGCAGCCCGAAGATTCCGGTTCAAAATACGGTAGTCAAATTGTGAAGCTGCCAAAATCTCCCGTTGAGCCAGAAGCAGGCGCTGAGTTATTTCTTTTTTATTAGTCTCTCTGCAGCGGCCTTCAATCCTTGCCTTAAGCACGTTAAGCGAAGGAGGAAGGACAAAGATTGTTACCGTATTATGGGGATAGATTTTCTTAAGAACCCTTGCGCCCTTAAGGTCTAAACAAAACCCAATATGCTTGCCTGTCTTAAGCCGGTTTTCTACCAGTTCCCTGGGCGTCCCGTAATAATATCCCAAATACCTGGTCCATTCAAGAATTTTTTTAGCTTTTAATAAACGCTTAAATTTATCTTCGGTAACAAAAAAATAATCCTTGCCCTGTCTTTCCCCAAAACGCCTGGACCGGGTAGTAACAGAGCGCGACTTTGCCAGTAGTTTGCCGATTTTTTTATTTTGGATTAATTTGGTCAGAAGGGTAGTTTTACCTGAGCCCGAAGGCCCGGAGATTATAAAGATTTTCCCTGGCTTATTTTGTCTTTTTTTGGCTTTCACTACTCGATATTCTGCACCTGTTCGCGGATCTTTTCAATCCGGCTTTTCATCTGAACGGCACGGCCCGAAATGATCAGATCAAATGACTTCGCCGCCAGGGTATTGGCCTCCCTCTGCATCTCCTGAGTAATAAAATCCAGTTCCTTGCCGACAGAACCGCCCTTGCTAATCTTCTGCTGAAAATTCTTTATGTGGAAATTCAAACGATCCATTTCTTCAGTGATATCCGCTCCCTTTAAAAAAGCCGAACGTTCCTCCTCCGCCTTTATCTTCTGGAGCCTGCTTTTTACCGCCGAGGCGAACCTGCGTTTAATCAGGTCCAGGTCTTTTTTAAGCAACTCGGTTCTATTTTTTAGTAAAGCTGCCAAGGCCCTGCCCTCTTTCTGGCGCGTCTTCGACAGTTCCGCAAGCGCCTGTTGTAGCAATGGGTTAATATGTTCCCAGATATGAATGCCAGCCGGCTTATTTTCTTTGAGCGACAAAATACCGGGCAGCCGGATTAAAGAATCTAAAGCCAAACCATCTTTAATCTTAAACTCTTTCTTTATGCTGTTTAGCTCATGCAAATAATTTTTTAAAAGTTTGCGGTTTACAAATATACCCTGCGCCTCTTGCCCTTTTATATTTATGGCGCAAAAGACCCTGCCCCGGCTTATTTTAGCCTCGATCTCTTTTTTTAATTTGTCCTCTAAAGAAAGCATTCCTTCCGGCAGATGAAAAACGGTTTCCTGAAATTTGTGGTTAGTGCACCTTAACTCCACAGAAATCCTGCCGATAGAATCAATCTCTGCTTCTTGGCTGCCAAAACCAGTCATACTGCTAATCATCTTTTAACTCCAGACATTGCTTGTTATTTCTTTTTGCACTAAATCTTTGGTCGAATATAAATCAACAATAATTTCACTCGGGTTAAACCAAAGTTTAATCTCTCTTTCCGCTTCGGATGCATTAGATGAAACATGAATTACATTTTCATAAATTCCGGATGTAGTTATCCTGCCATAAGAACCACGGATAGAGGTCGAATCAGCCTCCTCGGGGTTGGTAGCTCCGGCTAATTCCCGGCATTTTCTAATCGCGTCTTCTCCCCAATAAACAAGGGCCATAACCTTCTTGCGGTCATGGAATTCCCCCTGGAGATATTTAATAATCTCTCCAAAAAAAGGCTTATCCTCTAAATGTCTATAGTGCTCCTCTGCCAGCTCTTTTGATACGCGCACCATTTTAGCAGCGACGATTTCAAGCTTTGTTTCGGATAAGCGCGTAAGGATGTTTCCGGTAAGCGATTTCTTTAATCCGTCGGGCTTGATAAGAATTAAAACTGCCTGCTCCATTATTTATTTTCCTCCTTTGATTACATTAACTATGCGCTCAAGGTCTTCTTGAGAATAAAATTCAATGTTGATATGCCCGCGTTTCTTCCTTTTGCTGATCCGGACTTTAGTAGCTAAAGCATGCTGCAGTTGCTCTTCCAAAATAGCAACTAGTGGTTCACGCTGGCCCTGGCCGATATTTCTTTTTATCGATTTTGGACGGATGCTTTTAATCAAACTCTCCAGTTCGCGTACAGAAAGCCCCTTCGAAATAACATCCTGCACAAGCTTACGCTGATGATTTATATCCTCTATCTCTAAAAGGGCCCGCCCATGCGCAAAACTGATACGCCCTTTTTTCATCTCTTCTTGAATCTCATAAGGAAGTTTGAGCAGGCGTAAAGTGTTTGTAATAGTCACCCTGGCCTTTCCCAGGACCTCGCTTATTTTTTCCTGCGTAACTTGAAATTTGTCCATTAGGTGCTGATAGGCATGTGCCTCTTCAATAGGGTTTAAACCCTCTCTTTGGATATTTTCAATTAAAGCTAACTCCAAAGAGTCTTGATCGCTTACATCCCGCACAATAACAGGTATTTCTTTAAGGTTTAAAATATTGGCAGCGCGAAATCTTCTTTCTCCGGCGATTAATTCATAATTATCACCCCTGCGCCTGACCAAAAGCGGCTGAATAACCCCTTTCTCTTTAATAGATTGGGCTAATTCTTCTATACT
Organism: Candidatus Omnitrophota bacterium; assembly: GCA_041648875.1. Taxonomy (GTDB): domain Bacteria; phylum Omnitrophota; class Gorgyraeia; order Gygaellales; family Profunditerraquicolaceae; genus UBA6249. The sequence goes on from JBAZOE010000009.1 coordinate 19,317, forward strand.
TTGCTGGTCAAAATCCTCCCGAGGTTGAAATGGATTTGGTTTTATTTGTTCAGATTGAAGATAAACAATCTCTTCTTTTTTATGCGTTTGGCCTTCAAAAGTTTTCTCCGGAATCAACGCACTTAAACCTTTTCCTAAAGCTTTTCTTTCCATTTAGGCTTCTCCTTGTCCCTGCGGGATTTTTAAACTTAACGATAACCCCAATATCTCTTTACTAAGCTCTTCATATTTTTGAGCTCCGAGAGAATCCCGGTCATATAAGGCTATGGGCTTACCAAAGCTTGGCGCCTCGGTTAAACGGATATTTCTGGGGATCACAGTCTTATAAACTTTTTCTTTAAAATGGTTGCGCGCCTCCTGAATTACCTCTTTAGTCAGGTTAGTACGGAAATCCGCCATTGTTAAAAGTACGCCTTCAATTCCTAGCGTCGGATTAAGATTTTCTTTCACAAGCCTAACAGTATTATGCAGTTGCGTTAATCCTTCTAAAGCATAATATTCGCATTGTACTGGAATTATTACCGAATCAGCAGCGCATAAACCATTAATCGTAAGCAGCCCCAAAGAAGGCGGAGAATCGATAATCAAATAATCAAAGTTATCTTTAACTTTCTGCAGGGCTCTCTTTAACCTATGCTCTCGTCCTAACGCACCCACTAATTCTACCTCTGCCCCGGTTAAATCTAAATTAGAAGGTGCCAACACAAGATTATCGATTCCGGTTTTTTGTAAAATATCCGATATTTCTATTTCTTCCAATAAGATATGATAAGTGCTTTTTTTAATATCGTGTTTATTTATTCCTATCCCGCTAGTTGCATTTGCTTGGGGGTCCAAATCAATCAGCATAACCCTCTTGCCCGCCATAGCCAGATATGCCGAAAGGTTAATAGAAGTAGTAGTTTTACCTACTCCCCCTTTTTGATTACAGATTGCAATTATCTTACCCATTTTCTTTTATGTATTTTAAAAGCCCTGCTTTGCAAGTTTAAACTTGAAAGTTTTCCCGCCAAAACACTAAGATAATCGTAATTTACTTTCCGATAATTATCTTTTTTGTATATAACCATCTCGCGCCAAATTTTATAAGCTTCGAATTTCTTTACGCTCTGCAGCGGAAATTTATCAAAATGATCGACGATAACTTGCAGTTCGGAACTCTTAGTTACCCTGTAATACGCGTAGGGTTTGGATAATCCGCTTTTGGGTGCGCCGCCCGATTCTTTCCCTCTGTATATCTGCCCTACGCTATTAAAAAATTTACGTATTTCTTCGACTATTTGACGATTGTCCTCTCTTTGTTTAACTGAAAAATACAAACCAAACGAACCGCCTGCCCTAGAGTAAGTAAAAGCTGCTTCGCCATCAGCAAAACCAGTTACGTACCAAGGATCTAACATATTCATAGTGAAAGTGTTCTAATAGGAACTTTTTCACGTGGAACATTGACCTTTATCACTCTCATTATCCTAAGATGTGCTATTTTGTCAAGCAATTATTTGCTTTCAATCACACTTACGCGAACTTTAGCAGGTTTAGCTCCGGGCATACCAAAAAGACCCTTCTTTTCTTCAGATAAAACCTGTATTTTTACCCTTTTCCGCGGGAGTTTTAATTCTTGCAAAGCTTTTCCAATGGCTTCTTCGACAGTGTTTCCTTCAATTTCTAAATATTTTAACTTCTTCATTTCTGTTTATTGATACGAATTTGGTAAACAAGCATTAATATACTGTTTACAAACCAATATAGGACTAAACCTGACGGCATATGATAAAAAATAACCCCGAACATAACCGGCATAATAATTGACATCATTTTCTGCTGTTGAGCCGCTTCTCCAGTTGCCTTGACCGTAGAAATCTTCTGCTGCACAAACATTCCTATAGCCATTAAAATTGGTAAAATATTTACCTGGTTACCTAAGATAGGTATTGAATTTTTAAAGGTAAAAAGTTGATCCGGGGAAGAAAGATCCTTGATCCAAAGAAAATGGGCTCCTCTTAAGGCTACTGAACGAATCAATGCCTGATATAGAGCAAAGAAAATCGGCATCTGAAGTAACAACGGAAGACACCCGCCCAGTGGGTTAACTTTATGTTCCTTATAGAGTTCCATAATTTCTTTGTTTAATTTTTGGGGATTATCTTTGAGTTCTTTACGTAAAGCTTCAATTTTAGGTTGTAAAAGCTGCATTTCTTTCATGGAGCGCATTTGTTTAAGCGAAAGTGGGAAAAGTAGAAAATAAACAGCAAAGCTTAGTATAATTATCGCCCATCCCCAATTATGTACTAAGCTATAGAAAAATCCGAGTAGCTGCAAAAGTAACTGGGCAATAAAATCAAAAGTCCCATAATATATAATACCCGCCCATTCAGGTTTAATATTATTTATTGTTTTCAGGTCCTGTGGGCCTAAATAAATGTGGAATAAATGTCCAATCTGAGCTCCAGGTAATAAATTCAGCTCCGCATTCAAAATACCCACTTCCGATTCCTGACTATTCAATTTCTTAATGTAGGCATTCGTTATCACATCAGCGGGCTCAAGAATAATGCAAAAATATTGGTCACGCAAACCAATAAATTTTATGTCCTGGGAAGTAAAATCTTTTCCCGCGGACAAATGTAAAGTTTTTTCTTTAGTCCCCAAAAAAATGTCTTGGTAACGTGACTGGTTATTTTTCGCCGATAAATCTAAGCGGCCTAAAACTAATTGGGGATGCAATACAAGGGGAGCAGGAGATAAATTTTGAATCTTAATCTCTAAATCTATGGTATAACTGTTGTTAGGAATAGTAAATTTCTTAATAATACGCTTCTCGTGATCCTGAGAAACAAATGATATCCCTTCTTTAGTGATATTTTCCTGTTTGAATAAATTACCGCTGTCGGAAAACAAACCAATTCTCAGAGGCAGACGGTGCTCAAGTTTATTTTTAAAAACCACTTCCACAATAGCAGCTTTGGCTGGATCAAAAATTATGTCCCGGCTGTCTTGAGAGATTTTAACTAATTCATTTGAGGTGTTCAAAATAGGGGGGATTTCAACCGATACCGGGTTAACAGGCAAGGCCTGTTGAATTGGAGATTGCGACTGCTCCTTACCCATCACAACTCCTTTGTTACCAAGTACTTGTGATTTAGGAACTAGGGCTGACCAGCTCAACAAAACTAACAAAGATAAAGCAATGGCTAATACTAAACGTTTTTCCATAAATTTTATGTTAAGGGATCATAACCTGACCGGCCAGAAAAAGGATGGCAACGCAGAATTCTTG
>JBAZOE010000010.1:0-21800 GCA_041648875.1 Candidatus Omnitrophota bacterium
TATTTTCTTCTCATGATCACCAGCTAGTCCAGACTGTAGCTAACCGCATTATTGAGATCACTCCTAAGGGTTATATTGACCGGATGGCTACCAGTTTTGACGAATATCTTGCCAATGAGCAAATTACTGCTCAGCGCCACGAATTATATAAAACTCTACGTTAATTATGTTATAATATACTTGAAATCATTGGTTTTTTATTCTTCAGCCATGGAAATAAAAATAATCCGCAGCAAGAGGCGCTTACGCACAGTAAGCGCGCGTTTGCTTAAAGACCTGCTTTTGGTTAAGGCTCCGGTGATGCTTTCGCAGGAGCGCCTGGAGAAGATTGTTGACGGATTTAAATTAAAATTCGCCAGGGAAAAGCTTAAAGAAGAGTTGGGAAAAGAGCATAATCTTTTGGATCTGGCCGGTAAGCTTAATAAGATATATTTCGGCAATAAACTAAGAATTGAATCGATAGAATATGTTGCCAACCAGGATAGTAAATTCGGTTGCTGCAATTATGGTTCCGCGCGGATCCGCATATCGCATAAAATAGGCTTGATGCCGGAGTGGGTCAGGAAGTATGTTGTAATTCATGAAATGGCGCATTTGATAGAGCCGAATCATGGCCGGGAATTCTGGAGGATTGTTTACCGCTATAAGCTTGCCGAGCGGGCCAGGGGCTATTTGATGGCAACAGGCAGGGGAGCAAATGGGGGAGGCTTAGGCTGTGAAGAGTAAAGTATATTTTATTCCGGTAGAAAATACCGATAATATCCAGTTAATTAATGATAAACTTAAGAATTTATTGGAGAAAAGCAGGGTTTTTGATTTCATCCCCAAGGCAAGCAGGGTAGCGGTAAAAGTCCATTTTGGCGAAGAAGGAAATACCGGTTTTGTAAGGCCTGAGCATCTGCGAGTAGTCTGCGATGAGATTGCCGGAAGGGGGGCCAGCGCATTTTTATCAGACGCAAATACGCTTTATCGCGGACGACGCCTGAATTCCGGCGACCATATAAAACTCGCTTACGAACATGGCTTTACCAAGGAAACAACCGGAGTGGATGTGGTTATTCCGGATGATACTAAAAAAAATGTATCTGTTATAGGGATTGATCAGAAATATATCAAAGACGCTAAGATTGTCCGCGTCTTTATTGACGCTGGAGCTTTAGTCGCGGTGAGCCATTTCAAGGGGCATATCTTGACCGGCTTCGGAGGCGCGTTAAAAAATATCGGTATGGGTTGCGCTTCAAGAGAAGGCAAGCTGGCGCAGCATTGCGACCTTGCCCCTGTTGTCTATTCCGACAGGTGTATCGGCTGTGGAGAATGTGAAATAATTTGTCCAGCAAGCGCTATCGTTATTAAAAATAAAAAATCCGAAGTGGATAAGTTCAAATGTATCGGTTGCGCTAGTTGCCTGGCAGTCTGTCCCACCATGGCCATGTTTATTGATTTTAATGCCGGAGATAACGTGCAGTATAAGATGGTTGAATATGCTTTGGCCGTGCTTAAGGGCAGGAAAAACAAGGCAGGATTTATAAACTTTGCTGTCAAGATCAACAAAGAATGTGATTGTTGGAGTATGGAAAATCCACGTATTGCCCCCGACGTTGGGATATTGGCATCCAATGACCCTGTAGCTATAGATAAAGCGAGCTTTGATCTGGTGAATAAGGCCTGCGGTAAGGATATATTTAAAGCAGTCCATCCTGAAGAAGACGGGGTAAGGCAGCTTGAGTATGCTTATGAAATAGGATTGGGAAGCCTTGATTACGAGTTGATAGAAATATAGCGGTTAAAGTGGTATAATAAAGCTTAAATAAGGTAAATATGGAAGATAATCCAGCGGGGCAGGACCGTAGAAAATCCGAACGCATAGATGCCGCATTTATTCTTACTTATAACCTGGAGAAGTCCCATACCTTGCGCGTTAGCCTGGGTTTAGTTGATAGCGTAGACACAGTAATGATAAATTTAAGTGATTTAGGCATGGCTATTATGACAAATTATGATATTCCTGCCGGCGCGCAACTTTGTATCAAGTTTGACCTTATAAATATGCATTTAAGCGGCGATGAACGCCGGAGGTCTATGGAAATTGCGGGAGAAGTGGTTTCTAATTTCCTTCTGTCGGGTGAGGATAGGAAAATAGGCATACGTTTTGATAAAATTTCAGAAGAAGATAAAAAGGCAATAAGGAATTTCGTGATTGGCAACAAAATCCCCAATAATAATGATAATAAGGAGAATTTGGGTAATTAAAAACAATATTGCGCGGAGGAATTGATGTTCAGGGAAAAGATCAAAGTTTTGGATTGTACTATCAGGGATGGCGGATTAATGAATAAGCATGAATTCGAGCCGCGTTTTGTGCGCGAGGTTTATAAAGCGATTTCACAGGCAGGCGTGGATTATATGGAAATCGGTTACAAGAATTCCAGGCGGCTTTTTAGCAGTAAGGAATTTGGCAGGTGGAAATTCTGCGACGATGAGGATATAAGGAAAGTAATTGAGGGGATCCCATCCAGGACCAAGATTTCGGTTATGGTTGATGTGGACAGGGTAGATACCGAAGATGTCCTGCCTAAGAAAGACAGCCCGGTGGATATGATCAGGGTTGCTACTTATGTCAAAGATGTGGATAAGGCAATATATCTGGTGAATCATTTTGCCGATAAAGGGTATGAGACTACGGTCAATATCATGGCGATATCACGCGCCCTGGATAATGAGCTTACGGAGTGTTTGCAGCAGCTGGAAAGAGAGTCTAAAGCCCAGATCGTCTACATCGTAGACAGTTTTGGTTCTTTGTACCAGGAGACAACCGAATTTTTGGTTAAAAAAGCAAAGAGTACCCTTAAGACTAAAGAAATCGGAATGCACGCGCATAATAACCAACAGCTTGCTTTTGGCAATACTATTGAGGCAATTATCCATGATGCCAATTATGTGGATGGCTCTATTTTTGGTTTAGGCAGGGCAGCGGGTAATTGCCCTACGGAACTGATATTGGGGTTTCTGAAGAACCCCAAATATGATATTCGGCCGATTTTAGATGTTATTTCCAAAGAGTTTATACCTTTGCAGAAGAAAATAGAATGGGGTTATTTTATCCCTTACGCGATAACCGGAATTCTAGATGAGCATCCGCGCACAGCGATTGCTTTGCGGGAAAGCGATAAAAAAGAGAATTACCGTGAGTATTATGAGAGTTTGATCAGTGAAGCAGAAGAATGAAGCTCTCGGATTAAGTTTATTATGGATATAACCGGTTTCAAGAAGAAACCTATTCTTGGCATCTTGCGTGGAGCAAAATCCGGTATTATCGAGCCATTGGTAGAATCGGTGATTGCCGCCGGGCTTGGAACCCTGGAGATAACCATGAATACCGCGGATGCCCCGGAATTGATCCGCAGGGCAAAGAAAGCCTGCGGGAGCCGTTTGAACTTGGGCGCAGGGACAGTGCTTACTATGCGGGATTTAAAATCAGCCTTGCAAAGCGGCGCCAGTTTTATTGTCATGCCTGTGTTGGTCAATGATATTGTTGAATATTGTGTAAATAATAAAATACCCGTTTTCCCCGGAGCGCTTAGCCCTCAGGAAGTTTACCGTGCGCATGAGGCGGGTGCTGCTATGGTTAAAGTTTTTCCGGCAAAGTTCTTTGGCCCGGAATATTTCCGTGAGCTTAAAGGCCCTTTTGATGATATAGAACTTTTAGCTTGCGGCGGCATTACCCCTGATAACCTGGATGATTATTTTTCCAACGGCGCCAGCGCCGTATCTTTTGGCGCCAGTGTTTTTAGGAAGGATTGGCTAGCTAAAGATGATCTTGAATCTATTTTTCAGGCAGTTAAAAGATTCGTTGACGCTTGGGAAAAAATAGTTAAGAATACGTTGATTCCATAAGGAGGCCCAAAGTATGGCGATTAAAAGAAAAAATAAGAAAAAAGGTTCGGCGCTTCTTTTTGGGGAAAGTATTACCGATAAAATCCGCCGGCGCGCGCAGGAGCTTTATGAAAAAAAAGGCTGTATTCCAGGCAATGATTGGGCGGATTGGTTTGAGGCAGAAAAACAGATAAAAGCCGAACTGGGCAGGAATATCTTTTAAGGTATTTTAACAGCTTGAGGAGGGACTTTAGATGAGGCGGGTGTATGTATTTTGTTTAACCATAGTTGCTTTCTTTGGCTTTGCGGGAAGTTTAAGGGCGGAGTTTGACGCGCAAGATACCAGATGGGCAGGGACGCCTATACATAAATTGGAGAGGGGCCTGATAAATATCGTTACTTGCCCAATAGAGCTGCCTGCCAGCATGATCAGTGTTGCCAATGAAAAAGGCCAAATTTTTGGTTTTTTTATTGGTACTGCCGAAGGGTTATTTACAACTTTATTCAGGGCCTTATCAGGTGTATATGATACGGTTACCTTTTTGATTCCCTCATATTCTAAGCCGATCATACAACCGGAATACGCCATTCAAAGTTTAGAGAACGCTCAAAATTAAAGACAGGGAGGGGTAAATCATGAATCAGGTTTTATATATTGTTTTAGGAGTTGTGGCCGGAGTTTTGAGCGGTATGCTTGGTATTGGCGGCGGGATAGTTTTAATCCCGGCATTGATTTTTATCTTTGGCCTTACCCAGCTTCAGGCTCAGGGTACGACGCTTGCATTGATGATCCCTCCTATAGGGTTGCTTGCCGCATTACGTTATTACCGGGCTGGCAATGTAAAGTTGGAAGTAGCCGGTTTTATTTGCCTGGGTTTTTTTATAGGCGGGCTTATCGGAGCGAATTTAGTGCAGAATTTCCCGGAACCTTTATTAAGAAAAATATTTGCTTTGTTTTTATTGCTTATCTCTCTACGCATGTTTTTCGCGAAATACTAAAGGCAAGCGATGAATTTATTATTATTCCTGTTTGTTATCGGGGTATCGTTTATTACAGTGAGGATCGGGGCTATCGCCTTCCAGCTAACCGGACTTCCCTGGCCCTTGGCTACGTTTCAAGCTTTGTCGTGTTTTACCGGCACGGGATTTACTACCCGGGAATCCGAGCTGGTTACCAGCAATCCCCAGAGAAGAAAGATAGCTTCTGTGCTTATTATCTTAGGACATGCCGGTTTTGTAACATTAATTGCTACATTTGCCAATTCATTAAGGACTGATTTAGCGACCATATACAAGATTCCTTTTGTAAATTCAATTGTTCCGGTCCATCTGGTGCCTTGGATAAATTTGGCAATCATTATCTTAGGCGTATATATAATATACAGGGTTGTTATTAATTCGAAGCTGGCAGTAGAATTAACTAATATTTTAAGGGCGCACATAATCAAAAACGAAATTATCAAGACGGTTTCCTTTGAAGAGCTTGTTATAGCAACCGGCGGATATGGCGTTTCCAGGATCGAAGTCTGTAAAGATAGCCCTATTTTAAATAAGAACCTCAAGGAAATTGATTTCTCCAGAATAAATATTTTAGTTCTGGCGGTGGAGAGGGGCGGGGAGATAACGCCCAATCCTCCTCTGGATACCGTAGTTGTTTTAGGTGATAGCCTTGTTTGTTTTGGTAAATTAGGGGATATCCGGAAGAATATATGCGCAGAAGGGGATAAATAATGATTGAAAGGATTATAAAGCATAAATATTTTTTCCACTTTTTAATAGTGTTGGTTATTATCGCGACAACGGTTCTTTTTATCATTTTCAGCGGGACCTCTAATTAATTTGGCAATAGGTGAGTTCCTATATTTTTTTCTTGACAAACCACACAAATGTGTGGTATATCTAAGCCATGGAAGAGAAGCCGTATTTGACGCCGAAGCAGGAAAAGGTGCTTAATTTTATCCGGAAACGGGTAGGGGAGAGGCTCCCCCCTACAATTAGGGAAATAGGAGAGGAGCTGGGATTTAAGTCTACCGGTACAGTAAGGGATTATCTGAAAGCTTTAATCCAGAAAGGTTTGGTGAGGCGTATGAATAATAAGTCCAGGGCAATCGAATTGACTGAGCGGGCGTCTTTTAAAATACCTATAATCGGCACCATAATGGCCGGTAAACCGAATTTGGCTTATGAAGAAATTCAGGGTTATGTTGATGCCGATGATCTGTTTCTTGGCCGCTTAGGATTTGACGATGTGTTTGCTTTAAGGGTTAAAGGCGACAGTATGATCGATGCCGGCATCCTTGATGGCGATGTCGCCATTATCAAGAAACGCCCTAATGCCGATAATAACGATATAGTTGCCGCGTTATTGGATAACAATGAAGTTACTTTAAAAAGACTGCGAAATCGCGCCGGTAAGTTCCATCTGGAAGCTGCGAATGCAAATTACCCGCCAATCTTTGAAGAATTTAAGGTTATTGGAAAGCTTATAACAGTCATAAGAAAATATTAACCCAGGGACGTTTCTTAACCTAATCGGAGAAGTGTCCCCTGAGGGGTGTTTTACGATAGAGATATGAATCAAAATAGTTTTAATCCTAAGGCGCGCTGGGACAGGTTTGAACCGGAAAAATGCGGCTTTAACCCTGATGCCTTAAATGAGCGCATCGAAGTTTTGGTTAATTTTAAGCACGCCAGGATATTGCCTAAAAGTTTTGTCTGGCATGGCAAAGAATATGTCATTGATAATATTACCTATAATTGGCAGGAACGCATTGGCCAGGCGTTGATCAATTACTTTTCCGTGCTTTGCGCAAGCCAGATATACCAGATATCTTTTAACAATTCCACCTTCCGCTGGCAGATTGACAAATTAATTCAATAAGATCTGATCTAGTAAAATCCTTACGAGCAAAGTGAGTAAGGACTTATACAATAAAAATTCGAACACCTTAAGGTTTGATTTTATGATTCTGCATATTGATATGGATGCTTTTTTCGCTTCAATTGAAGAGGCGATTAACCCCAGGCTTAAAGGCAAACCTTTGATTGTCGGCTCGCGTGGGAACAGAACGCGCACTGTAGTTTGCGCGGCAAATTATGCGGCTAAAGCCTTAGGCATCCACTCCGGTATGCCTACCAGGAGAGCTTATAGTATTTACTCTAAGTTGGAATTTGTGGCAGCTGATCAAGCCAAATATATCTGGACTTCGGAGCAGATTTTCGAGCTTCTGAAGGGGTTTAAGTTCCCCTTAAACTATGCTTCAATTGATGAATTTCAGCTGGACCTTTCCGGCCACCTAAACCCGGTAAGTTTGGGTAAAGAAATTAAAACGCAGATATATGCAAACTTTAACATTATGGCATCGGTGGGTATAGCTAAAAATTGGCTATTGGCTAAGCTGGCTTCCAAGCTAAATAAACCGGATGGCTTAACCATGATTGATGATTCAAACTTTGAACAAACTTTACGTAAAGCCAGCCTGGATAAGCTTTGTGGTATGGGTGGAAAAAACGGCCAGATTTTAATGGCTAAAGGGATAAAAACCTGCTGGGACTTATACCTAGACTTACCGGGATTTTTTAATAACAATCCCGGTAAGTTTGATGAAAATCCCGGTAAGTCTAGTGAAAAGCCTAAGTCGGTGAGCCATTCATATACTTTACCCAAATATCAAATAAACCCCCAGGTTATCCAAGCCTGGATCAGGCTTCTGTCTGAAATGGTTGCCACAAGGCTTAGGCAGCAAAATCTAACCAGCGCAACTGTTCATCTTTGGCTAAACGGCCCTGAAATTGGTGATTTTGGGGCTCAAAGAACCCACCAGACATCAACCAATGACGGCTATGAGATTTGCCAAAGAGCCCTTAAAATAATGTCAAAATCATTCCTTAAGAACCCCAAAATCCGGGCAATTGGGGTTACTTGCAGCGGCCTTTCCTGGAACAGCTATCAACCTCTACTTAGCGAAGAAATACGCAGAGAGGGGCTTATTCAGGCCCTGGATCGCATAAATAACCGCTTTGGGGAGGGGGTAATTTATCCTGCAATTACTGCTTTAGCCCGCTAAAGAATCTTCAATTAAACGCAAAAAATCCTTATAGTCATATATATAAAGTTTCCTACAAGTGTTAAGCTTATAGAATAGCGGTAAGTTTGAGTAAACACGAAACGCATTTTCCACAGGTAAAAAACAGCCATAGCTAAACTACCATCCTTCAATAACTTAGTGATACTTACGGAAGATTGACAAGTTAACATAAGATATATTATAGGAAGTTACTTGACAAAGCCCAAGCTCACGCTATAATGATTTAAAATAAGCTTTTGATGGTTTATTGGAGGTTTATATGCTACTTTGGTTGGTTAGAATAGTTCAAATTATCCTGTTTTTTCTTCTGGTTTTGTTTCCGTTGGCAGAATATTTTTTGAGCTGATTATATACTGACCACCTTGTATTCTAATTAACGATCCGGTAGTTATCCCCTGGGCAATTAGTTTATGTGCCCTCTTGAGGATCCGGCTAAAGGTCTGTTGAGATATGCGCATGGATTTTGCAGCCTCTTTCTGAGCTAAACCCTGGTAATCTGCTAATCTTAAAGCCTCAAACTCGTCAATCTTCAACTCTACTTCATCAGGCCTTCCTGGCCTGCCTCTGGGGCTAAATTGGCTGATTTTAGGGTCTATTTTGACTATTCTGTATTTCTTTGGTCTTCCTCGGGGTCTCATTTACTTAATCTTACCTACGTTTAACGCTGGGTTTATTATGAGTACCTACTTGCTATCAACCAGTATTTATTATGAGTACTTACTTATAAATATTGATTTTTTAGGGCCTGCTTTATGTTCAACAGGCCCTAGGTTTATACTTTATAAACTTTATCGCCTTGCCTGACCCGGGAACTGACCTGAAGGCCGATTTCATCCCCTTTTTTGGCGCTTGAGATATCTACCCGGTCTATCTGCATTGAGGTTATGATCTGGGTAAGGTCAGTGGTATGGCCTTTTATTTTTAACGTATCCCCCATTGTTAAGGGGCTCTTTAATTTGATTACCGCGGCTTGCACATGCGGAAAATAGTGGGTGATCAAACCAACAAGGTTGCCTTCCTGTTTCTTGAGAGTCTTTTTTGCTGCGGGTTTGGGTCTTTTAGAGAGTTTTTTCTTAATCCTGCCTATTTTTGGTACTCTTTTTGCTTTCTTTTTTAATGTCTTTTGAACCGTTTTCTTGACTTTTTTCCCTTGCCTCTTACGCAAGGATTTCGCTATATTTTTACGGGTGTTCAACTTTTTCTTCAAAACCATAGTGGCGCCTCCTTTATAAAGTTTAAAGGATTACCTCCTCAGAGATTTTGGTTATAACCGGTATGCGGCAGTATACGCCTAAAGCAGCCTGCATAATCCCCCAGACCGAGATTAAGAAGAATAAGGCGTAACCAAATACACCGATTAACCAGCCTAATAAAGGTATTATCGAGAGTATAAAAGCCGCAACTTCCATGACAAAAAGTACCAGGCCCTGCTTGGCATGATAAAGAGCGAATTTGTTATCCTTTTTCAGGACCAGGGTAATAATGCAAAGGAAGCAAACATATGAAATTATGGCAAAGAATTTGCCTTCGCGCACTATATTTTCATCATTTGATTTTTCCATATTCGGCATATCCTACTTTTTAATTTCAAGCAAAGAATCCATGGTCCCGTATGGGTTTACTTGTTTTAGCGGGTTATTGGGATCCTCGGACCAATTTCCGTCGATTACGAAACGGTACCTGTATTTGCCGTTGTTAAGGCTTATGTTTTTGCTCCAACTGCCGTTATTCTGCATCATGCGGCTGTTTTCATCCAGCTTCCAGTTATTGAATTCACCGGCTAAATAAACTTCTTTTGCCTCCGGGGCATGCAGGGTAAGGGTAATTTCACCTAATTTGGGGAGCTCTTCTTTTAAGATCTCATTCATGCGTTTTTCCAGGGGTTTTTCGGGGGCCTCTACGGGAGGCTGGTTTTCCTGGGTAATGATCTCGCGTGAAAGGCTGAAATAATCTTTTGCTCCGCGGCAGTATTTATCATAAGTAAATACGTGCAGGCCTTCGTTTTGCGCTTCCTTCAATTTTACGTTTACATGAATGATATTGGAAAACATCTTTTTTTGGTAATCGGTTTTGATTTTCTCAAGCATCTTAAATGAATGCTGCAGGCGTGAGTCAAAATTAGTGACTAAAACGCGAAAATCAACTTCATGATTTAATCTTTCCTTGACCAGGTTGACAATGCTGGTTAACTGGCTTAAGCCTTCCAGGGAGAACCTGCTGGCTTCAACCGGTATAATTATTTCGCTTGCTGAGCGGATGGCGTTAATGGTCAAAATTCCCAGGTTCGGCGGGCAGTCAATTAAGATATAGTCGTAGTTGTTTTTAAATGTAGCAAGAGTATCGCGCAGCCGGCTTTCCCGGCCGATTTCGCCGCTTAGCTCCTGTTCTAAAGTACTCAGGATTAAGCTCGATGGCGCAATATCAAAATTTTCCCCTAAATTCTGAATGATTTCTTCCAATTGGCATTTTTTATGCGTGATTTTGGAAAGCACATTATAAATACTTAAATCTGCTTTAATATTTAAGCCGCTGGTCGCATGCGCTTGCGGGTCAAGGTCAATAAGCAGGACTTTGCGGTTATTAGACGCTAAAGCAGCCGCTAAATTTATGGATGTAGTTGTTTTGCCGCAGCCGCCTTTTTGATTAGCGATTGATATGATACGCATGAGCGTTTCCTCCTTAGGATTATTTTCCCTAGTTATTTAATCACCCTAACATCATCTATATAAAGAATACCGGATTTTTCTTTCGCGTTCCATTCTTCGACGGTAAAAGACAATGTTTTCATCTGGCCCCAGTCGTTGATTTTGGCGAAGCGGCTTAGGTTTATCTCATGGTTTCTCCATTTTCCCGAGATATCCTTAATGTAAATCTCCGCTTTTTCGTTGAAACGGTTAATGAACTCTACCCGTAAAGCAAAAGTATCTTTGGGGTTGCTCTTTCTCGCCGCGAAGCTTAAAGTTTTATATTTAGATAAATTTAGCTGCTTAAGCTCAAGCGAGAAAGTTTCTTTTTTCGCGGGGTCAAAGTTAAAATTTAATTTCGCGGTATCTTGAAATAAAAATAAGGCGATCTTCGCGTTATGATTACGATAATTAAGGTTAGAGTAAGCGATACCGCTGCCTAAACCTAAAATCAGCAATAATCCGACGAGGATTAAATTGCGGATTGGTTTTGGATACGCTTTCGATTTGCGTTTTTTCTTTGATGATTTAGAAGAGGCATCCAGATAGATATTTGCCAGATGCTCGTAGATTTCTTTCTTGTCCATTTGAATCTATTTTATAACACAAAAGCCAAGCTGTGTCAAGGGTTTAGATAAGCTGGCGCGTCATGTTTAATTAATTTATAGAAATTAGTTAAATGCAGCCGGAAGAGGCGGTCAAATGAACCATCAGGGTCTTCTCCCGCCCACCAGAACCAGTCGCTTCCTTCTAAAATATACATTTGTTTTAAGGCCAGTTCGCTTACCGGTTCCTTGGATTGCTCTAAAGCCTTTCTGGCATCCGCCAGCCATTCCCAGCACTTTACTTTACTGGGGTTGCCGATCCATTTGCCGAATTCACCGTAAATCCAGGAACCTGCGCTTAAGCGTTTGATTTCAGTTTTTGCCGGGCTATGTTTTAAATACTCCTCTACGGTTGTTGTCTTGACAAAATCGCTTTCTGAAATCCGCTGATAAAGTAATTCCAGGAAATCATGGCCGTCATTGCGGAAGAATTCCCAGGCGTTTTCTCCGTCCATGGCAATGGTAACTAAAGTGTCTTTTCCCTTAAATGCCTTGTCAATATTTTCTAAGTGCCCCATGAAATTATTTACCGCGTCAGTTTCTTTCATGCCATGGTAATTAAAGCCTATGAGGTCCGAAAGATTCCGGTCGCGAAAAACAATATTGAGCTCTCCCTTTTTTCTTTTTAGCAGGTGCGGCTGATAAAGGAGCTTAGTGTTGCGTTTTTTTAATTTTAAAGACTTAAACAGGATCGCTTCATCCGTAACGATCCAATTTATGCCGGACTCAATAATAAAAGGCAGGATATGCTCGCTTACCGCTTCTTCCGACGGCCACATACCCTGGGGGGATGCGCCAAATCTTTGTTTGTAGAATTCTACAGCGCTGTCGATATGTTTTTTTGCATCGAGCGGGTAGCTAAATTCTTTTTTTGGCAAGATTATTTTCTTGTTTGCTTCCTTGGCAATATTAGTATTACACAATAAAGGAAGAATTGGATGATAATATGGAGTAACGCTTATTTCAATCTGGTTCTTTTCTTTAAAAAGCCGGTATGCAGGAATGATCTCTTTTAATATGAGCAGCTGTTTATCTAAGACAATATGCTTGTCCTCTTCTTTGAAAAACCTCTCTTTGGCGGAAATTTTCTTTAGTTCGGGAATTTTCTGCCGGAATGACGGGTCAATCCAGGCCAGGTTAAAGTAAAGCTGCAGGTCAAGATAATCCTGGGTGGAGAATTCCGTATTACGCTGTTTTTTAAGGTAAAGTTCATAATAACGAGGGAAAGTTGCGATGACCCTCTCTTTGTTTATGGAGAAAAAATTCTGCAGGATGAAATCTTTATCGTGCTTGGTCAGTTCAGAGGCGGGTTTTTTGGTTAGTTCGCTGAATTTGTCTTTAACTAAGCCGTTATTATAGTCTTCCACTTGCTCGAACAAAGATGGGACTACGTTAAAGGTTTGTTTGATCTTTGGAAACTTTTCCAGAATCTGCACCATATCCAGGTAATCCTTAACCCCATGCAGCCTGACCCAGGGCAAGTCGCTCTCCTGCGTCAAGAGGTTTTTGTAGTACGGCTGGTGCATATGGAAGATAAAGGCGAGATTTAGCATATTATATTAAAAAACCCTCGGGGGATTTGCATCCCCCGAGGGTTTAGTATTTCTACATAAACTGTATTAGAATGTAACCTTCATGGAGCCGATTACTTGTTGTGCTACTTGTTTATCACTAGCTATTACTAATGCGTTGCCTGCTCTAAATACACCAGCGGTTAAACCGAATTGCACATCTTCGGTATAATCATAGGTAGCAGTTAAGTCAATAGCATCACCAAGGTGTGATTTATCACTATAGGTGCCAGTTAAATATGAGGTTGCGCCATCATAAGAAGATGGGCTAGTAAATGTCCCACCAACGTTTTTCTGAGCAACATCATAATAGCCATAAACAGCAGCTACGGTAACATCTTCAACCGGTTTGCAGCTTGCCTTTACGTTGAGAACTCGCATATTAGTAAAAGGCAGAAGTGCATAGGTGATACTATTAAGCGCTTGATCATAGAACATAGAATCCCAACCTTCATTTACAGTACCATTACTGTTGTCTCTTCCGGAAAGATAGGTATAAGAAGCGCCAATCTTGGGAGTTGTTTTGACTTTAGCAAAGGTATAATCTGCCATTGCCTGTAAAGCCCAGGCAGAGTGGCTTTTTTGATCTAATGTTGTTGAATCGGAGTTTCTTCCGAATTGATAAGCACCTTCTAACGAAGCGCTAAGATTTTCAATCGGAGTACTGGTGATTAAAGCACCAACTGTATTTACTTTGTCATGTTTCGGCCTGCTTGTTGCGGCACCTGCAACGTCGCTTTTGAAATCATCATTTTTTAGATAGTAATAACCGGAAATATTGGTCTTATTATTTAAAGCGTATGTGGCATTAACACCTGATAATACAATGTCATTTCTATCAACTGAGGTGGTTTGTCTTACTTTGGCATATACTAAATCAACTACTAAAGGGTCATAGTCTAAAGTTGCGCGTATTGCGTCAAATGCGCGTCTTTCAGACAGGTCTGTAGGGATATTAGTAGTACCAAGCGCAGCACCTGATTTCCCAATAACCAGACCATTGCCGAACTTGATTTCCTGACGGCCTACGGTTAAAGTTAAAGGAGAATACAGGAATTCTTTCAAGGTAACATACGCTAGGTCTAAATCAATGTTTGTTGAATTTGAGGCATTAGAACCATTGCTATCATTCTGTCCATTCCAGATTCTTTCATTGATCAATCTTACGGTAGCCATGACATTATCAGTAAGATCTGCATCAACGCGTACCCTTGTTTGAGTCATAATGAAGCTTTGTTTCAATACACTTTTGTCTCCTGTGGTAGCTGCGTCTAATCCAAAGTGCTTCCTTAAGACTCCACTCATGGTGATGTCGCCAGATACCTTTACATTCTGTACTTCGGCGTAGGCGGCGCTAAAAGTTAGCCCGACTAGCAAAGCAAGCGCTAATACTAAAATCAAGCGTTTACCCATTTTTTACTCCTCCTTTTTTGTTAACTGTTTTTTATATAGTTAACTAGGCCAATAAATTTTATTGCCTAGGATAATTTCTCAAGTTACTTACAGTTATTTTACCTATAACTTTATACTTGTCAAGAGTTTTTTACTTTACCGGGGACTTGGCCTTTTTAGCCGCAACCTGCGATTTGGGGCCTAGTGAAATAGTTAAAATAATAGCGCTTCCCTTCGGCTCCATGGTAATAATACAGGTTTCATTTTCTCTTTCAAAGTTTAAAAGCCTCTGGCCGTATTCAACGATATTCACCAGGTTCCAGTTATACATGGCCATTTGTTCTTTATAGAAATTAACTACCTGATCAGGGTTAACCTTGCCCTGGTATTTCAATACGCCTACGCGTACTCCGGAGCTCTCGAAAGAGTATGACTGGGCAGGCAGGCTTTTTAAGCCGACAGGAACCGGCACATCGCTGAATTTCAGGATTGCCTGAGGCTCAAGTAATCCGGGATTAATGGATTTGTCATCGCTGCTGCTTGATAAGGTTGAGCAACCCGTAAGGGCAGTAGTTAGCAGACAGCAAATAATAAATAAGGAAAACAGTTTTGCAAGTTTCATCTCTCCTCCTTGCCCACAAGGGCATACCTGCGCAACTCCTTATAAGCGCGGGGTACTTTTGGCTAAAAAAGCTTTAACATCTTTATAAATTTTATCAATTTCGGCTTGGGATAAGCCTGAATCCAGCCCTTTTTTTGTTAATTCATCCGGAGAAATAATATCTTCCGGGGTATGGCTGTCATTATTTAAAATTAATTTTGCTCCGAATTTTCTGGCCTGCTTGATTACATGAGCATTAGTCTGGCTGTGGCCGCGCCGGCTGGTAATTTCAAGGAATATCCCGCGATCTTTGGCAAGCTTGGCGTCTTCATCAGAAATTAAGCCCGGGTGCGCCAGGATATCAATATCAGCTAATAAGGCGAAATGGTTGGTATTTTTTGCCACCGGTTCAACCGGAGTTTCTCCGTGAGCAATAATAATTTTGATACCTTCTTTTCTGGCTAAGCCGGCTAGAGGTTTAAATTGTTCAGGAGGCAAATGAGTTAATTCAATTCCCGGTAATACCTTAATTTGGGAGTTTTTTGGCCAGCGCCGGCAGAACTCAACAATTGCCTTGGCAGCCTGTTTGATATTGCTGTAATCAGCATGGTCGGTTATGGCGATTACCTTATAACCCTTATCTTGATAGCGTACGGCGACTTCAGAGGGAAGCAATTCGCCATCGCTTAGGAATGTATGCGCGTGTAAATTATAATCGTACATTTTCTCTGTCCTCCGAGCTTTAGCGAGACAGGGTAAATGCGCCTGGCAGGAATCGAACCTGCCGCACGTAGTTTAGGAAACTACTGCTCTATCCTTATGAGCTACAGGCGCAGATTTATTCGCCGCAAAACTTAACTAAAGAATATACCGGATAATTTTTTAATTTATCCCTGCCATGCAAATCAACCAGCTCGATAACAAAGCCTATCCCCACTATTTTTCCATGCAGTTGTTTTATTAAATCAACCACTGCTTTTACTGTTCCGCCGGTAGCTAAAAGGTCATCGATAATCAAGACTTTTTCGTTGTTGGATATGGCGTCTTTATGGATCTCTAATGTATCTGTGCCATATTCAAGCTCATAGGTAGTAGAAATAGTTTTATAGGGCAGCTTGCCTTTTTTGCGCACCGGCACGAAACCCGCCCCGATTTTATGCGCAACAGCCGCGCCAAAGATAAAGCCCCGCGCCTCTACTCCGACTATTTTGTCAATTTTCTTCCCTTTGTATTTCTTTGCCAGCAAATCAATTGATTTTTTAAACGCGGCTTTATCCTGGATCAATGTGGTTACATCCCGGAAAAGTATCCCTGCTTTAGGAAAATCAGGAATACTCCTTATGGATTTCTCCAAATTGCAGTTATTTTTCATAGTTCTTTCTCCTGTCCAATGACGAATTTCTTTAATTTTCTTAAGGCTGCCTCTTCGATTTGGCGGATTCTCTCGCGCGAGACGCCCATTTTCCTGGCAACTTCTGCCAGTGTCTGCGGTTTTTTATGACTTAAGCCGAAACGCAGATCCAGGATCTCCCGTTCTCTTTCAGACATAACCTCCAGGAGATTATCAACTCTTTCCCGGTCAAGGAAATGCTCGATCTCCGCGTCCGGAGGAGCGGTGTTTTTGTCTTCCACTAATTCCGATATCTGGTTATCGTTGTCTTCGCCGATAGGCGCTTCAAGCGAAGAGGTGGTACTGGACATCCAAAAATTAATCTTTCCTGTTTTCTCGGGAGAAAGTTTTAATTTTTTGGCAATTTCTTCATCGCTGGGAACACGTTTTAGTTTTTGGCTTAACCGCTCCCTGCACTTCTTCCACTTGGTGATCAGGTCGTTCATATATACCGGTACGCGGATCATTTTGCCCTGTTCGCTGATAGAGCGGGTAATTCCCTGTTTGATCCACCAGGCAGCGTAGGTTGAAAAACGAAAACCCTTGCGGTGGTCAAATTTTTCTACCGCCTTCATCAGCCCCAAATTCCCCTCTTCTATTAAGTCCAAGAATGGGGTACCCAGGCGCATGTATCTTTTTGCGATATTGATTACCAGGCGCAGGTTTGCCCTGATCATTTCCTTGCGCGCCATTTCATCCCCGCGGCGGATCTTTTTGTTCAGGTTAATTTCCTGCTGGGCAGTCAAAAGCGGGATTTGCCGGACTTCTTTAAGATATGTTTTTAATGCTTCCATAGTTTTAGTTTTTTGTCATCGCGCGGTTATTTTTTCAGTGCTGCCTGTGCTGCCGCTAATTTTGCAATCGGTACCCTAAACGGCGAGCAACTTACATAATCCATGCCTACTTTGTGGCAGAACTCCACGGATTTGGGTTCTCCGCCGTGCTCCCCGCAGATGCCGACCTCAAGGTTTTTATTGGTTGAGCGGCCGCGGGTAATACCCATTTTGATCAGCTCTCCGATTCCTTCCTGGTCAATGCTTTGAAACGGGTCCTCCGGCAGGATACCTTTTTTAATATAATCCGGCAGGAAACCGCCAATATCATCTCTTGAGAAACCAAAACCCATCTGAGTCATATCATTGGTTCCAAAGGAGAAGAATTGGGCGACAGTTGCCAGTTTATTTGCGACAAAGGCAGCGCGCGGAATTTCAATCATTGTTCCAAAAAGATGTTTAATTTTCTTTAGTCCGTATTTTGCCAATACCTCTTTGTATATTTGTTTGGCAATAACGAGTTGATCTTCGAGCTCTTTTACATCGCAGACAACCGGGATCATAATCTCCGGGTAAGGATGCTTGCCTTCTTTGAGCAATTCAGCCGCAGATTCAAGGATCGCGCGGATCTGCATGGAGCTTACCTCTGGATATGTAACTCCTAAGCGAACTCCGCGATGGCCCATCATCGGATTGGATTCATGCAAGGCCTCGGCCCTTTTGGAAAGTTCCTGCATGCTGATGTTCAGTTCTTTAGCGAGCTGCTCAAGTTTTGCCTGTTCACGCGGAACGAATTCATGCAATGGCGGGTCCAGCAGGCGAATTACAACCGGAAAGCCATCCATGGCCTCAATTGTGCCTTTAATGTCTTTTTTCACAAAGGGGAACAATTCATCCAACGCCTTCTGTCTTTCTTCAAGGGTATTGGAAACAATCATTTTGCGCAGCAAGAACAGAGGTTGATCAGAACCTATGCCATAGAACATATGTTCAGTGCGGAAAAGCCCGATGCCTTCGGCTCCGAATTGGCGCGCTTTTTGAGCATCTTCCGGAGTATCAGCATTGGTGCGTATGCCTAATTTTCTTACAGCATCGCACATTTTAAGGAATTCAGAAAGGACAGTATTCTCCTCTGAGGCATCCATCATCGGCAGCTTGCCTTCATAGACATTGCCCTTGGTGCCGTTTAAGGTAATCCAGTCTCCTTCTTTAAGTGTTTTATCCGCTACATGCACTAATTTCTTTTCGATTTCTACATGCATGCCGCTGCATCCAACAATACAGCATTTACCCCAACCGCGGGCAACTAATGCCGCGTGTGACGTCATCCCGCCGCGGGCAGTAAGGATTGCCTGGGCAGCGCGCATACCTTCAACATCTTCCGGGTTAGTTTCCTCGCGGACCAGGATTACTTGTTTGCCTGTTTTTGCCCATTCTACCGCATCGCTCGAGGAGAAAACAATCTGTCCACAAGCGCCGCCCGGGCCGGCAGGTAAACCTTTGGCAAAAGGCTTGACACCTAATTCTGTTTTCGGGTCAATAATCGGATGAAGCAATTCATCAAGCTGTGACGGGGTAACCCGCATTACAGCCTGTTCTTTTTTAATCATTTTTTCTTTGACCATATCTACTGCCATACGTACCGCTGCCGGTCCATTACGTTTACCTATGCGGCATTGCAGCATAAAGAGCTTTCCTTTTTCAATGGTAAACTCAATATCCTGCATATCATGGTAATGTTTTTCCAGGCGGTTCTGGATAGAGTAAAGCTCTTTGTAGATCTTCGGCATTGCTTTCTCTAAGGTGAGTAATTCTTTATTGTGGCTGCTGGTAGAATATTCATTGATAGGAGCTGGCGTGCGGATACCGGCAACTACGTCTTCGCCCTGGGCGTTGATCAGGTATTCGCCGTAGAAGTTATTTTCCCCGTTTCCCGGGTTTCGCGTGAAGGCTACGCCGGTTGCCGAGTCATTGCCCATATTTCCAAAGACCATGGTCTGCACGTTTACCGCGGTGCCCCAGGCATCAGGTATATTTTCAATTCTGCGGTAGCTTATGGCGCGTTTTCCATTCCAAGATGAGAATACGGCACCGATGCCTCCCCATAGCTGTTCCATAGGTTGGTCAGGAAATTCTTTCCCCAGCACTTCTTTGATTCTAATTTTGAACTGGGCGCAGAGTTTCTTTAAGTCCTCGACATTTAAATCCGTATCACTGGTGTAATTTTTTGATTTTTTCAAATCAGCCATTACCTTTTCCAGCTGTTTGCGGATCCCCTCCTCGCCTTTTGGTTCAATACCGGCGGCTTTTTCCATGACTACATCAGAATACATCATGATTAAGCGGCGGTAGGCATCATAAACAAAACGGCTGTTTCCGCCGCTCTGCTTAACCAGCCCGGGAATAGTTTTCTCGGTTAGCCCCACGTTTAAAACTGTTTCCATCATTCCCGGCATGGATTTTCTGGCGCCGCTGCGCACGGAAAATAACAACGGGTTGCTGGCGTCGCCGAATTTCCTGCCCATCAGTTTTTCTACTCTTTCCAGGGCTTTCTCCACCTGAGCCTTTAACTCTTTAGGGTATCTCTTTTTATTCTGGTAATAATATGTGCAGACCTCCGTGGTGCAGGTGAATCCTGGGGGAACCGGAAGCAACAGGTTCTTGTTTCCGGCCATTTCAGCCAGGTTTGCGCCTTTTCCACCTAAGAGGTTCTTCATGCTTTCGTTGCCATCTGCCTTACCGCCGCCGAAACTGTAAACGTATTTCTTTGCCATTACTTTTTAAACCCTTCCTTTCTTGTGTTCTCTAACTAAGCTGTTCTACTAAATATTCTTTTAACCTGTCTATCGAAATTCTTTCCTGTAACATGGTGTCCCTGCTGCGCACGGTTACCTGTTTATCCTCTAATGTTTGCACGTCCACGGTTACGCAATAGAGGGTCCCTACTTCATCCTGCCTGCGGTAAAGCTTGCCGATAGAACCGGTATCATCATAAACCGTAACCATGGATTTTTTTAAATCCCGCGAGATCTGATTGGCAAGCTCCGTGATTTCCGGCCTGTTGCGTAAAAGCGGCAGCACTGCCACTTTTGTGGGGGCCAGGTCCTTATGAATTTTTAAGACTACACGTAAATCATTTTTGACTTTTTCCTCATGATAGGCATCAACTAAGAATGCCAGGACAGCCCGGTCAACTCCCCCTGATGGTTCAATGATATAGGGGAAAAACTTTTCTTTTGCCGCATCATCAAAATATTGCAGGTCTTTGCCGCTGTATTGGGCGTGTTGTTTTAAATCAAAATCCGCGCGGTTTGCGATCCCCTCTAATTCGCTCCAGCCGAAAGGAAAATTGTACTCTACATCCATGCAGGCGTGCGCGTAATGGGCCAGTTCATCTTTGCCGTGTTGGCGTTTTCTTAAGTTTTCAGTTTTTATCCCAAGGGTTAAATACCAGTTGAAACGGTATTCTATCCATTCGTTAAGCGCCCTGTCCGCATCCGCCGGCCTTACGAAATACTCTATTTCCATTTGTTCAAACTCACGGGTGCGAAAGGTAAAATTTCCCGGAGTTATTTCGTTGCGGAAAGATTTTCCGATTTGCGCCAGGCCGAAAGGAAGTTTGGGGTGGCGCGAATCAAGGATATTCAGGAAGTTAACGAACATTCCCTGGGCTGTTTCCGGGCGGATATAAATTATGTTAGTTGAGTCTTCGACCGGCCCCTGATGAGTTTTAAACATCAGGTTAAACGGGCGGGATTCCGTGAGTTCTCCGCAGCATTCCGGGCAATGTGCCTTATCTTTTAAATCCGCGCTCTTAAAACGCCGCTTACAGTTTTTGCAGTCGCTCTTTAGGTCAAAGAAATTCTGGACATGCCCGCTTGCCTCCCAGGTCATAGGGTGCATCAGGATGGCCGAATCCATGCCCAGGATATCATTGCGTTCGTAAACATTGGATTTCCACCAGGCGCGCTTCAGGTTATTTTTCAGCTCGACTCCATAAGGGCCGTAATCCCAGGTATTAGCCAGGCCCCCATAGATTTCACTGCTCTGGAAAATAAACCCCCTGCGTTTGCACAGGGAAACTACCTTGTCCATTAAATTTTCTGTCATAGTTTTTTATTATTAGCACAATATAACTTAAAGAGCAAGAAGATTTTGAGCACCCATAAAAATATAGCGAAATTCGAACACCTTAAATCACTTGTTTAGTAAAACACTTACGCAACGCGTAAGTGCCTGCCGAGTTTACGAAGCAGGATCTGAGCTAATCTACCGGCCTTAATGTCGATATTATGGCAAACACCTTGTTTAAATCCAAGCGGTTACCGGTATCTTTTATGTACACCTTAAAAAAGTTGCCTTCGGCATCAAGCACATTGCAGTCAAAATAGTTATTCGGTTTGGCCATGGTGTAATTGATAAACCCTCTTTTCTCGCTTAGTTTAAATTCGGCCATCCTGGCGATGTTCTGGGGGCCTATATCCGGGGTAAAGACGCTTTTCATAATGGTAAAAAATGCGTCGGTAATATTATTTACTTTGTTCAAGTTGGCATACATGAGCCGGCGGATAAATTCAAAATTATCGCGCACCCCCTGTTTTTGCACATCCGGGTAAAGTTTGATAAAGGCGGCCGGTTCCTGCCGCAAAAGATAGATAGTCGGGGCATTTTCCACCCGCTTTTTTTTGTAATAACGCCTTTTAATCAGTTCTTGCACTAAATTAAAACCTTTAGGTATGGAGATAGACATTTTTGGGAATTTTTGCGGAACCAGCGTATCGATGTATTCTTGATTGAGTTCAGGAGCCAGGGTTTTTTCATCC
>JBAZOE010000011.1:0-21360 GCA_041648875.1 Candidatus Omnitrophota bacterium
CCCCCGATTACTTTATCTTCTCCCGCTGATTCAGCTATAATTTCAATATTTCCGATTCCGTTCTGCAGGGTCATTATTTTAGTATTCTCCTGTAGAAGCGGCTTGATCTGTTCAACTGCCTGTTTGGTATTGAATGATTTCACGCAGATTAGTATAAGATCGGCCTTGCCTATATCCTGGACATTGGCCGTGGTTTTTGGTTTTGCCTGCCAGGATCCGGATGCTCCTTCCAGGCGGATCCCGTTTTCATTTATTCTGGCGGCGTTTTCCTTGTTTTTATCCAAGAGCCACACATCTTCCTTTGATTTTGATAAGAAAGCAGCAAAAAGGCACCCCATTGCTCCCGGCCCGACAATGACTATCTTCATACAGGCACCTCCAGTTTGTTAAGCAGCCTTTGGCTTTTTAGCTCTTTCCCTAAATGAAAACTTAAAAACGCATTCAGGATTATATCCAGTTCTTTTTTTATCTGTGGATTCATTCCCAGGTTGAGGCTGGCGTTGAAATTATTTCTTTCGATATGAAGTACGGTAGCGATAGTCCCGCGGAATATTGAGCGGCTTCCGGGGTCTTTCTGCATACAGCGCGGGCAAAGCAAGCCGCCTAAAGAAAGGCTAAAACGCGCCTGGCCGTTAATTATATCCGAGCAGCAAACACAAGAGTCAAAGTGAGGCTTGAACCCCGAGAAGTTAAGCATTTTGATTTTAAATATAGTCGCTATTTTTGCCGGGTTGTAATTGGTTTCCAACTCTTTAAGGCTAATCAGGGCCAAGTTAAAGATATCTTCATTTACATCTTCGGCCTGCATTATGGAATTAATCAGCTCCATCATGAATCCCGCCTGTGCTGTCTTTTCAATGCTGGAGCGTATTTGGGTAAAATTATCCAGTTTATCCGCCTGGCTCACCAGGTGCAGGCTTGAGTGGGTCTTTCTGTAGAAGATAATCTCATTTAAGGAAAAGGGCTCTAAGTTAGAGGCGAACTTTTCCGGCTCGCTGCGTATCCCTTTAAGCAGCCCGCTAAGTTTTCCAAATTCCTTACTGTAAAAATCTACGATTATCGAAGTTTCGCGGATATCCCTTTTGTTTAAAACCAAAGCCTGCGCTTTATCTATCGGCATATTCTCTTTCCTTTTTACGCATTAGCTGCGTTTCGGTTTTGGTGTGGTCATTGAATCCTAATATATGCAGTATGCCATGGGCAACATAAAGCAGCAATTCATCTTCGGGGCAGGTTTTGAAGCTCCTGGCATTGGTTATCGCGGTATCCGTAGAAATTACGATATCGGCTATAAGCCTGTCTTTAGTTTTTTTATCTCCCAGATTGAAAGCCAATACGTCGGTTGGGTTATCGTTTTTTAAGAATTTGAGATTGAGTTTTTTAATCAGGATGTTGTCCGTAAAGCAAAGATTAATAAAACCGGTTATTTTAAGTCCTTCTCCTTTAATGATTTTAAGGATAAGTTTTTTTACGCGTATTTTAGGGATAGGCAGTCTCTTTTGCAGGTTGTTTATGGTTATATTTACCATGCTTTAATAAAAGGGCCCCTACTTACTCGCTACGCTCGTAAGGCCCTTGTGCTAAGCGCTAGATGCTCAATCCCTTAGGAGTAGTTTACCCGGCTGTGATATATACCGCTTAATATTTTGGTGAAAACACTGGAAATTTTCTCTATATCTTTTAAGGTAAGTTCACATTCGTCAAGCTGGCCGTCAATGAATTTGTTGTTTATCACCTTGCGTACTATCTCTTCGATTTTTGCGGGAGTGGGGTCTTTTAAGGTGCGCGTGGCTGCCTCAACCGAATCTGCCAGAAGAACAATAGCCGTTTCTTTTGTATCTGGTTTTGGCCCGGGATAACGGAATCCCTCCTCGGTTATCTCCTGATCCTCTTCTCTTCCTTCCAGGGCCCTGCGGTAAAAATAATAGACCAGGCTGCTTCCATGGTGTTGTTGGATAAAATCCCAGAGTACCGGGCTTAAAGAGTATTTTTTAGCCAAGTCCAGGCCTTCTTTTACATGGTTCATGATAATCATTTTGCTCATCGTAGGAGAAAGCGTATCATGTAAATTCTTCTTTATCTGCTGGTTTTCAATAAAATACTCCGGTTTTTGAAGTTTTCCGATATCATGATAATATGCACCGATCCTTGCTAGGAGGCCGTTGGCCCCTATGGCGGTGCATGCGGTGTCCGATAAATTACCGACAATAAGGCTGTGGTGGTAAGTGCCCGGGGCCTCAAGCACCATGCGTTGCAAGATCGGATGATGAGTGTCTGCCAACTCCAGCAGGCTGATATTTGTTACTGTGCGCAGGAGGTATTCGAATACAGGCAGGACCCCCAGGACGATAATCCCGCAGATCAGGCTGTTAAGCAGGATTATTAAATATCTCTCAGGTTGGTTTATCCAGAAGTGTTCAAACAAGATAAGGCTTAGCAGTTGAATCAGCCCGGCTATAAGTCCTGCCTGAATTACGGTGGTACGTTTATGCGCTTTGTTTAATAATATTATTACGCATGAACAAAAGGTCATAAAAATAAACCAGGCTTTAAATGGCTCGGCGGTTAAAGATGCCAGGGACAAAGAAGTTCCCAGGGATAAGAAGTAAGCTATCTCAAGGTTGTTAAATAATAATACGCTAAGCATGGGGATAATCCCTATGGGTATAAAGTAAAAAGACAGGCCGTGTCTAAGCAGGGCATGGCCAATAGCAAAAGAGACCAGGAAAAGAAAGCTTAAATTGGTTAAATTAGCGCTCTTGATTTTAGAGAATTTTTTGTAAAAAGAAAGGTAGAGAATGATTAAAAACAACGGGATAGCCGGGTTCATCTGGATAAGGCGGCTAAAAAAGAAAATAAAAACGCAAAGGCCGGCAAGTAAAAAGTTGTTTTTAGCGAATAGTTTTTTCATATGCTTCAATTATTCTTTGTACCAGGGCGTGCCTGACCACGTCAGAACCGCTAAAATAAATAAATTTTATACCGTTAATTCCTTTAAGTATGTCTTGCGCCTGAAGCAGGCCGATGGGCCGGGCATTCGGAAGGTCGCTTTGAGTCATATCGCCTGTAATCACCGCTTTAGAATCAAATCCCAGGCGGGTTAAAAACATTTTCATCTGTTCGGCAGTGCAGTTCTGCGCTTCATCAAGGATGATGAAGGCGTCATTAAGCGTCCTGCCTCTCATATAGGCAAGCGGCGCTACTTCGATAATTCCGGTTTCTATATATTTTTCAATGCGCTCAGCCTCCATCATATCGTATAAGGCGTCGTAAAGCGGCCTAAGATAGGGGGATATCTTTGCCTGCATATCGCCGGGTAAAAACCCCAGAGATTCGCCTGCTTCTATGGCCGGACGGGTTAAGATAATTCTGCGGACTTCTTGTTTTCTCAGCGCTTCTACCGCGCAGGCCATAGCTAAATAAGTTTTTCCGGTTCCAGCCGGGCCAATGCCAAAAACGATATCATGTTTTTTGATTGCTTCGACATATTCATTTTGGCCGGCAGTCTTTGGCCCAATCTGTTTGCCTGCGGAAGTGCGCGTAATCCCGGTGTCTAGAGCCGTAATTTGTTGTTTTTGGCTATTTGTTTTAAGGTTAGATATTAAATAAGAAAGGTCGCTTCTGCATATCTCTTCGTTTCCTGAGCGCAGGGCACCAAGCAAGTGTTCTACCAGTTGGCTTGCTTTTTTTATATTAGTGGAAGTGCCGCTGATTTTCAAGTAATCCCCGCGCAGGGTAAGCTTTACCTTAAGTTCTTTTTCAATACTGCGCGTGTTGAAATCATGGGCTCCAAAGAGCCCCTGCGCTTCTTTTTGTGATTCAAATTTGATTATTTTATCCACACTTATTTGAGGTTTTCTTCAGGTTCCGCCATATTCGCAGGCTCGGCTTTTATTCCCGGGCCGGAGGGTATTTTTAGAATCTGGCCGGCATAAAGTTTATCAGGGGAGCGTAAAACATCTTTATTCGCTTCATAAATCTTAGGCCATTTTTTGGTGGTACCGTAAAATTTATTGGATATTTTTTGTAATGTGTCATTTTTACCTACGGTATAACTTTCGAAGGCCTGGCTCGACGTTTCTTCAGTTGGTTCTTCATAGCTTGCCGCAGCCTCTTCCATCCCGGCTGAGGCGGTCTCTGTTGCTGCCGGTGTAAAAGACGGGCATTTTTCCTGTGTTGGTTTGGCAACTCCCAGTTCTATCTCAAAAACCCTGGTAGTACGCGTGGTTTTTCTTTCTGTTGACTCAGCAGGGGCTGTTCCCATGAGATAGCCGCGGTTGCCCGATGTGGAGGAAAGGTCCTGATCAAGCCTGTCGCGGGTTAAATTATATGTCCTGGCCACACAGCCCGATAAAGCCAGGGATGAGGTTAATATGCAAATCGCGGATAACTTAATCCTGTACATTTTGTTTCCTCCTTTTAATAGTTATGCCTAATTCCGTTAGTTGTTTATCTCCAACATCCGAAGGCGCGCTGGTCAACGGGCAAAAAGCAGCTGACGTTTTTGGAAAAGTAATAACTTCACGGATACTGCTTTCTCCTGAAAGAATGCTCAGCAGCCTGTCTAAACCAAAAGCAACCCCTCCATGCGGAGGCGCGCCGAATTGAAAAGCTTCAAGAAGGAACCCAAAGCGTTTAGAGGCCTCCTCTTCTTCTATTCCGATAATATTAAAAATCTTTTGCTGGAGCTCCCTGCGGTGGATCCTCACTGAACCGCTTCCCAGTTCCATGCCGTTTAAGACTAAGTCGTATGAGCGGGATTTAACCTTGCCTGGGTTTTTTTCCAGGTTTTCCAGATCTTCTTCAGCTGGAGCGGTAAAGGGATGATGTTCGCTGTCCCAGCGTTTTTCTTCCTCATTATATTTAAAAAGAGGGAAATCTACTATCCAGCAGAAAGCAAAATCATTTTTTTGCTCAGGCCTTAAATCCGGTTTATCCGATTTATATTTTTCCATCGCTTCTTTATAGCTTATGCGCGGAAAAGGTGTCTGGATGTCGATATTTTTTAGTTCTTTAAGTATTAATTTCATCAATCCTTCGGTTAAACAGAAGATGTCCTCTTCATTGACAAAAGACATTTCAATATCCAGCTGGGTAAATTCCGGCTGGCGGTCAGCGCGCAGGTCTTCGTCGCGGAAGCATTTGGCGATTTGATAATACCTTTCTATTCCGGCAACCATGAGAATCTGTTTGAACAATTGCGGAGACTGCGGTAAAGCAAAAAATTGTCCGATATTTAACCGCGAAGGAACCAGGTAATCCCGGGCGCCTTCAGGAGTTGATTTTGTAAGTATCGGAGTTTCGCATTCAATAAAATTATTGTTTCCCAGATAACCGCGGATGAGCTTGTAAAGGTTGCTTCTTAAGACAAGGTTGTTAAAGACTTTTCTTCGCCTTAAGTCAAGGTAGCGGTATTTAAGGCGCATCTCTTCGGTTATTTCAGTTTCTTCTTCAATTTCAAAAGGAGGGTTCAGGCTGGGGTTTAATATTTCCAGTTCCTTTGCCAGGACTTCTATCTCTCCGGTTGCAAGCTTTTCGTTGATTGTGCCCGCAGGCCGCTTATTCACCGTTCCTTTTAATTTAATGACAAATTCATTTCTTAAATCCTGCGCCAATTTGTAAGCTTCTCCGGATTCTTTAGGGATAAAAACTATTTGAGTAAAACCGGCCCGGTCACGGATATCAATAAAAATCAGCTTTCCGTGATCCCTTCTGCGGGCAACCCAGCCGCAGAGGGTAACTTCTTTGGAGCTGTCTGTGCCGTTGAGTTCTCCGCAAGTATGTGTTCTTAACATTTTAATTCCTTGGTTAGTTCCTGTATATTTATTTCTCTTTGAGTGCCATTTGACATGTCTTTAAGGGAAATCACATTCTTTTTTAATTCATCTTCCCCTAAAATCAAAACGTATCGGGCGCCCGCCTCATTGGCGGCACGCATCGCCGCTTTTAACGACCTGTTCAAATAATCCATATCGCTAGGTATGCCGTTTAAGCGCAACTGGTTTAATATTTTTATTCCGGCGTTTCTTGCCTCTTTTCCTATGGGTATCAGGTATACCATTTTGCCTAGCGGTTTTTCTCCGGGTATTTTAGATGCCAAAAGCAGCCTTTCCATCCCGAAGGCAAAACCAATGCCTCCTATATCCGGGCCGCCTAATTCTTTGATTAAATTATTGTAACGGCCGCCTGCCCCGATGGCGTCCTGGCTGCCTAAATTAGAATGCGTAAATTCAAATACTGTCCGGTTATAGTAATCCAGCCCGCGCACAAGCTGCGGATCCACATCAAAAGTAATGTCAAGGCTGTTTAAGCCGTCAGTTACTTCTTTAAAATGGTCCAGGCAATCCGGGCAAAGATGGGTATTCCCAAGAGCAAGTGTTTTGACTATTTTTTGGCAGGATTCGTTTTTACAGTCCAGTATTCTTAATATATTATTTTCAAGCCTTAGCTGGCAGTCAGGGCAGAGGTTTTGTTTTTCTTCCTGAAGATTTTGTTTCAGGTTCAGGCTTAAAGTTTGTTTATCTTTGGGGCAGCCCAGGCTGTTGATTTTAATTTTATAGCCGGAGATAGCAAAACTTTTAAGCAACTGGCCGGCCAGGCTGATTATTTCTATATCAAGGATTGCTTCTTGAGAGCCGATTGCTTCGCAGCCAATGTGATGGAATTGGCGTAGCCTCCCTTTTTGCGGCCGTTCAAGGCGAAACATCGGGCCGATATAATACAACTTTGTGAATCCGCTGGTTTTATCTAAATTATTTTCCAGGTAGCTGCGCGCGATTGAAGCAGTGCCTTCAGGCCGCAAGGCGTATACATCCTGCTGGTTATGAATAAGAAACATCTGTTTTTGTACTATTTCAGCGGTAATTCCGAGAGTGCGGTTAAAGAGCGCTGCTTCTTCAATTATGGGAGTGCGGATTTCATGGTAATTATAAAGAGAGAATATGCCGCGTGAAACCGCTTCAATTGTTTGCCATTGGCCTGCTTCATCAGGCAGGATATCTTTGGTGCCAGGGACTCTTTTGAACATAATCTGTTATTTTGGTTTATAAGGATTACCCTTGCCAAAAACGCAAGGATTTTTCTGTATTAATTTATTAAGGATTATCTTTGCGAAGAACGCAAGGTTTTTTCTGTATTAATACATAAAGCTACTTAATTTTCTGTTTCATTTCCAAGCCGGCTTTAAAGATCACTACTTTTCTGGGAGGGACAGGGATAACCTGGTTGGTGCGCGGATTTCTGCCGGTGCGGCTTTTCCTCTGTTTTATCTTAAAGACGCCAAAATTACGTAATTCAATCCTTTCGCCCCTGACTAAGGCATCAACAATGCAATCAAATGTTCTTTGTACGACTTTTTTTACGTCTATTTGTTTTAAGTTTGATTCGTCCGATACTTTTAAGACAATATCCTTCTTTGTCATCTCTAATCCTCCTAAAGGCCACGCCGGCCGATTTTTGCCATGAGGCGGCATTTACTCAATTTGGCCAGGAGGCCACACCAACGCAAACCTTTTTAGCGTTGGGTGCCTATCATAGCCAGGTGCCTTTGTTAGCACAGTGTATTGCTAAACATAATAACAGCAAAAAGTTACGATGTCAAGTATTTATAGAACCAGGGAGAATCGTTCTTCCCCTAGCAATTCATCGAGATCCTGGATCAGCTTTTCTGAGGGCAAAACATAAAGATTTTCACCTACTACCATTTGCACGCGGGATTTCGCTGGAGTATCCAGGCGCAAATAAATAGGCGTATTCCCTTTATGTTCAGAAAGCAGGGTTTTTAAGGATTCAAATATGTTTTCTTTAACTCCTGAAAGATTAATGCTCATGGCGGTAATCAGTTTATAGATTTCTTCAAAAGGAAAAAGGTCTTCCGCGATTATCTTGGGGGTGTCTTCTGCCAAATTCAACGTACCGCGGATATGAACTATTGTATTAGGTAAAATATACCGGCTTACTTTAGAAAAGGTGCGGGGAAAAACGAGCACCTCTACCGCCCCGTCCAAGTCCTCAAGTTTTAGTATCGCCATTTTTTCCTGCTTGGCGCGGGTTAATGTTTGTTTGATTTTAGCGATTAAACCGACAATTTTTATTGTGTCCTGGTCTTTATGCTCATGCAGGTTGGCTGTGGAACAAGAGGTAAAACGCTTAAGTTGTTTGGCATAACGAGCCAAAGGGTGTCCGCTGACGTAAAAACCCAGCATATCCTTTTCAAAGGAAAGCAACTGTGGTTCAGGCCATTCTTTGCAATCGGTTAAGGTCTCGGTGGCTTTCCCAAACCCATTATTAGGTAGTGACTGGTCAAAGAAAGAAAGCTGGCCGCTGGATTTTTCTTTTTGTATCTTTTGAGCCCTTCCCAGTATCGCATCAAGGCTTGTGAACATTTTTGCCCTTGAGGCGCCGAAATAATCCAGGGCTCCGCATTTGATCAGGCTTTCCAGCACCTTGTGGTTTGCCAGCCTTAAATCTATTTTGCCGCAGAGATCTTCCAATGATTTGAACTTTGTCGTTTCCCTGGCGCCCACAATGGATTCAGACGCCCCCTTACCGACATTTTTTATCGCCAGCAGCCCAAAGCGGATGGTTGATTCGTCTTCAACCTTAAATAGTACTTCGCTTTCATTGATATCCGGAGGTTGTACCTTTAAACCCATATGTTGGGCTTCATTTACATAGGTTACTATTTTGTCGGTGTTG
This sequence comes from Candidatus Omnitrophota bacterium, assembly GCA_041648875.1. Taxonomy (GTDB): domain Bacteria; phylum Omnitrophota; class Gorgyraeia; order Gygaellales; family Profunditerraquicolaceae; genus UBA6249. The sequence continues at coordinate 8,698 of JBAZOE010000011.1, forward strand.
TCGCGTTCAGAGGTAAGCAGCGCGGTCATAAACTCTACGGGATAATTTGCTTTTAAATAAGCAGTGCGGTAAGAAATCAAGGCATAAGCGGTTGAATGTGATTTATTGAAGCCGTATCCGGAGAAATATTCTATTAAATCGAAAATCTTTGTCGCGGTTAATTCTTTTATCCCGTTTTTAATGCAGCCATGAATAAAGTTGCTTCTTTGTTTCTCCATGACTTCAGGAATTTTCTTCCCCATTGCTTTACGTAAGATATCCGCCTGAGCAAGCGAGAATCCGCCAAGGGCGGATGCGATCTGCATGATCTGTTCCTGGTAAACCATGATCCCATAAGTTTCTTTAAGTATGGGTTCTAGCCTCGGATGTTCATATCTAATGGGAACTAACCCATGTTTGCGTTTCATAAAATCATCGAGCATGCCTGAGCCAATCGGGCCCGGACGGTACAGCGCCAGGAGAGCGATTAAATCCTCAAAGCGTTCGGGAATAAGTTTTTTAAGCAAATCCCGCATACCTGAACTTTCTACCTGGAACACCCCAATTGTATGGCTCGAAGCTAACAGCTTGTATGTATTCGGGTCATCCAAAGGAAGTTTTTCAATGTCAATTTCTATCCCGCGTGTTTTCTTTACGAGTTTGAGTGTTTCATCAATAACTGTGAGCGTTTTTAATCCAAGAAAATCTACTTTAAGCAGCCCGATCTTTTCTAAAGTACCCATGCTGTAGCCGGTAGTAACCTGGTCATCAGTGGTTTTAAATATGGGCATATAGTTGTTTAACGGTTTATCCGAGATGATTACGCCTGCGGCATGCACGGAGGCGTGCCGGTTTAGTCCCTCCAGTGATAAAGCCGTATTGATCAATTTGGTTATTTGCGGGTTATTCCTGTAGAGGTTACTTAGTTCCGGCTCGCTTTCCATGGCTTTTTTAAGGGTCATATCAAGCTCAGCCGGGATCATTTTAGCGATACGGTCTACATCCGCGTAGGGGATCGCCATAACCCGGCCCACGTCCCTGATTACCGCGCGCGCCTGCATGGTACCGAAAGTAATGATCTGGGCGACATTTTCCCGGCCGTATTTTTTGGTTACATAATCGATGACCTCCTGCCTGCGTTCGTAGCAGAAATCAATATCAATATCCGGCAGGCCCATGCGTTCAGGGTTCAGGAACCTTTCAAAGAGCAGCCCGTATTTTAAGGGGTTAAGATCGGTAATACCTAAAAGAAAGCTTACCAGGCTTCCTGCCGCAGACCCTCTTCCCGGGCCGACAGGGATACCTTGGGCTTTAGCATAGGAAATAAAATCCCAGACGATCAGGAAGTAGCTGATAAAACCCATATCCTTGATAATCTTTAATTCGTGCTTAAGGCTTGTTTCTGCTTCGGGATTATTCTTAAGGCCTTTTTCCACCATTCCTTTTTCACAGAGTTCATGCAGGAATTCTTCTTTGTTTTTGTCTCCCGGGGGAGAATATTTAGGCAGGTGCATCTGTTTGAAATCCAGTTCCAGATTACAACGCTGGGCAATCTCTATTGTATTCTTTATGGCTTCCGGGCAATGGCGGAATACCTCTTTCATTTCTTCCGGCGAGCGGAAATAAAATTCATCCGTCTGGAAACGCATATGTTTGGGGTCATCAAGGGTGGCCTGTGTCTGGATACATAATAAAGCTTCATGAGCTTCGGCTTTGTCTTTGGTGGGGTAATGCACGTCATTGGTTGCAACCAGGGGGATGCCGAGTTCTTTGGAGATTTTAATCAATGCGTCATTTACAACTTTTTGCTCCGGGATAGAGTTAGCCTGAAGCTCTAAGTAGAAATTTCCCTTCCCAAGTATATTCTGATAGCTATCCGCGGCTTTTAAAGCATCATTAAAACGTTTCTGTTGGATAAGCCAGGCAACTTCACCTTTTAAGCAGGCGGATAACCCGATTAAGCCCTGGGCATGCAAGGAAAGGACTTCTTTGTCAATACGCGGCCTGTAGTAGAATCCCTCTAAATAACCGATTGAGACCAGTTTGATTAAGTTTTGATATCCGGATTCATCACGCGCCAGGAGGATTAAATGATTAGCCGCGTCTTCAATACCGCTTCCCCCTTTATCCAGCCTGCTTTTCGGGGCAACATAAACTTCGCAGCCAATAATGGGCTTGATGCCCGCTTTTTGAGCTTCTAGATAGAAATCAATTGCTCCAAACATGTTCCCATGGTCGGTTATGGCAAGGGAATCCATCTTATAGCTCTTGGCGATGGCTAGAATTTCAGGGATTCGGCAGGCTCCGTCAAGAAGACTGTATTGCGTATGCAGATGCAGATGGACAAAATCAGAGTGAGGCATGTGTCAATTATTTGAGGCGCAGGTTACTTCGCGGTTTATTCCCACTCAATGGTTGCAGGAGGCTTGGAGCTGATATCATAAACTACCCGGTTGATCCCCCTGACTTCATTGATGATACGGTTAGATATCTTTTCCATAACTTCGTAAGGGAGTTTTACCCAGTCAGCTGTCATGCCGTCAAAGCTGGATACACAGCGAAGGGCCAGGACATTTTCATATGTACGTTCATCCCCCATGATCCCGACGCTCTTTATGGGAAGCAGGATTGCGAACGACTGCCAGATTTGCTCATAAAGCCCGGCTTTGGAGATTTCTTCAATTACGCGTTTATCCGCTTCGCGCAAAAGTTCCAGTCGTTCTAAAGTAATTTCTCCTATAATCCTGACCGCCAGGCCCGGGCCGGGAAACGGCTGGCGCTGTATAATATTCTCAGGCAGCCCCATTTGCCTGCCGATTTCGCGCGCCTCATCCTTAAATAATTCTCTCAGCGGTTCAATCAGCTTAAGCTGCATTTGCGCGGGCAGGCCTCCTACATTGTGGTGGCTTTTTATCCTCCTGCTTGGTCCGCCTGTGGGTGAAATCGATTCAATAACGTCGGGATAAAGCGTACCTTGCCCCAGGAATTTTACTCCTTTTGTCTTTTTTGCCTCTTCTTCAAAGATTTTTACAAACTCATCACCGATAATTTTTCGTTTCTCCTCAGGGTCGGTTATTCCTTTTAAACGCTCAAGGAACCTTTTGCTCCTGTCAACATAGCTTAAATTTAAATGGTATAGGTCTTTAAAAACACTTTTGACCTGCTCCGGTTCGCCTTTTCTTAATAATCCATTATCAATAAAAATACAGCGTAAATTTTTTCCTATTGATTTATGTATTAATAGAGCGGCTACGGAGGAATCCACGCCTCCGCTTAGGCCGAGCACCACTTTATCTTTTCCTATGAGTTTCTTTGTGTTTTCGATAGATTCTTTGATAAACGATTGCATGGTCCATCTGCTTAAGGCGCCGCAGACTTTGAATAAGAAGTTGCTCAAAATTTGGTTGCCTTTTTCGGTATGCGTAACTTCCGGATGGAATTGAACTGCGAATATCTTTCTTTTTTGATTAGAGATGGCGGCAATCGGGGTATTGGCGGTATGCGCGCTGGTGTGGAATCCCGCAGGTATTTTGGTTACAAAATCCCCGTGGCTGGCCCAGCAGGTAAAATTTCCCGGCATATGGCTAAAGAGATCGCGGTTATCATCTATAAATAATTCAACTTTTCCGTATTCACGCTCGCGTGTATGTTTTACTTTGCCTCCCAGCATCTCGCAAATAACCTGCATTCCGTAACAGACGCCGAGTATAGGTATGCCTAATTTAAAAATACCCTTATCAGGATAAGGCGATTTTTTATCAACTACTGAAGCAGGCCCTCCGGATAGGATCAGGCCTTTGGGGCTTAGAGCGGCGATCTCTTTGGCAGGGGTATTGTAAGGGATTATCTTTGAAAAAACCTTATGCTCTCTTACTCTGCGTGCAATCAACTGTGTATATTGTGAACCAAAATCTAAAATAAGTATTGTTTGTCTATTCATGTCTATTTACCCATTCCTACTCTTTGGCCTACCTGAAAGATTTTCCCTTCAGTTTGGATTGAGGGGGCGATAATAATTTCTACATCATGCATTTCTTTTAATGAAGATGCTCCCAGTGAGCCCATGGAAGTCTTTAGCGCCCCTAAAATGTTTTGCGAACCATCATCTACCTTTGCCGGGCCCAGTAAAATATCTTTTAAGGAACCCGTAGTGCCTACTTGGATACGTGTCCCGCGAGGCAGGTTGACATGCGAAGTAGCCATTCCCCAATGGAAGCCTCTTCCGGGTGCTTCTTTGGCCCGGGCAAAGCTTGAGCCGATCATAACCGCGTCTGCCCCGCAGGCAAAAGCTTTACAGATATCCCCTCCGCGGTTCATTCCGCCATCGGTGATGATGGAAATATATTTTCCGGTTCGTTTAAAATAAAAATCCCGCGCTCCCGCGGCATCGACAGTGGCGGTAACTTGAGGAACGCCGATTCCCAGTACCCCGCGCGTGGTGCATGCGGCACCCGGGCCGACTCCGATAAGCAGGCCGCTGGCCCCTGTTTCCATGAGCTCTAGTGTTGTTTCATAAGTTACGCAATTACCAAGGATAACCGGAATTTTTAAGGATTTACAGAACTTTATCAGGTCAAGGGTTTTATATTGCGTAGAAAGATGTTTAATGGTAGTAACCGTGGACTGAATAACAAATATATCAGCACCTGCGGCAATAGCTAACTTTGAGAACTTTTCCGCGTTAGCCGGGATACAACTGACTATCGCCATGGCTTTCGCTTTCTTGATTTCGGCCACTCTTTTAGTGATCAATTTTTCTTTTATAGGGGTAGTGTAGACGGTTTGAATAAGTTCGGTAGCTTTTTGAGGGGTAGCCCTTGCTATATCTTCCAGGACTTCATCAGGATTTTCATAACGGGTTTGAATTCCGTCCAGATTTAAGACCGCCAAACCGCCTAAGCGTGACATCTCTATGGCAAACTTGACATCAACAACCCCGTCCATAGCCGCAGCAAAGATAGGTATTTTAAACCTTTTACCCGTAAATTCAAAACTTGCATCTACCTCATTTGGATTTACGGTTTGCGCTCCGGGAACCAAGGCAATCTCATCAAAGCCATAACACCTTCTTGCGCGTCTTCCTATGCCTATCCATTCTGCCATTTTAAAAATCTCCTTGGGCTAACTTGTTGTTTTATAGTAAGTTACGATATTTTGACCTTATTTTGGGAGAAATCCGAAAAGATATTAAATTTTACACCTAAGTAACCAGATTGTCAATATTTATTTTAATGAGCACTTGAGTCACAAACACCCGCCTGCCGGTAGGAAGGCGATAATGAGAATAAGCCAATATGCGAATTAATCCCTGCAGTTGCGAGTAAATTCCGAAGTAATTTGAGTAGCGCTTAACTGCGGGGATAGTATTCTAGCAAAAACGGCTGACCTTTTGCAAGATCAGCCGTTTTTGCTATTATAACTTATTTAGGGCTTAATACATTCCTCCGCCCATGCCACCCATTCCGCCCATACCGCCACCGGGCATCGGAGGCATTTTTTCGTCTTTTTCCGGTTTATCCGTAATCAGGGTCTCGGTTGTAAGTAACAACGCGGCAATACTGGAAGCGTTTTGTAGCGCTGAACGCGTTACTTTTGTAGGATCAATTACTCCAGCTTCAAGCATATCCACATAAGAATCCTGGCTTACATCATAACCTATATTTGTTTTTTCCTGTTTAATTCTTTGTACAACTACCGAGCCTTCAAGGCCTGCGTTCTGGACTATCTGCCTTAAAGGTTCTTCAATAGCGCGTTTTACTATATTTGCGCCGATCTTCTCGTCACCTTCGAGCTTTAGTTTATCTAAAGCGGCAATGGTGCGGATTAAAGCAACCCCGCCTCCGGGAACAATACCTTCCTGGGTAGCTGCGCGGGTAGCATGCAACGCATCTTCAACGCGCGCCTTCTTTTCCTTCATCTCTGATTCTGTGGCCGCGCCTACGTTAATTACGGCAACGCCACCGGCTAATTTAGCCAGGCGTTCCTGCAGTTTTTCTTTGTCATAATCTGAATCAGTATCTTCGATCTGTTTCTTGAGCTGGGAAATTCTCGCGTTAATTGCCGTATTCTTTCCCGCGCCTTCGACAATAGTGGAATTTTCTTTGTCGATCTTTACTTTCTTTGCCCGGCCAAGGTCTTCGATATCAACATTTTCAAGCTTTATCCCTAAGTCTTCAGTTAAAGCCTTGCCACCGGTAAGAATAGCGATATCTTCAAGCATAGCTTTACGTCTATCACCATAGCCCGGAGCTTTTACAGCGCAGGCAACGAAGGTGCCGCGGATCTTGTTGACTACCAGAGTTGCTAAAGCCTCTCCATCAACCTCTTCGGCAATAATCAATAAAGGTTTGCCTACGCGGGCAATCTTCTCTAATAAAGGAAGTATATCTTTAATTGAAGATATCTTCTTTTCATAAATAAGTATATAAGGATCCTCTAAAAGCACTTCCATTCTTTCGGCATCAGTTACGAAATAGGGAGATAAATATCCCTGGTCAAACTGCATACCTTCAACGACATCCAGAGTAGTAGCGGTAGATTTAGCCTCTTCAACTGTAATTACTCCGTCTTTGCCTACTTTATCCATTGCCTCGGCAATTAATTCTCCGATAGCGGTGTCCGAATTAGCGGCAATACTGGCTACCTGTGCAATTTCTTTCTTGTCTTTGATGGGGGTAGAAAGTTTTCCTAATTCTTCGACTATTTTTACCACAGCTTTTTCAATTCCGCGTTTTAACTCCATGGGGTTTGAACCGGCGGTTACGTTCTTTAGGCCTTCACGATAAATCGCTTCAGCTAAAACTGTGGCTGTCGTAGTTCCGTCACCGGCAATCTCTGAAGTTTTCTCAGCGACCTCTTTGACCATCTGAGCGCCCATATTTTCAAAAGCATCTTCTAAATCAACCTCTTTGGCTACCGTTACCCCGTCTTTAGTTATGGTGGGTGAGCCGAATTTCTTGTCAATAACTACATTGCGTCCCTTTGGCCCTAAAGTTACTTTTACTGCAGCGGCCAACTGTTCTACCCCGCTTAAAATCTTGCGGCGGGCATCATCACTATACAACAATTGCTTTGCCATGAATTTCCTCCTTTAATGTTTCTTTCTTACGCTTACTGTCTTCGCGTAAGTTTGGGCCTGAGTTACTTAATAATCGCTAAAATGTCATCTTCGCGCAGAATGAGTAATTCTTCGCCTTCTTTGGTTGTAATCTCGTTGCCGGAATATTTGCCGTATAATACCTTGTCTCCGACTTTTACTTCGGGAGATTGCACAGAGCCATTTTCCAATACTTTACCCTTTCCTATCGCCACGACCTTTGCTTCTTGTGGTTTTTCCTTAGCCGTATCCGGTAAGACAATGCCCCCCTTGGTTTTGCTCTCCGCTTCCAAGGGTTTGACTACTATGCGGTCTCCTAATGGTTTAATATCCATTTCGTCACCTCCTAGCCCACATGGGCACTCCCGCGCAATACTTTATAAGCGCGGGGTGTTATTGTTATTAATAAAACCTTAGCACTCTTTTCCCTAGAGTGCTAATTATAAACAAAAAAAAACTCTTGTCAAGAGTTTTTTCAGCAAAAAGAGCATTAATTATTTATTTACGTTATAACCATTGCCTGCGCACTGAAGCAGGAATTTCATTTATTATGCTGATCATTTTGCTATCGGTGTTGACCAGCACGAACTCGCCTGCTTTATAAGCAAAGTCAAGGGTATAAATGCTGGTGACCGTATAAAAGTACAAGCTTGTATCACTGATATTCGGATGATGGTATTTTTCAGCGTAAAGCAATTCTTTTATAACTACCAGGCCCTTGTAAGGAGAAGTCATGGATTCGGTTTTGATTACATCGCTGTCAGTTACGCTATAGTTGTAATCTCTTAAGTAGTAATCATAGCGGACCGGGGTTATCGTATATAAGCGCGCTTGTTTATCCCATTCTTGTTCAATAAATGTGCCTAATTCTCTGTCCCTTTTCTTTTCCGTCGAAGATAACCAGGCTTCAGTTGCCTGGCCAAGGCGAAAATTAAGCTGCGCCGTTAATTCATCTTGTTCGTTTTGTTTTTGAGTTTCATAATTTTTAAGCGCCTGCTCAATAACTGTTTTTGCCTCACCCCCTGCTTTAAGGTCTTCCGTTATTTGGGCATAAGGAATTCCTTTAAAAGCAGCCAAAAGAAAAACAGCTATTATTAAGGTAATTATAAGATTAAGCATGTTTTTTAATCCCGTATTTATAAATAAAATTAATTCCTTTCAAGGTCAAATCTTTGTCAATCTTCATGCGGGTTTTAGAGTATTCTTTAATCAGGAGGATATTGCCTCCTGTGCCGATAACTAAAGCATCCCTTCCAAGATTCTGTTTTAGCCTCTTGATTAACCCGCTGCATAAATCTGCCGTACCAAAAACAATACCGCTTAATATGCTATTTTTGGTGTCTCTGCCGATAAGCCCTTTCGGCCTGGCTAATTTAACTTGAGGCAGTAAAGCCGTTTTTTCTTTTAAAGATTTAAGGGAAATCTCCATACCGGGAAAAATCAGGCCTCCTAGATACGCTTTATTCCTGGAAATTACATCAAAAGTAATGGCAGTGCCTGAATCTATAACAATAAGCGGGGCCTGATAAAGAATATTTGCCGCGTAAGCATTTACCAGGCGGTCTTGCCCCACTTGGCTTGGCTTGCGGTAAAGGTTCTTTATGGGTACGGTTAAGTCCTTACCTATTATATAGGGTGTTTTGCCGGTAAGAGCCGCGAGTTTCCGGAAGATAATACCGGTTTGCGCAGGTACCACGCTGCAGATAATAATTGCGGATATCTTGGCGGTATTCTTAAACTTTTTAGAAAAGGCGGTATCAAAACGGTATTTTGTGAGGATATCAAACTGTTTAATTAATCTTGCCTTTTTAAATATACCACAGGATATATTGGTGTTGCCAATATCAATTGCCAGCAGCATATCTTAATTCCTTTTGCGAAGCTCTCCTGCCTTGCGTAAGGCTAGTGATTTCCTTGATCCTATCTCTCAAGCCGGCTGCTTTTTCAAATAAGAGGTTACGCGCCGCCAGTTCCATTTCATATTCTAACTCGGAAATATATTTATGCAACTGGTATTCTTCCTCGGGCTCTCCGGTTAACTGGCGAACGAATTCATCGGCCTGTTCCATGTTTTCGATGCCTTCTTTGATGGATTTCTGGATAGAGCGCGGAGTAATCGCGTTTTTTTGATTGAATTCAAGCTGGAGCTTCCTTCTGCGCCTGCTTTCGCTGATCGCTTTTTTCATGGAACCGGTGATGGTATCAGCGTACATAATGACTGTACCGTTAATATTGCGCGCGGCGCGGCCGCCGACTTGTATAAGGCTTGTGGCCGAACGCAAGAATCCTTCCTTATCCGCATCCAGGATTACTACTAATGAAACCTCCGGTAAATCCAGTCCTTCGCGAAGCAGATTAATTCCTACCAAGCAGTCAAATTTCCTCTCTCTCAGCTCTTTTAGTATTTTCGAGCGTTCTATAGTTTTTATTTCAGAATGCAGGTATTTTACCCTTATTCCGTTTTCTGCCAGGTAATTAGACAGATCCTCGGACATCCTTTTGGTAAGGGTAGTCACTAATACTCTTTCTTTGTTTTTAGCGCGCTGCCTGATTTGGTTTATTAAATCTTCGATTTGCCCCTTTACCGGTTTAACTATAATTTCCGGGTCAACCAACCCGGTGGGCCGGATAATTTGCTCAACAATCTTATTCCCGCTTAATTTAAGTTCATACTCGTCAGGCGTAGCTGAGACAAAAATTGTTTGAGCTACGAGTTGATTAAACTCGTTGAATTTTAAAGGCCGGTTATCTAGGCAAGACGGCAGTCTGAAACCGTACTCAACCAGGGTTTCTTTTCTGGCCCGGTCACCAGCGTACATCCCTCTTATCTGTGGTATGGTTACATGCGATTCGTCTATTATAGTCAAAAAATCACCCTTAAAATAATCAATCATTGAATACGGGCGGCTGCCTGGCGGCCTTGCGCTTAAATGGCGGGAATAGTTTTCTATCCCGTGGCAATACCCGATTTCTTTAAGCATCTCCAGGTCATAATTTGTACGCGATTCCAGGCGCTGGGCCTCAAGCAGTTTATTTCTTTTTCTTAAAATCTCAAGCTGGATTGCTAATTCTTCTTTTATCGAGCTAAGCGCCGCGTCAATTTTATCCCCTGAGACGATAAAATGTTTTGCCGGGTAAATTGCCGTTCTTTCCATACTGCTTAATATTTCCGCAGTCACCGGATTAAACTCAGAGATTTTATTAATTCTTTCTCCGTTTAGTTCTATGCGCAGCGCTTTTTCGCTGTAGGAAGGGAATATCTCAATAACTTCACCGCGCACCCTGATCTTGCCGCGCTTAAATTCATAGTCGTTTCGTTCATACTGAATCTGGATTAATCTGGCTATTAATTCTTCCCGCGGGATTTGCTCATTTCTGTTTAAAACCAGCAGATGCTGCTGATAATCCTGAGGAGAACCTAAATTATAGATACATGAAACCGAAGCAACAACAATTACGTCTTTACGGCTCATTAAAGAAGTAGTTGCGGACAGCCTCAGGCGGTCCAGGCGCTCGTTTATTGAGGAATCCTTTTCTATGTAGGTATCCGTGGAGGGAATGTATGCTTCCGGTTGGTAATAATCGTAATAACTTACAAAGTATTCAACCGCGTTATGGGGGAAAAATTCCTTGAATTCAGAATATAGCTGGGCAGCCAGTGTTTTATTATGCGAAATTACCAGCGCCGGCATATTGAGCTTGGCTATGGCATTAGCTAAGGTAAAGGTCTTGCCGCTTCCGGTAACCCCTAAAAGCGTAGCATAGCGCTTCTTGGCAAGTATAGCCTTGCTAAGATCTTCTATCGCTTTGGGCTGGTCACCGCAGGGCTTGAAATCAGAAACAAGTTTAAAACTCATTCTTAAACAACATCCAAGCTGACATCTACGGATTTTACCGAATCAGTCAGCTCCCCAACTGAAATTATTTCTACTCCCGTAGCGGCGAATTCTTTTATATTCTCCAGGCTTATGCCTCCGGATGCCTCCAGCTTGCTGGGGAGATGGTGGCCTGTAAAATCGGTGCTGTTCCTGATTTTTACCGCCTCCTTGATGTGCTCAATCTTCATGTTGTCAAGCATGATAATATCCGGTTTAAAATACAGGGCATGTTTAAATTCTTCCAGGTTTTGAACCTCTATCTCAATCTTATAGCCTTTTGGCACGCTGGGCAGTTTGGAATAACCATCAAGAGCCTTGATATGGTTATCTTTAATTAATATCATTTCATCCAGGCGTATCCTGTGGTTAAGCCCCCCGCCGATCCTTACGGCGTATTTTTGCAGTTCTCTTAAACCGGGCATCGTTTTACGCGTGTCGGTAATTTTTGTTTTATAAGGCTCGATTTCTTTGACAAATTCACGCGTTTTTGTGGCAATTCCGGAAAGCAGGGACAATAAATTCAGAGCTACCCGTTCAGCGGTAAGAATGCTGCTGGCTTTTCCGGAAAGCATGGCGATTGTTTTTTTGGGTTTAACCATCCTGCCTTCCTTGATTTTTTGAACAAATTCCACGGAAGGGTCAACGGATTTAAATACTTTTTCAGCGACAATTATGCCGCAAACCAGGAACTCTTCCTTGGCAATGATATTTGCCTTGATAATCTTGTCTTTCGGGATGGTAAGCTGAGTAGTGATATCCCCGCGTCCGATATCCTCAATCAAGGCGTGCCTGACTATTGTTTCCAGTTTTTCCGGGTTAATTTCGGGTTTAGTTTCCGATAAGAAATATTTATCGTAACCCATTTTTAATCACCTCCAGTTTAATGGCTTGTTCATGCATGTCCCTTAATTTACTCCTCTCCGCATCGATAATCTCTTTAGGGGCGCGGCTAAGAAAATTCTCATTAGCCAGCATAGCCTCCTTATTTTTAATTTCAGAGTTTATTTTATTAATTTTTCCCTGGTTTTTATTTATTTGCTCTTCAACATTAACTATTCCCTTAAGCGGCATTACAATATGCATATTTTTAAGTATGCAGGCGTATTCATTTGGTTGCGGAAGATAAGTTTCAGCAATGCTCAATTTATCCAGCTTAGCCAGGTTCTTTACGTGATCAAATAAAGGCAGCAAGGATTCTTCCATGCGCTTGTCGGCGAAAGTAAGCTTAATTTCCGGGCGGCTGGTTAAACCGACCTCCATTTCCGCGCGCATATTTCTTATAGTATTAATAATATCAAAAACAACCTGCATTTGTTTTTCGTCATTTTCGTTAATTAAATCAGCTTGCATGTGCGGCCAATGTTGCTGCATAATTGAGCCTTGCGCTTTCGGCAGGCGCTGCCATATCTCTTCGGATATAAAAGGCATAAAAGGATGGGCCATTCTTAAGGTTTTTTCCAGTACTTTATACATGATCAGCTGGGTGTGTTTTTGGGTTATTTGGGGCTTGATTAATTCCAGGTACCAGTCGCAGAACTCATGCCAGAAAAATGAATATAAGTTGTTAGCCGCTTCATTAAATTTGTAGGCAGCCAGGTCTTCTTCCGTTTTCTTCAGGGTGGAATAAAAACGGCTTATTATCCAGCGGTTGACAATCTCAAATTTTTCTTCTTTAAAGGAAACGCATAAATCCGCGTTTGAATTCTCGGG
>JBAZOE010000012.1:0-20379 GCA_041648875.1 Candidatus Omnitrophota bacterium
ATCTCTTGGTTATCCTGGTCAAAAAGCTGGGCGTCTAAAGCCTCCTTGACTGCCGTAGCTAAATCTCCTTTGTCATAACTCTGTCTGGCTTTGTTAAAATGATCTTGGGCCATCAGCTTATCATTGCTATTAATCGCAGATTTATATATCGAAACATCTTTAATCAATTCTAAGACCTCTGCCTCCTGCGTATCGGCAATCGAACTATCCGATAAGACGGCACGAATATCTTTAAACCGATAAGCTGCCTTCTGCGTCCAGGGATCGTCAAAAGAACCTAACTCTGCCCTTTTAGCCCAATAAAATGCCGCCCTATCCAAATCCCGTTGCCCCTCATACAAAAGAGCTATATTAGTATAAGCGCTTAAATAACCGGGATCAATCTTAATTGCCCTAAGATAACTTTCTTTTGCCCGATCAGGGGAACCGGCTGCTTCATAAATAATCCCTAAATCATTCCAGGCAACCGCGTAACCCGGATCCAAAACAACAGCCTTCTGATATAAACTCATCGCTTCAGCCAAATTACCCATACGCTGCTTTTCCAAGCCATCTTCCCGGTACTGCCTGGCTTGAGACGACAACTCCCCTACGCCTTCTTTATTTGGGATATTGCCTGGATCTTCTTGGGCAAAAAGCAACCCACTAAAATAAAAAATACCTAAAGTGATGATTGTAATAAATATGAATTTTGGCAGGAGACGAATATTCATTTTTGTTTGACTAATTATATACATTTAATACACTTACGTCAAGAAATATCTGTTTCAAATAATCGGGTCCATGCTTAAGGCCGGATGCCCCACCTTATTTAAAAATGCCAAGAGTTCTTCAGAACTGATTGCGGCTGTTTCATCGGCAATCTTGTCCAATAAATCCGCCTGGCCTATCTCTTCTGCCCTCTTTCTTAGTTTATCTGCCAGTATTTCTTTTAGCTCTTTAGGCATCCAAACCACTCTTTTTAACCCGCCTTCGGCTGAAATAAATTTCTTGCTTGTTATATATAATTTACCCACGCCTAGAAAACCGGGAGTCTGAACTCCTCCCCCGACAGAACCGGCTAAAGTGGTAAAGCTCATCCCCGAAGGAGTAAGCCCTGAATAATCACGGTGCACGATCATTACCCCGTTTGCCTCAGGAACAATCGCCACAATACATTCAAAACATCCACAGGATGACTGCGGCCCATCCATCAAGGAATACATACTTACCGCATCGATAGTCTTGTTTGATTTTTGCCGCACGAATTGGTTAACATTATCCCATTGGCCGAGCCTGACATCCAAGAGGCTGCCTTTCTCAACCGGCTGATTAGGCCCGGTTGGGGTAATTTCAAAAGAGGCCTTGGCGTCAAGCCAGGAATATGCCCCGCATAAACCTAAACGCTCAGGGGTAACAATACAAACATGGTTTGGAGCAAAAGACTGGCATAATAAACAGGAGTAAAATGCATCCACGCTCTCGTCGGTCATACCGGCCAGCCGCTCATCGCGTTCATTAAAAATTTTTTGCGCCCCCGTAATCAGATTCTCCACATCCGCCTGATTAGTATAAAGCCTGATCTGCACCTTATCTACTATGGCGCTGTACTCCTGATGCAGCATAGCATGCAAAATAATCCCCAGATGTTTAAGCCTAAAACCTTGGGTAAAGGCATCTTTAGAGATACGGATCCAAACCATATCGCGCTGGCCCATGTGCATAAGCCCCATGGCATAATTTACAAAACGGTGGATCTGGCGCTCCAGAATCGGTTCAAAATCCTTCTGCATTTTTCGGCCAAAAACATCAACTGCGATCGCCAAAGGCAATGATTTTGATCCCGCCGGCAATTGATCGATATCCGGACCGCTCAATTCTACTTTACCGTCTTCAACGCTTTCCTCATCTTTAATGCTTAAAAATTCGATAGCCGTGCTTGCTTTGCCTCCGAACTCAACCGATAACTGCTCCCTGCGCACACGCTCGCCTTCAAATGCGGCCGCATACGGCACAGGCACGGCTACTTCAGACACCTTTACTTTTATCCCGCGGGTCAATATACATTTAGACGGAAGTCTTTGATAATCTTTTTCCGTCACCAAAGCCTCAAACAAAGTCGTGTCAATTTTAGGCAGCTGCGGAACATCTAAATCGGTAATAATAGGAAGGCCAAAAGCCAAAACCCCTAAACCGGTAGCCACTAAAACTTCATCGACATGGCTAAGCAAAAGGACAAATGCCGGCACACGGTTACGTATATAATCCGAAACCTCTTGCCATTGCCCGGGTTTATTACCCCCGTAAATAAGAGGAGCCCGCGCCGCGAAGTTCACCGCATAGATCGCGGACAGATAATCTTCTCCCAGCTCAACAATATAATTCTCCAGGCCAAGTTCAACACCTTTACTCTCAAGCTGCTTCTTAAAAGTAAGACCATCGACATTACCCGCCAGCAAACTAACGATACTCCTGGATTGGAAACTACGGATTAAATCCGCGGCTGATTGCTCATCTTTGGCCGGCCCGAGGATTACGGCAATTCCCGCGATCCTGCCGTCAACTAATTGCAGCCCCAGCGACCTGAGGACATTATCCGGAATAAAACCTATTCCGCCCTTAGGATGTTCATGATTTAACACCGCCAAAGCCGCTAAAATCTCTTCACAAATTAAAGAAGCTATACCTTTATTTAAAACTCCGCCTAAACTGTTGATAATCAGTCCGCTGCCTGTTGCCTGATTCTTAGCCAGGGCCTCGGCCTGAGAGAAAGCAAGCAGGCAATCTCCCAGTGTTTTAACTTCAATATTCAATAAAGCATTGATCAAAGGCAAATAGTAGTTTGTCTCGGGAAACTCGATTTTGCCGCTTTGGCCTTTTTGGCTGACCGCCTTATCCAGCTCCTGGCGGGTAATACTCAAGAGAGCATCCGTGCCTTTAGTCCCAAGCTGCAAAAGTAAATCAGCCATATCTTCTCCCTTGTTTGAATCCTGCGGTTTTTCAATAAACGCTTTATCCACGAACAAAACCAAACATACCCCAACGGCTTTTCCGTTTTTAAATTTAACCGCCTCCGCCCTGCCCTCGCCTACGATCTCCTGGATCGGGCTGTCTATTATTTCAATACCCTCAGGCAGTTCCTTTGGATTTTGAGGCTTATCGGAAATGACAAGCTTAACCCCGACTTTATATTTTTCATGTATCAGCCCTGCCAAATTAAAGGCTAAATTAACCGGGCCTTCAACGCAGACAGTATCATTAATATGATACTCGTCAAGTTTTTTAAAGTCATCTTCGGAGCTCAGTAAAACTACCCCTTTTTTCCTGGCTCCCGGTATCTGCGGTAAGTTTGACATGTTTATGCGAATGACGGTATTTTTATAATCCAGATGCCTCTAACACCTGAGGCACAATCTTATTCCAGCCAATAGGCATAATGTGAATGCCCTGGCACATAGGTTTTAATTTTTTAATCAGGCGGCTGGCAATCTCAACTGAAGCAGCCGCTTTATCCTTGGTTTCTTCCATCTCCCTGATCAAGTCATCCGGGACAAAAACCCCGGCTACATGCTTATTCATATACCGGGCCATGCCCGCTGATTTTAGCAAAACGATCCCTGCCATAACCGGAGTCTTTAGATGCTTTGTCTTGGCAATAAAATTCTCAAATAGCTTTATGTCGTATACCGCCTGAGTCTGGAAAAATTCAGCCCCGGCGGTAATCTTTTTTTCCATCTTCATAATCTGCGGCTCTAAAGGGTCAGCTCCCGGGTTAACTACCGCGCCAAGGCAGAATTTCGGCGCAGGCCCCTCCAGCTTGTTTTGCTTCATATCGAATCCGGACTCCAATATCCTGGCTGTCTGCAATAATTGCACTGAATCCAAATCAAAAACCGGCTTAGCTTCAGGATGATCGCCCAGAATTGGATGGTCACCGGTCAGGATTGAAACATTTTCAATTCCTAATGCGGCCGCGGACAATAAATCTGACTGCAGGGCCAGGCGGTTACGATCACGGCAGGTCAACTGATAAATCGGCTCAAAGCCTTTTTGCTTAAGCAGGTAACTTACGGCCAGAGATCCCAGGCGCATTACCGAACTCTGCAGATCCGTAACGTTTACCGCGTCAATCTTGGCGCGCAAATACTCCGCCTCCTGGAGCAGTTGCTCTGTATGGATACCTTTGGCCGGGCCGACTTCTGAAGTAATAAGGAATTTCCCCGCCTGTATTTTTTCTTTAAATGTCATTATATTTTTACCCAGGGATATAGATCTATTGCTGCGCCTTAGCCGCCTCAACTAGATTACGCATTAACATTGTTACAGTCAGCGGACCCACTCCTCCGGGAACAGGAGTGATATATGCGGCGCGCTTTTGGGCTGGCTCAAACTCCACATCCCCTACAATTTTATCATCAACCCTATTTATGCCGACATCAATAACAATTGAACCTTCTTTAATCCAATCCCCCTTGATTAAACCGGCCTTACCGACAGCCACAATAAGCACCTCGGCCCTTCTTACGTGCTCCTCAAGTTTTCCCGCTTTGCTCGTGCCGATATGGCAAACAGTTACCGTGGCAAATTTTTCCAATAACAAAAGCGCAAGCGGCTTGCCCACAATCTGGCTATGGCCGACAACTACCGCTTCTTTTCCATATAAATCTATGCCCGTAGAATTCAATAGTTCCATTACGGCGCTGGCAGTACAAGAAAAAACCCCGGGCCGGCTAAAAAACAGTTTGCCCCTATTCTCCGGATGCAGGCCTTCAACATCCTTAAGCGGCTGGATAACCTCGCTTATTTTCCTGCAATCTATATGCCGGGGAAGAGGCATTTGCACAATAATCCCATTCACAGTTTTATCCGCGTTAAGCTTGAGAATAAAATCAATCAAATCTTTCTCAGTAATATTTTGGTCCAGCTGAAACAACTTATAAACTATACCCAGGCCTTCAGCGGCTTTAGCTTGAGATTTCACATAAGAAGCCGCTCCGGGGTTATCTCCTATTAAAATGCTGGCTAAAACCGGAGCCTGTTTTAAGCTTAGCACCTGGCTTTTTATCTCCTGCTTGATCTTTTCAGCTACAGGCCTACCCTCTAATAACTTTGCCAAAGCCGGCCTCCGTATTTTTACGAATCTTCTGGATAATCCTGTTTTTCTGATTTAATTCTTTCCTTATGCCTTGAGCCAATTTTTTCTGGCCCAGGTTCTTTAAATTGATTTCCACGTTAAAGTAAGCCGCGGAAAAAGCCGATTCAAAAAAAACCGCCGCTGCCGCCACATCACTGATCAAATTGGCGTTGCCTTTTTTTATTAATGGCGGGCATAACTTAGCCGCCTCGCAGCAAAGCCTTGCCAGCATCAATGGCACATCCAATGCCTTACGCATATCCCCGCTTTGATAGGCGGTTACATCCAAATCCACCAGGCACAGAAAATCTTCCCTTAATTTCTCGGATTTTATCAGGATCTTATTTAACTCCGGCTCAAAGGCGGCATATTTAGGCTTGCCCAAAGTAAAATTAACCACCATGCTGATTAAACTTGCCCCCATAGCCGCGTTCAAGGCTGCCGCGGAACCTCCTCCCGGAGCGGCAAGTTTAGCGGAAAGGTCTTCCAGGTATTTAATTAAACTTTGATTTTTATATTCCATAGTCTTAAATGCTAAAGCCGGGGCTTAATTCAAAGGCGTTTTCGATCAATTCAATCCTGGGTAAATCTTCCGTATATAGAAGTGAAACTACGTCAAAACGCGCCGGTCGATCTAAAAAATTATTTTCTTTCAAATAACAGATTGCTGCTTTGGAAATCTGCCTTTGTTTTGCCGCCGAGACCGCTTCTTGCGGTTCCCCGAATAACTTTGAATGCCTTGCCTTTACCTCTACAAAACAAATAACGCCTTTAACTTCGGCGACGATATCTATTTCGCCAAACTTAGTTTTATAATTGCGCCTGATGACTTTATACCCATGGACCTTCAGGAATTTCGCTGCGGCGCTTTCAGCTTGTTTACCAAACTCTAAATTATTTCCAGGCACTTTAAGAAACTCTTTCGGTGAATTGCCGAAGGGCCTATCCTTTTTAGAATCATGCGGTGCTCGGCTGTGGGATAGCCTTTATGTTTATCAAAATTATACCGGGGATAAATCTCATGGTACTTTTCCATAAGGGCATCTCGATGCACTTTAGCCAGAATGGAAGAAGCAGCGATACTCAAAGACTTGGCGTCCCCTTTGACAATACTCCGGTAAGGAAGGCTTAACTTTAGCCGCATATTTCCGTCGATAATTATGAATACGCGTTTTAACTCTGAAGGGTTTAACTGCCCGAGCAGCCGGTAGATCGCCTTTTGCATAGCCAAAATTGTAGCCTGCAGGATATTTATCCGGTCAATCTTCTTATGATTTACCGCTGCGATAGCATACAGAGATTTGTTCGTTATTTCAAAGAACGCGGATCTTCTTTTTGCGGGGCTTAATTTTTTTGAATCATCAACACGGTTATCGAAACAAAAATCTTTTAGCAGCACTGCCGCAGCTACTACCGGTCCAGCCAAGGGGCCTCTGCCTGCCTCATCTACACCGATAATTAAATCATAACCTTTGTTTATCAGCTCGTTTTCGTAGCGCAGCACTAATTTGCTTTTTCCCCTTTGCTCTCTATCTTAGTGGCATGCTTGCCAATCTTGCTTCTTAAATAATAAAGCTTGCTCCTCTTTACCTTTCCCGAGCGGATAACCTCGATACGTTCAATACTCGGAGAATACAACGGGAATACGCGCTCAATCCCTTCCCCAAAGGAAACTTTTCTTACCGTAAAATTAAGTTTTATCCCTGAGCCGCTTTTGGCGATCACCACTCCCTCGAATGGATGTAGGCGGAATTTATCCGCCCCTTCAGGGATCTTGGTAAGGACCTTCACCGTATCTCCAACATTAAACTGCGGCATCTCTTTCTTCATAAACCCTGACTCAATTGTCTTAATATCCATTGCCACTCCTTTCTGTTGCACTTATACTTTCGCGTTTTTAAGTAAATCCGGCCTTCTCTGCCTGGTCCGCTTAAGCGCTTCGGACTTACGCCAGGCGCTTATTTTATCATGCGCCCCGGAAACCAGGACTTCCGGTACCAACCAACTTCTAAATTTGGCCGGCCGGCTGTACTGCGGATATTCTAATAGATTACCTTCGAATGACTCAAAATTCAAGGAATTTTTATCCCCCAGAACCCCGGGGATCAGCCGGACTATACTATCCACTAAAACCATGGCCGGAAGCTCTCCTCCGGTTAAAACATAATCGCCGATTGAAATCTCTTCATCAGCCAAATACTGCCTGACCCTTTCATCAACCCCTTCGTAATGGCCGCAAATAAATATCAGGTTGTTGCACTTAGATAATCTCTTGGCATAAAGCTGATTAAAAATCTTTCCCTGCGGGCATAACAATACTACCCTGCTTTTGCCTTTAACCTTCTTCTTAATCGCCTGCACTGCCCTAAAGATTGGCTCTGCCTGCATAATCATTCCTGAACCGCCGCCAAATGGCCGGTCATCAACCTTACGGTGCTTATCTAAAGTATAAAGCCTCAAATCATGGACAAAGATTTTTACTTTACCTTTTTCCTGCGCGCGCTTAATGATAGATTCACCTAAGACGGCAGAAAACATATTTGGGAAAATAGTGACTATATCTATGCGCATATTTGATTGTTGTAATCGCTTAAGAATGCTTGTTTAAATTGGCTAAACTTATCCTCTTTTATCGCCTGACGCACCTGGCGCATCAAATCCAGAAAGAAATAAACATTATGTAAGCTAAGTAAAATTAACCCCAGCATCTCTTTGGCATTAAACAAATGCCGCAGATACGCCCGGGAAAAGTTTTTACAAACATAACAGCCGCATTTTGCGTCCAGCGGCCGAAGGTCCTCGGCATAAGCGCAATTGCGGATAATAACCTTGCCGCAGCTGGTAAAAGCTGTGCCATTCCTGCCGTAACGGGTGGGTATTACGCAATCAAACATATCTACCCCCCGGTCCACTGCCTCCACCATATCAAAAGGATAGCCAATACCCATAGCGTAACGCGGCTTATCCTCCGGAAGGAGGCCTGCGACCAGCTCAATGATATTATATATTAAATTGCTGGACTCGCCAACAGAAACTCCGCCGATAGAATAACCGTCAAAATCCATATCAACCATGCATTGAGCGCAATCTTTACGCAAATCCTCATAAGTGGCTCCTTGGACAATACCAAACAACACCTGCTTTTCTTTTTTATGCGCATCTTTTGATCTTTTAGCCCAGGTAATCGTTCTATCCATAGCTATTTTTGCCTGATCGCGGGTACAAGGATAATGCACGCATTCATCAAGCGGCATGATGATATCCGAACCTAAATCCTCCTGGATCTTAACTACATCTTCCGGGGTAAGAAAATGTTTCATGCCGTCTATATGCGACTGAAACTCAACTCCCTGGTCATTCATCTTACGGAAAAGGGCAAGACTGAATATCTGATATCCTCCGCTATCCGTAAGTATGGGCTTATTCCAGCCCATGAATTTATGCAGGCCGCCGGCCTTCTTAATAATTTCTATCCCCGGACGCAAGAATACATGATAGGCATTTGAAAGAATTATCTGCGCCCCTGCCTCCTCCACATCTTTATACATCAGTCCTTTAATCGTAGCATGCGTGCCAACGGGCATAAACGCCGGAGTATCAATTTCTCCATGTGGAGTAACAATCTTACCCAGCCTCGCCTTACTATTTTTGTCTTTATGAATTACAGTAAACATATTTTTTATATATTAACAAATCTCTATCCACACTAACATCACAGAACTTTTTCTATAGATGATATAATAAAATCAGTATCCTTCATCCTGGCATTAGGGATATTGATTTCGCTTATGTTGGATACACCTTTAGCGCGAAGAATATCCCCAATATATTTAAAGCACATTTTGACTCCGGCGCCGCTGCCTGAAGTAAGCAGGACAATCAGTTTTTTATTGTTTAATCCCGTAACTTTATCTAAATATGTATTAATAGCCGGCGTAGGGGCAAATGCCCATACAGGCAAACCTATAATAATAGTATCAAAACCACTTGCGTCGAACAATGCTTCTTCTATCTCGCATCCTTTCTTAAACCTGGCCGCCATACACTGAGCAAAGAAAGAAGTTATTTCTTCTTTTGGTTTTAACCTTTGAATCTTTAACTCAGATCTTTTCTCTAAAACTTCCTTAAATATACCAATTACTTTTTCAGTGATACCACTATAGGAATAATAAGTTATTAGTGTCTTCATATTCTCCTCCTAATCTTACGCGGGTCCTGTCGAGTCTTGTCTCTCGCCGCACCGCCCGCTAAAATAATTCCTGGTTAGATTCTACCATTCTTGACGTCTATTATAATAAAAAGGAGAACAAAATGAAAGAGCTAATCCCCGAAAAATTAATAGGGAGCAAGATATTTCTGTTAAGAAACCAAAAGGTTATGTTAAGCTTACACCTTGCAAAACTTTATGGTGTTCAGGCAAAGGTTTTAATGCAAGCGGTGAAACGCAATAACGAAAGATTTCCTGAGGATTTTATGTTCCAGCTAACTCCGAAAGAAGCCCAATCTTCAAGGTCACAATTTGTGACCTTGAACAATAAGGATCTTAAGCGGGGTAAAAACTTAAAATACCTGCCCTATGCCTTCACTGAACAAGGCGTAGCCATGCTTTCCAGCATCCTACATAGCAAAAGAGCTGTGCAAATCAACATAGCGATTATGCGCGCATTTGTAAAGTTAAGACAGATTTTATCAAATAACAAAGAATTAGCCTATAAACTAGAAGAGCTAGAAAGAAAAATCTCTATGCACGACGACAATATCCGGAATATTTTTGAAGCCATACGCCAACTTATGGCACCACCCGAAAAACTCAAGTGCAGAATAGGATTTCATACGGATTAACTGCTATATTTATTTACGCCTCGGGGTCCTGCCGATGGAGTATCCCTATTCCTCGGGGTAAATCTTTCCCCGGAACGAGGATGCCCCTCTTCAGCGTCACCCCTCGCCGTGCAACGCAAAGATATTTCTATCACAACTTATCAGTATCTAAAACCTTTCGTTCAGAGTTTGCAGATACTTGTTTCTGCGTAGATGCGCACTTTGTTTCAGTTTTTTTATTTTTATCAAATGCTTTAATCCCCCCTTGAAAAATCAGAATGCCAGCAGAAATAAAACATATATATGAAATAATCATAAAAATATAGCTAAAATGACATATCCAAGGTTCTGCTAATCCAAATCCCATAAATTTAACCTTTGGTATATTACATTGATATGCTAGTGAGCATCGCCTCCTGAGATGATTGTGAATTAAAGTTGCGGCTAAACCTATCTGGAAAAGAAACAACCCCCATAAAATAGCCACAGTAAGAATTTCATATTTAGGTTTATCTAATATTGAAGGTAGAAAAGCTAGAAGAGCTACAGATCCACCACCATTAATCAATAACAAACCTTTTACATTTTCTGTATCAATCTGCGCTCGTATTTCCTTTTCGTCCATAATTCCTCCCTTCACGAAATTTCGATTAAATATTACTTAATTCTCTTTTTTTAAGGGATTAAGTGTCGTATCCCCAGGGTTCTTTTCGCTTGCTTCTCTCTCCGTTGCAATATCAAATCTTTTTAATCTAAATTCAAATTTCGGATATGCTTCAGATAAAGATTCTAGAATATAGTTTGTAACCTCTATTGCATCATTAGTAATACTAGACATTGATGATAAACCATAAGTAGGCACTCGATGAAGACGATGCAAGGGATTCATACACTTTTGATAGACAGACTCCCTTATAGCTCCCCAATTAGCATGCATATACCCTGAAGTATAATTGTAAAATTTATCATAAAGTATTTTAAGTCCAACCTCTTCACTAATTATTCTCAAATTTGATGAATCCCAATGACCAAGGTTTATCGTTACAAATTCAACCCACTTATCTTCATTTGCAAAATCAGCTAATTCATCAATATCAACACTACTTATTTGTTCTCCCAATTCATTAAGCTTCAAATAAATTAACTTAAGCTGTCCCGAGCCATAGCTTCGATAATCATTCCAAACATTTGACTCATTTTTTTCCTTTTTTAGCAAATATTTAAATACAATGTAGGATTCAACTAACATCCTTAAACTTCCTCTTCCCGAAATAGACAAAGATAATCTATAAATGATTATTTCGATAAAAAGATTTAAACTAAAAAGGGCAATACCAAAAACGCCTTCATGTCGAGAGTCTATTGCTGATGTTTTAGCTGTTACTATAAGATGGTCAATAAGCTTATCTCTTATTTTCTTAGCTTCTTCAAAATAATATTTTCTGGCAGCTTCAGTTTCATCTATAAGTTCTTTTTTTCTCTTATTGTTTTTTTCACTTACCGCTTCCATAGGAAGGCATCCGGTCTCGTTAAAACAATACTGCCAAAAACTTATAGCCCATTCACTAGGACCTCCCTTACTTCTTGGGTCAGGAGATATTTCTAATGAACGTATAAGTGGCCTAACTTTTGTCAATTCTCCATAATTAGGATATTCGATAATTTCTTTTAACAAATCATCTGCACTATTGGGTGATGAAGGAAGATGTAGTTGATCTCCGCAAATTTGACATAAGATTTTCACCCATCTGCAATCTGTAGCTTCTTCTGTTTGATGCCAAAGAGTTTTTGATACCCCCATCCCTAATTTTTCCCAATCCTCCTCCAATTCTGGCTGCCCTAAATAACTTTTCCAAACATCAATTGCTGGCAAGCCTGGGAATAGAACCAAGGGACGTAATACAATTTTAATTTCATCAGACCAAGATATAATACTTTTAATAAACTCCTCTTTTTTATCTACTGGAAATTTACTTACACCGGTTAGAGTTATATCATAACAATCTTTATTCTTATCTACATAGCAGGCAATATATCTAAAAAATTCAAGAGCTTTTAATCTTTCCATATTTCCAATAACTAAAACAGCCCATAACATTTCCGGCAAACGCTCATCAATCCAAGAAGAAGGTTTAAGATTAAGTATCTGCATAAATGGTGGCTTAAGTTCTTTCTTGATTCGTTTGTGACCAGAAAGCTTAGTCTCATTACTATTTCTAGTAATATTCTTCTTTTTTTCCATAAGATCTTACTATTTGCCCCCTGATCTAGTTAATTGTATATTTAGCGGATGACTTGGCTTGCCCCTGTTCGTTTGCTCACAGGGACTGCGCTTAATAAAATATATAAACTGACTTGGCTTGTTTCTAAGCAGGGCGTTTGCAGGCCGAGCGGGCAAGGTCCCGCCGCCTATTTTGCTTTGCGGGGAGCGAGGCCGAAACCCGAGCGAAGTTTGCCACGCCGGGTCAAACGAGCGTCCCTGCGTGAAACAAGACAAGGCAGACGCTAGATAATCAACATTGCGTCGCCGTAGCTATAAAATCTATACTTCTTTTCAACTGCTTCCTGATAAGCCTGCTTCATCAGCTTTTCTCCGCCAAAAGCACAGACCAGCATAAAAAGCGTGGTCATCGGAAGATGAAAATTAGTTAATAGACAATCGACTAATTTAAATTTATAACCCGGATATATGAATAAATCCGTATTACCTTCTTTGCGGCCATCGGCATAAGTCTCAAGTGTCCTTAAAGCAGTCGTACCAACAGCGATAATCCGGCCTTTGTCAACCTTAACTTGGTTGAGCTTGGCGATAGTTTCATCAGGCACCAGAAAATACTCCGGCTCCATCTTATGCTCAAGTATATTCTCGCATCTTACCGGCCTAAATGTACCTAAGCCAACGTGCAAAGTTACATAAGCCAACTGAATTCCTTTAGCAGGCAAATCCGCAAGTATTTCTTCCGTAAAATGCAGTCCGGCAGTAGGCGAAGCAAGCGCGCCTTCATTCTTTGCGTAAACCGTCTGGTAATAAACTTTATCTGATTCGATAGGCTCACGTTTTATATAGGGCGGCAAAGGCACAACGCCATAATTGTAAATTATATCCGCATCGGGCTGTTTAAAACTGATTTGCCCGCGGGCGCTCAAAATTCCGGAGATCTTTCCTTCGGCAAAGATAATCTTCTCGCCGATTTTTGTCCGGCTTGGCTGGACCAGGCAGGAAAATGTTGAGCCGTTCAGCCTGCGGGTAAGAAGAATCTCAACCTTGCCTCCGGTTTTTTTATTGCCCATTAAACGGCAATGCAAAACCTTGGTATCGTTAAGGACTAATAAATCTTTTTTCCTGAAAAAATTCCCAACATCTTTAAATACACTATGAGTAATCTTACCGGCTTGCCTGTCTACAATCAGGAGCCTGGCCTCTTCTCTATTTTCCAAAGGATACTGAGCGATCAATTCTTTAGGAAGCGGATAATCAAATTCAGAAAGCTTGAGCATTATTGGTATGGAGGGGTTTTAGTTTAAATAACCGGTTACCTGATCAGTTAAATCGTCGATTGAAAAAAATACTATGCCGTCGGGAGCCAAGTCAGTAACCATGCGGTATTGGTTGAAGAACAGGTCAAGATTGTTTTTCATTAAGAATAGACCTATGCCTATATATATTTTCCCCTTGCCGCGGTGGCCGAGGCTTGATTTAACTATCTCTTTGGCGAACTGGTTATCTTTAGTGTAAGACATCAGCACAACATAATCAACGAGACCTTCCTCAAGCCAGGCCGACCAGTCCTGGAAGGCGTTGGCATAGGCGCGTTCGGTTAGCGGAATAACCGCGCAGGAAACTGCCAAATCCGGGGATTTAACCTTGACTAAACTGGAAATCTTACGCACCAAATCCGTAACCTGCTGGCGTTTCCAATTATCCCAAGCCAGGTACTCATCTTCATTATTCAAGGTATCCAGGGGGTTAAGCCCGGTTTTGTCTTTAAAGCGCTCCACATTCTTCTGCCCATAACCGTAAGTCAACCCAAAATTCTTGAATCTTGACCCGGGGACAAACGGCACAGGTGAAGGATAACGGATATAATCTAAATGCACCCCGCTGATTAACGGATAGCGGTTAATAATTTCATTGATGATCGTTAGGATATATTCTTCTATCCTGGGGTCTCCGGGCTCTAAAAATATCTGGTCCTCCCTCAGGTAATACTTATCTAACTCCATTTTAGAATCGGTTTTAGACTCCCTTTGGTATTGATCCAGGGTCAAAATAGAACCGCCGTATTTCTTCAGGATATCCGCATTCTCATTTTTGCCCAGGCTCAAAACATTTACCCAGGCAAAAACCTTGATATTATTCTCCTGCGCCTCTCTAAGTAATAAATCTAATGTGTCCATGCCCGCCGCCTTAACCATGGAGTCATATTTCGTCCTATCGCAACTTTTAGAATCATAATAGGCATTGCCTGACTGGAAGAATTGCAGGTAGATCTCATTTATCTTTGCCTTCTTACACTGCGCAATCAGGTTGCTTACCCCTTCTTTTGTATAAAGCACTTTCTTGCCTGAAAACACAGAAACCCAAACTCCCCGCGCCGAAATCTCTTTAGCCGGAATTTCTTTATCCTGGGCAAAAACCATGCCCAAACTAAACAAATAACATACCAGCAATAAAACCAATATTTTATTTTTCATTTTTTTATCCTTATATGCCTTTCGAGTTCAGAATAACTGCACCCGCAATATTTTTGGCAATAAATCCCTTTACTTTTAGCTTCTTCGTGAGCCTGCCTGAACCCAACCCGGAAATCTTCATAATAAAAATCTATCCCCGCTTCTTTTGCGGCCTGGCTGCCTATTTGTTTAAGTATTCCCTGATCCTGGTATGGGCTGACCAGCAAAGTTGAAGTGAAGGCCTCAAAACCATTTTCTTTGGCATAGAGAGCTGTTTTTCGCAGGCGCAATCCCCAACAACTTGCGCAGCGTCCTGGCGCCCGCAGGTTAGTGCCGATTGCCTGAGAAAATTCAGACGGCATATACTCCGGGGACTCTACCTCAAACTGCAGGTCTTTGCTTAAACCCATAACCGCATCCTTACGCCTGTCAAATTCTGCGGCAGGGTGGATATTGGGATTATAATAAAATCCTTTTACCTTAAAACATTGGTCATTCAGCCTTTTTAAAGGGTAAATCAGGCAAGGTCCGCAGCAGATATGCAGTAGGATTTTCATTTCCAGGGACAGCTAAAAAATCTCTTGTTGATGCTCTTTGTTATACTTTAACCCGAAATGCTCAAACGCCTTCTTTGTGGCCAGCCTTCCCCGGGAAGTGCGCTTTAAGTATCCCGCTTTTAAAAGATACGGCTCAACTGTATCGGCGATAGTATCCACTTCTTCATTTAAACTGGCTGCCAGTGACTCAACCCCCACCGGCCCTCCGCCAAACGAATCAAGGATCAATTTCAGGACTTTGCGGTCTAAATCATCAAAACCAGCCTGGTCTATGCCAAGCTCATCAAGGATCTTGGAGGCCGCAGGCGCATCCACTTGTTTAATTTTAAGCACCTGCGCGTAGTCGCGTACCCGCCGCAAAAGACGGTTAGCGATACGCGGAGTCCCTCTAGCGCGCCGGGCTATTTCAAGGCAGGCATCTTCTTCAATCTGCACTGCCAATAAGGCGCTTGAGTTTTTTATAATCCTGGCCAAATCTTCTATTTTATAGAAATCAAGGCTGTAAAATATACCAAACCTTCCCCTAAGCGGAGCGGCCAAAAGGCCTGTGCGGGTAGTCGCCCCGATTAAAGTAAAAGGCTTAAGATTGAACTTAATAGTTTTAGCGTAAGGCCCTTTATCAATCACAAAATCAATCTGAAAATTTTCCATTGCCGGGTACAAAAACTCTTCAACCACCTTAGACATGCGGTGTATCTCATCGATAAAAAGAATATCCCCGGCTTCAAGGTTAGTCAAAATTCCGATCAAGTCTCCGGCGCGTTCAATAGCCGGGCCGCTGGTAGCGGTAATTTTAGCGCCCATTTCATGCGAAATAATATGCGACAAAGAGGTCTTGCCCAGCCCCGGCGGGCCGCTCAAAAGCACATGTTCTAAAGGCTCCTCCCTCTGCTTGGCCGCCTGTATCGCTATTTTTAAGTTATCCACGATATCTTTATGGCCGACAAATTCAGAAAATTTCTTCGGCCTCAAGGATATATTTAAAACCACATCCTCTTCGGATTCTTTGATATCAGCGACGATCGGATTGGCCTTAAGCAGGGTCTGCCTGGTCTTTTCGCTCATAGGGAATGATATTTTCCTTATTTCTCGATATAATTATATCTTCGAATGCCGCGTCCTGGCGGGTAATGATCTCTTTCATTTTCGCTAATTCCAGGATTGCCAGGAAGATTACGATTATTTCCAGCTTATCTTTTGATTTGGCGAATAAGGATGAAAGCTTGACATCCGTTTCAACCAGCAGAAGATGCAGGATATCATGCACCTTCTGCTCAACGGTAAACTGGTCTTTGATTACTTCATAAAAGACCTCTTTAGGGATATCTTTTAAGGCCTGGGAAAAAGCGCTGATTAAATCAAATATACTGGCCTCAAAATATTTATCATCATCTTTGGCCGGCGCCTTAGAATCCAGAGGCGCTTCTGTCTTTTGGCGCTTAAAGACATCCTGCTGGCTGAGCTCTCTTTCCCTTAAGTCCTCGGCAATCTGCTTGAATTTCTCATACTCCAAGAGCCTTTTTACCAGTTCGGCGCGCGGGTCCTCCTGCTCTTCCTCCTCCGGCGCCTGGCTTGCCGGAAGCAGCATCTTGGATTTTATCTGCATAAGGGTAGCCGCCATCACCAGGAAATCTCCCACTATATCCAGGTCCAAAAGCTGCATGAAATTAATATATTCCAGGTATTGCTGGGTAACTTTCGCGATAGGAATATCGTAAATATTAAGGTGGTCCTTTTTTACCAGGTACAGCAGCAGGTCCAGCGGGCCCTCAAACATATCTAAACGTATTTTATAATTCATATTATATTTTTAACAGGCCTTTTACTTCGGCAATAGTTTTTTTGGCGAAGTTTGACGCTTTCAAGGCGCCTGAAGACATTATCTCCTGGATATGTTTTTTATCTTTCAGCAATGCCTGCCTTTTTTCCTGGATCGGGGCCAATAAATCAATTATTTTCTCCGCCAATTCCTTTTTACAGACGGTGCAGCCGATCGTTGAAGCAGAACAACGCTCCTGCGCCTCTTGCTTAGTCCCGGGGAAAAATACGGAGTAATAATTAAAGACATTGCATTTATGCGGATGGCCCGGGTCGCTTAAGCGTATGCGCTCGGGATCGGTAAACATATTTTGAACTTTTTTGCGGATAGTTTCGGGGTCTTCCGATAACCCGATATAATTATTATAACTTTTGCTCATTTTGCGACCGTCCAAGCCTAAAAGGCGGGTAGTTTCAGTAAGCAGGGCCTTTGGTTCAGGGAAACAATTTGTTTTATAAAGATGGTTAAATTTACGGCTGATCTGGCGGGTTAATTCCAAATGCGGCAGCTGGTCCTCTCCTACCGGAACAGCATCGGCCTTGTAAAGCAGGATATCGGCAGCCTGTAATACGGGGTAGCCCAGGAAAGCATAGGTGCTTAAATCCCGGTTAGTAACCTCGCGTAACTGCTCTTTATAGGTAGGGCAGCGCTCCAGCAGCCCAAGAGGGGTAATCAAGGAAAGGATAAAATAAAGCTCAAGATGTTCCGGCACATGCGACTGGATAAAAATTGTAGCCTTCTCAGGATCTATGCCGCAAGCAAGCCAATCGATAACATTATCCAGTATGTTTTCCTTAAGGCGCTCTGGATTTTCATACTCCGACATAAGCGCATGCCAATCCGCCGCCATAAAGAAACAGTCATATTCATTTTGAAGCTTTGCCCAGTTAGCTAAGGCGCCAACCAGATGGCCCAAGTGCAGCTTGCCCGTAGGCCGCATACCGCTTAATATTCTTTTTCTCATAACGTCCTGGCAATCTTTTCTATATCATAAGCCTCAATAATATCCCCTTCCATCAACTGATCAAATCCGCCGATAGCGATACCGCACTCAAACCCTTCGGAGACATCACGCACATCATCCTTAAAACGCTTTAGGCTCGAGAGCTTGCCTTCAAAAGCGACCTGGCCGTTACGCACCACGGTAACCATACTGTTGCGGTTAATTTTGCCTTTAGTCACTATACAGCCGGCGATCAATCCGGAACGGGAAAGCTTAAACATCTTCTTAACTTCGGCCCTGCCCAAAAATACTCTTTTCAACTTAGGGTCAAGCATTCCTTCTACCGCGGCTTTTATATCGTTAGCCAACTCGTAAATTATATTGTATATCTTTACTTCAATGCCTTCTTTGGCGATCAACTCTTTGGCTAATTCATCGGAGCTGACATTAAAACCCACGATCAGGGCATCGGAAGCTATCGCCAAAATTACATCTGAATTGTTGATATTGCCTACGCCGGCATGGATCACATCAATTTTTATTTCGGAAACATTCAGCTTCTCCAAAGTATCTTTGATCGCTTCCAGCGATCCCTGGACGTCGGATTTAATAATCAATTTTAACTCTTTGATTTTCCCTGCGGCAATTTGAGCGTGCAGATCTTCCAGGCTTACCCTTTTTACGATTTTTATCTGCTGCTGCTTTTCTTTTTCCATTCGCGCCTGGACCAGATCCTTTGCCTGCTTTTCATCTTCAATCGCAAAAAACTGCTCGCCGACCTGCGGGATTCCGCTTATTCCCAATACCTCTACCGGAGAAGCAGGCCCGACAGCGGTTACTGAGCGGCCCCGGTCATCAAGCATCGCCCGGATTTTACCATAGAAATTACCTACAACAATATTCTGGTTAAGGTGCAGAGTTCCGTTTTGCACAAGCAGCGTAGCTACGGGGCCTCTGCCTTTAGCCATCTTCGCCTCCACAACCACCCCGCTGGCCAGGCGGCCAGGATTCGCTTTTAATTCCATTATCTCCGCCTGCAGCAGGATCATCTCCAATAAACTATCTATTCCCAAACCGGTCTTAGCGGAGACAGGCACAGTAATAGTCTTGCCGCCCCAATCTTCAGCGGTCAGCCCGGCTTGCGATAATTGTTTTTTAACCATATCCACATCTGCCTGCGGCTTGTCTATCTTATTTATGGCGACAATAATGGTTACTCCGGCAGCTCGCGCGTGGTCAATTGCCTCCTGTGTCTGCGGCATAATCCCGTCATCGGCTGCAACCACCAGGACAACGATATCGGTAATCCGTGCGCCCCTGGCGCGCATAGCGGTGAATGCTTCATGGCCAGGCGTATCCAAAAAGGTAATC
This sequence comes from Candidatus Omnitrophota bacterium, assembly GCA_041648875.1. Lineage (GTDB taxonomy): Bacteria > Omnitrophota > Gorgyraeia > Gygaellales > Profunditerraquicolaceae > UBA6249. The sequence continues at coordinate 19,299 of JBAZOE010000012.1, forward strand.
TCGCCCTCGGCAAGGCTGACCCGGTAAGCGCCGATATGCTGGGTAATCCCTCCATGCTCACCCTCGGCGACCTTGGTTTTACGTATGGCATCAAGAAGAGAAGTCTTACCGTGATCAACATGCCCCATAAAAGTAACTATCGGCGAGCGTTTTTTAAGCTGGCCGGGCTTATCTTTTTCTTTATGCTCCTGCAGGGCTATTTCTTCAGCGTTAAGGGCTTTCTTAATCTTACAATCGTACTTTAAGCACAGCTTATTTACGGACTCCTCATCCAGGGGCTGGTTAATCCCAACCATCATCCCCATGCTCATAAAATGTTTTATGAGAACGCTTGATTTCTCCTGTAATTTTACCGCTAGATCTTTAAGTGTAATCGGAAGCTCTATCTCGATCTCTTTACTCGGGACAGCTTCAACTTTAACTTCAGGAAGAGGTTCGGGTTTTATCTCATGAGCAGGCACTGTTACAGGTTTGATTACAGGCTTTGCTTCGTGCTTTACTTCTGGCTTCTGCGCTGTACCCGATTCTATCTTAACTTCAACTTTTGGCTCATGTTTTACCGCCTGCTTAATTACCGGGAGAGACTCCTCCTTTTTTTTCTTTGCGGCAACCTTAAGCTTAAGCGGCTTAGTTATCGCGGCTTTAGGCTTCAAAGCATGCGCTTTGGGGATAGCCTTCTTGGTTTTTGCCTCAACCTTCTTCTGCGCACTAATTTTAGGCTTACCTGTTTTCTTTACTGCTGTCTTTTCTTTCTTTACCTTGGTGGGCATAATCTCTCTCCCTCAACTGCCTGCAGGCAGTTTTTTTATATTAAAAACTAAGCTAATTTCTTTGCTTCCGCAAATATCTTTTGAGCCTTCTTTTCTCCAATGCCTTTAATCTTTACCAACCCTTCTTCTTTGATCTTTATAATATCATCGATACACTTAACCCCCGCGTCTTTTAAGCTTTCAATAGTTTTTTCTCCAACTCCCGAGAGATCCTCTAAAGAAACACCCTCTTTTTTAGAAATTTTCTTGGTTTCTTTTTTGGCTTCTTTCTTAACTGTTTTCCTGGTTTTCTTTACCTTGGCCTCTTCCTC